>NZ_JBMDKQ010000002.1:0-321378 GCF_057809795.1 Sphingobium sp. FG125
CACCTATCGGCCATCAAAATTGACGCCGACCGGACACCGTAATCGTCGCGCTACAGGTGCCGAAGCGTATGCCTTGTCGTTCGGGACACCGCTTGAACAGTTTCCCGAAATGCGGTCGATCAAACACGATCAACCCAAGCATTTCGGCCCTTCTCTTGGAGAAATTAGCGACGCTCCAATGAGTGTAGGACTACCATCTACCAGATTGCGGTCATGGCCCCGGCTATCGACCGAAACGGATGACAGGGCGCGGGGCTTCTTCGCCAAAATCAGGGAAGCGCGCCGTGCACGTGGGGAACGGGAGTTTCGGGCTTTTCAGGCGCGGCTCTTGTCAGGACAGGTTCCGGAAAAGGAAATAAGCGATCTGCTCGCGCGATACGAAAAAAGGCGAGGCGGTTGATCGGGAATCAGGCCATAGCCGCCATGTCGACGGCTATGGATAGCCCGCCTCCTTTTGGTGGCGGACAGCCAGGATCGCCAATGTCTCGCCATCAAGGCGATAGAGGGCGACATAGCCACTGTTGCCGAAGTCGATCAGCTTCTCCCGATAATCGGGGTCCATATCCTCCACCGGACGGCCGATGCGCGGTGATGCGGCCAGAATCCTAACCCCGGCCCGGATAGTCGCAACCGCGCGGATCGCGGCTTCAGCATCCCTGGGCAAGAGCCAGCGATAGAGCCGCTGAACATCGGCAAGCGCATGCGGCGTCCAGATTAGACGTGGCACTTAGGCGGCTCCGCATCCCCGCCCGCTTCGAGCTTTGCCAACCAGGCGTCGGCTTCCTCAAGCGTCAGATGCAAGCCCGTCTGTTGATATTCGTCCCATGCCCGTATGGCGTCCTGCCGGAACGTCTCGCGCTTTTCTTCGCGTTCGACATACTGTGTAATGGCTTCGCGCATGATCCAATGCGAGCTGCGCCGCCGCACTTCGGCAAGGTGCTGTACGCGCCCCTTAAGGACATCGTCGAGCTTGATTGATGTTGCCGCTGCCATAGCGCGACCTCCATAGCAAAAGGTATTACCTTGCGCTAAGATAGCCCGCTTGGGGTGCGCCGTCCATCCCTAACGCCAACGGCCATGGCGAAATCGATGCGATTGTCGACACCAGACGCCTACTGGCCGCTCAAAGCCCGGTCCCTCGCAAAATGCTCCGGATTGACAATCCGGGCGCGCTGAAAGCTGCCGCGTTGCAGCAGGCCGGCGCGTCGGTCTCCGGTCACCAGAAAATCGGCATCGCTGGCCAGTACGATGGCGCGGTCGAGATTGTTGATCATCGCACCAATGCGGTGGTTTGGCAGGATGGCCTTCAGCTTGGGATAGCGGCCTATGCACGATTGAATGGCAGGGGCGGTTATAGCCGACGGGGATGTCCTACACCCCCACCCCTCTGCTATACCGCAGCCCGGCTCCTTCCCATCGTCCACACCCCTCCCCTGGCCACGCACCCCGCGCGCGCCAACACAAAACTTCGCCCCAAATCTCCATAAGCGACATGGGCGAAGTTAGCGAAGTTCCGCGCCCGATCCCTCCGCGTTCCCGCGCCTCCGTATGACCCTAAGCGCTTGTTTAATCAACTCCCCGGCTGAATATAGGGCGCCCGCGCAAACAGTGCCCGCTCCCAGCCACGCGGATCATCTTCCACCCGGCTTTGGACATCAAAGATCATCGTCGCCCGCCGATCCAGTCGATATTGCGGCCAATCCGCCCGTCCTTCCCGCGCGAAAGCGACAAAGCGCGTCATCATCGCCGCCGATGCCGCCCGCGCGCCCGCGCCCGTCCCGGTGAAAGACCCCGGCGCGTCCAGCGTCCCGAACGCCAGCGCGATGTCCATGGTATGCGGCGCCCCCCGCTTGGGCTGGGTCGGCGACTGGAAATCGACCTGATACACCCAGGTCGGCGCAGCGGCCCGCGCCCGCGCCTCCGCCTCGATCACCTGCCCCGGCCAGCTTCGCCCCGCCGTGGTCGCAGCATAGAAGATCCGCTCCGCCGACCAGTCGGGAAAGCGCGCGCGATACTGCGCCACGATCCACTCAGGCGACAGGTCGATCCGCAATTCCCCCGCCATCCGCGCCGCCAGATTGCTCCAGTCCAGCCCCCGCAGCAGCGGCCCGTCGGGGTCGATAAAGGCCCGCGTTTCATCCAGCGTATTGCCCAGCATCATCGGGATCGCATTGCCCTGCGGCGCGGCGTCGGGCCAGAAGGGATGCCGGTCCAGCGACCGCATATCCAGCACCGGCCCCATATAGACGCCCCCGCCCAGGATCGGATCGGCCGCCTCCAGCCCCTCGATCAGCCGTGCCACCGGCATCGTCAACAATTGTGCCAGCGCATCGGGCGTCACCCCCAGCTGATCGAGATAGGCCGCCGTCCGCCGCGACGCATTGATCGGCCCGCTGGCCGTCACCTGCTGCCCGCTCATCGTGATCGCGCGGTGGAACAGTCCTTTGGCGGCGGGCATCGCCATCATCGTCGCAATCTTCGCCCCGCCGCCCGACTGGCCGAACACGCTCACATTGGCCGGATCGCCCCCGAAGGCGGCAATATTGTCCCGCACCCAGCGCAGCGCCAAAATCAGGTCCAGCTGCCCGACATTACCGCTATCGGCAAAGCGCGGATCGAGCCGTGCCAGATAGAGATAGCCCAGCGCATTGAGCCGATGATTGACCGTCACCACGACGACGTCGCCCGCCGCCGCCAGATGCCGCCCGTCATTCAGCGGATCGACCACGCTCCCATTGGCATAGGCGCCGCCATGGATATAGAGCATCACCGGACGCTTCGCAGCAGCCTCTGCCCCAGGCGTCCAGATGTTGAGGAACAGGCAATCCTCGCTGGTCCCCGCCTGCATTGCCCGCTGCGGGCAGGATGGCGCAAAGGCGGCGGCGTCAACGATCCCGCGCCAAGGTTCAGGCGGCAGTGGCGGCTGGAAGCGGCGCTGCGCCGTGTCCTGCCCATAGCGCACGCCGCGAAACACATGCAGCCCCGCCTCCCGCCTGCCCCTGATCCGCCCGTTTGTCGTCGCGATAACCGGATCAGGCCGCGCGGCGAAAACGGGCGTGGCGCTCAGGCCAATGGCGCCCGCAACAAAGTGGCGGCGGTCGACGCCAGCCATGTTACCGCGCCAGCCATCCGCCATCGACGGCGAGGGTGTGGCCGTGGATGTAGCCTGCGGCGCTGGACGCGAGGAACACGGCGGCTCCGCCTATGTCGCTGGCGTCGCCCCAGCGGCCTGCGGGGATGCGTTCCTGGATCTGGCGGTTGCGCTGTTCGTCGGCTTGCAGCGCGGCGGTGTTGTTGGTGGCGATATAGCCGGGCGCGATGGCGTTGACGTTGACGCCCTTGGCCGCCCATTCGTTCGCCAGCAGCTTGGTGAGGCCCGCGACGCCGCTCTTGGATGCGGTGTAGCTCGGCACGCGGATGCCGCCCTGGAAGGAGAGCAGCGAGGCGATGTTGATGATCTTGCCTGCGCCCTGACCGATCATGTGGCGTCCTGCGGCCTGGCTGAGGAAGAAGAGGACTTTGAGATTGGTGTCGATCACCGCGTCCCAATCGGCCTCGGTAAAGTCCACGCTGTCGGCGCGGCGGATGATCCCAGCATTGTTGACCAGGATATGCAGGCCGCCCAGCGTGGCGCGGGTTTCGTCGATGACGCGCTGGACCGGCTCGATGGTCGAGAGATCCGCCGAAACGATCTCCGCCCGGCGGCCCAGCGCGCGGACCTTCTGCACCGTCTCCAGCGCAGGCGTGCGGCCAACGGCGGCGATGTCCGCGCCTGCTGCGGCCAGCGACAGGGCGATGGCCTGGCCAATGCCGGTATTCGCGCCGGTGACGATGGCGACTTGGCCGGTAAGATCGAAGGGGTTGGTCATCAGCTACTCTCCCCCCTCCCTTTCAGGGAGGGGTCGGGGGTGGGTGCGCCGCGCGTAGCGGGGCGATCAACGCTGGCGGAGGCGCGGGCGGCTGCGCCGCACCCACCCCCAGCCCCTCCCTGAAAGGGAGGGGGCAAGAGGTTATGCCAGCTGGCAGATGTCCAGCACGTTCATGTCGGTATAATCCTGATTTTCGCCCGCCATCGCCCAGATGAAGGCATAGGCTTTGGTGCCGGACCCCATATGGATCGACCAGGGGGGCGAGATCACCGCTTCCTCGTTCGCCATGACGATGTGCCGCATCGCATCGCCCTCGCCCATATAATGGAATACGCGGTCCGCAGGGCCATCCAGCTCGAAATAGAAGTAAATCTCGCTGCGGCGTTCATGGATATGCGGGGGCATGGTGTTCCACACCGAGCCGGGCTTCAGCACGGTGAGACCCATGACCAGCTGCGCGCTCTCGCAAATGCCGGGGATGACCAGCTGATAGATGGTGCGTTCGTTGGATTCTTCGAGGCTGCCACGTTCCAGCGTGGTGGCATCGGCCAGCGAGATCAGACGCGTCGTGAAGGCCTTATGCGCCGGGCAGGAGGCGAGATAGTAGCGCGCGCCTGCGCCGGAAAAGACCACGTCCTTCGCGCCCATGGTGACATAGAGGCAGTCCTTGTTGCCGAGCGTGAAGCTTTCGCCATCGACGGTCACGGAGCCGGTGACGCCCGACACATTGACGATCGCCAGCTCGCGCCGCTCCAGGAAGGGGTGGCCAGCGGCAGAGGCCGGTTCGGTCTGGGCTGGCAGCACCACCGGTACATCGGCCACCGCAACCCCGCCGATGACGAAGCGTTCGGCATGGGTATAGTTCAGCACGCATTCCCCATCGCGGAACAGCCCGCCGATCAGATAGCGATCGCGCAATTCGTCATTGCTCACGCACTCCATCATGTCCGGGTGCGTCGCGTAATAGGTCTTGTCGAACATGCTTGGCCCCTCGTCCTTCATCCAATATGGGCGCCCTATTGGACACCGGTGTCATGAAGCATCGCCTATCAGGATATGGCGGGCGGTGCAACCGATGCGCGACGGATCAATGTCGAACTGAACATCGACGGCTCGTTGACCTCCGACCCCTCGCCAATCGCCGTGCCGATCAGCTTGAGCGCCGCCGCCCGTCCCATGGCGACGATCGGCCAGCGCACCGTGCTAAGCGGCGGCCACACGCGGGTGGTGAGCGGCGTGTCATCGAAGCCGATGATCGACAGTTCCTCCGGCACCGCAATCCCGCGCATTCTGGCGGCATAGAGCACACCCGCTGCCATTTCGTCATTGCTGGCGAAGATCGCGGTCGGGCGCGGGGTGAGGTCGAACAGGCTTTCCGACGCGGACAGGCCCGATTCGAACGTATATTGGCCATCGGCGATCAGGCTGCGCGGCAGACTGATCCCCGCTTCCGCCAGTGCCTGCTCAAAGCCTTCACGTCGCTCCTGCGCCGACCGGAACCCATGTGGCCCTGCAATCAAACCGATACGCCGATGCCCCTGCGCAATCAGATAGCGCACCGCGTCGGCCACCGCTTCCTTGTCGTTGGACGCCACCATATGTTCAGGATCGTCCAGCACCGCCGACCCCATCCGCACATAGCGACAGCCTTGCTCGTCCAGCATCCGCGCCAGTGCGTCATTCTCTGACATGGGCGGTAGCAGCACCACGCCGAACAGCCGCTGGCGCGTCACGAAGCCGCGAATATCGTCCATCACCAGGTTCGATCCCCGATCAACCGGGCGAATCACCAGTTCGAACTCCGTCCCGTGCAGCGCCTCCAATATGCCGCGCTGCATCGACAGGATCATCTGGGCGTTGGGATTGTCATACACCAGTCCGATCAGGAAGTTACGCCCCAATGCCAGCGCCCGCGCCTGCGGATTGGGGACATAACCGGTTTCCCGGATGATGGCTTCCACCTTGTCGCGCGTCTCGCGGTTCAGCAGCGGCGATCGATTGATGACCCGGCTGACCGTCTTTTTCGACACGTCCGCCATGCGGGCAATGTCGTTGATCGTCAGCTTGGGCGCCTGTCCCTCATCCTGGTTCTGCTTTGCCATAGCGCCTTATAACGCAGTTTACGCGCCCCGCTAGCGCAACCATCCGCGATCCGGCTTGTCAATGACACCGGTTTCCATTACCGACAGGATCAACGAGGATGGAAAGGATTTCGCAGTGAGCGCCAGCAGCCCGGCCGAAGTAATCGCAGAGCGGTTTCTGGCGGCGCGACAGTCCGCACAAGGACTTGCCGACTATCCCGGCCCAATGCCTGCGACGCTGGATGACGCCTATGTCGTTCAGGACGCCGCCCTGGCACGGATGACAGAAGCGATCGCAGGCTGGAAAGTCGGCCGGATCTTGGGCGATCTCGCGGATCGCTATGGCTGCGACCGCCTGGCAGGGCCGATCTTCGCCTCCACCGTATCGACTGCCGACGAGCAATCGCAGGGATTGGTCTTTGCCGAAGGCTTCGGCGCGGTCGAAGCGGAATTTCTCTTCCGCATCGGCGCTATACCGGCCGCCGGAAAGACGCATTTCACCCTGGAGGAAGCCGCCGACCATATCGATGCGGTTCATATCGGCATTGAGATTGCCAGTTCGCCCTTTGCCGGGATCAACGGCCACGGTCCGGCTGTCACCGTCTCCGACTTTGGCAATAATAACGGCCTGCTGATCGGCCCCGCCGTACCCGACTGGCGCAGCGGCGCTTATGCTGATCAACTGGTGACGACCCGGATCGACGGCGAACCGGTCGGCAGCGGCACCGCCGCCGCCTTCGCGTTGGGGGCAATCGGATCGGTGCGGTTCCTGCTCGAAAATCTGATTGCCCGCGGTATCGCTATAAAGGCAGGCTGGTGGATATCGACCGGCGCGGTATCGGGTGTCCATCGGGTGACGCCGGGACAGAAGGTGGACGCCGATTTCGGCCCGCTGGGTGTCCTTCACTGCACGATTGCCGCACAAGAGCCGCGCTGAAACAAGCGGCCGACCAAGCCAGATAGGAGCCAGGATGATGAACGAAGCAGGGGTGCAGGGTCCGCCGGTCGGGCGCTATCGCTGGGTAGTGGTGGCGCTGTTGTTCGCGGCGACGGCGATCAACTATGTCGACCGGCAGATGATCGGCGTGTTGAAGCCTACTTTGTCGGCGGAAATGCAATGGTCGGAAACCGACTATGCCAATATCGTTTTCTGGTTCCAGGCGGCCTATGCGGTCGGCTATCTGGGCTTTGGCCGGGTGGTCGATGTCATCGGCGCGCGCTTTGGCTATGCCATCGCCGTCACCATCTGGACCATCGCCCATATGGCCCATGGCGGCGTGCATGGCGTGACCCAGTTCGCCATGGCGCGCTTTGGCCTGGGTGTCGGCGAATCGGGTAATTTCCCCGCCGGCATCAAGGCGGTGACCGAATGGTTCCCGCAAAAGGAACGTGCCTTCGCCATCGGCCTGTTCAACGCCGGGGCCAATATCGGCGCGATCATCACCCCGTTGCTGGTGCCATGGCTGACGGTCGCCTATGGCTGGCGCGTTGCATTCTACGCCACCGGCATTTTCGGCATCCTCTGGCTGATCGCCTGGCTGGTCTTTTACCGCAGCCCCGACCAGCATCCCAAGGTCAGCGCCGAAGAATTGGCCTATATCCGTCAGGACCCGGCCGACCCGGTCGAACCGATCGGCTGGGCGAAGCTGATCACCGTCAAGGAAACCTGGGCCTATGCGATCGGCAAATTCTGTATTGATCCCATCTGGTGGTTCTTCCTCTTCTGGCTGCCCGGTTATCTTGGCACCCGCTATGGCCTCGACCTCATCAGCTTCGGCCCGCCGCTGGTGGCGATCTATCTGTTGTCCGATGGCGGCAGCATTTTTGGCGGCTGGATGTCGGGACGGCTAATGAAGGCGGGCAAGAGCGTTAACGCCGCGCGCAAACTGACCATGCTGCTCTGCGCCTGCGCCGTGTTGCCGATCTTCTTTGCCCAGTCGATCGATAACCTCTGGCTAGCCGTGCTGGTGATCGGCATCGCCACCGCCGCGCATCAGGCCTTCTCTGCCAATCTCTATACCCTGCCGTCGGACCTATTCCCGCGCGGCGCGGTGGGTTCGGTCGTCGGGATCGGCGGCACGGTGGGCGCAATCGGTGGCATGGTGATGGCCAAATATGCCGGTTACATCCTCGATGGCATTGGTAGCTATACGCCGCTCTTCGCGGTGGCGGGCAGCGCCTATTTCGTCGCGCTTGGTGCTGTCCATCTGCTGTCGCCACGGCTGGAACGGGTCAACTCCATTAGTTGACCCTTATTTCCCCGCGACGGCGCGTTCGAAGCTGTAGCGGATATGATCGACATGGCCGTGGAGGCCAAACGTCACCGGATCGGCGCTGTCCATGATCGCGTCGATCCGGTTGCCGACATCTTCGATCGACCAGTCGGGCTGATAAACGCCTTGGCTTTCGGCGATGAACAGCCGCGCGACCCGCCCGGCGATGGACGCCAGCATCTGCCCGGTGATCGAGCAGCTTTCATGCGCCAGCCAGCCGACGACGGGCGCGACCAATTCCGGTCCCATCGGCGGATAAGCCGATACGTCGATCCCCTCCGCCATGCGGGTCACGGCACCGGGTACGATGATGTTGGAACGGATACCCTCGGCCTCTCCCTCCAGCGCCAATATATTGTTGAGGCCGATCATCCCCGATTTGGACATGCCGTAATTGACGCAATTTTCGTTGCCGTAGATCCCGCCGATCGAGGAGGTCAGCACGATCCGACCATAGCCTGCCTTGCACATGACCGGAAAAGCGGGCCGGGCGACATGGAAGGCGCCGCGCAGATGGACGTCGAGGACAGCGTCGAAATCCTCCTGGCTCAATTCCTTCATCGACCCGTAACGGACATTGCCCGCATTATGGATCAGCGTGTCGATGCGGCCATAATGGTCGAGCGCGCAGTCAATGATGGCACGACCGCCTTCGGGCGTGGCGACCGATTCGGTGCAGGCAACCGCTTCGCCCCCCAGTGCCTTGATCTCCGCGACCACGTCCGCCGCCGGGCCATCGTCGCCGCCCTCGCCCCGTATCGCGCCGCCCGGATCGTTGACGATGATCTTCGCGCCGCGCGCCGCCAGCAGCAGCGCATAAGCGCGGCCCAGCCCTCGGCCCGCGCCAGTGATGACCGCAACGCGATCGTCAAAACGATAGTCTGCCATGGCGATGCTCCTTGATATGGCCCCGTGGGTGAACCGTCACTCGCACAGGTTCAAGCCGCCCCGGCAAGGCATCGCTCCAGCGGTTCGCGGCGGGCGCGGAAGGCGGATATGAAAGGGCAAGACAGGATAAAGGGAATAAAACGATGCAGGTTGCGATCATCACCGGGGCGGGCAGCGGCATTGGCCTCGCCACCGCCAAGATGCTGGCCGAAGCAGGCATGGCGATCGTCGGCGTGGGCCGGGACGCGGATAAGCTGACCACGCTGGAGCAGGTGATCGGCGATCCGGCGCGGATCGCAACGCTGTCGGTGGACATCACAGCCGACGACGCTCCGGCGCAGATCGTGGCGCTGGCGCTGGCGCGTTTTGGTCGTATCGACTTTCTGGTCAATAATGCGGGCGCGGGCAGCCCCAAGCCGCTGCACGAGACGGACGATGAGACGCTCGACTATTTTCTGGGGCTGATGCTGCGCGCGCCGTTCCGGCTGTGCCGCGAAGTCATCGGCCATATGGGCGAGGGTTGCGGCATCGTGAATGTGAGTTCCACCTATGCGATGATCGGCGGGCGCCGGGGCGGCGCCTATTCGGCGGCCAAGGGCGGGCTGGGCGCGTTGACCCAGCATATCGCCTGCGACTATGGCCCGCGCGGTATTCGCGCCAATTGCGTCGCGCCCGGCGTTACCATGACCGACATGGTGCGGCACCGGTTTGACGATGAGATGTTCAAGCGGGTGAATGTCGAAACCACCCCCTTTCCCCGGCTGGGCGAGGTGGAGGATATTGCCAGCACCATCGCCTTCCTCTGTTCGCCTGGCGCAGGCTTCATCAATGGGCAGACGATCGTAGTCGATGGCGGCTGGAGCACCACCAAATATCTCTCCCCCCGCGCGCTGACGACGACATGGGTCGAGCCTGACGCCTGAACCGGAGATTTTGCCTTGATCCGTTCGTTTCGAGCGACGTCGAGAAACCGGTGCTCGACGTTTCTCGACTTCGCTCGAAACGAACGGAGGCTGGGACTTCAATCCAAAGCCGTCAGCCTCTAAGGGTGGCAGGCGTCGCGGCAGAGCAGGCGCAGCAGCGCCAGCACTTCGTCGCGTCGTTCGGGCGGGATCGACCGGCCGATCCGGCTCTCGTGGCGCTCGAACGCTTCGCTCACCTTGGCGTGGAGCTGTTCGCCATCGGGGGTCAGCGACAGGGTGATCGCCCGCCCCTTGCCCGGCTGCTTGTCGAGCACGCCGAGCAGCGCCAGCTTGTTGATCAGCGGCACGAGGTTGGCGGGCTGGGCGCGCAGGGCGCGACCGATGTCGCTCTGGGTGCAGCCCTGGTTCTCGCCCAGGAACAAGAGCAGAGTCGCCTCCCCAACATTGACGCCCAAAGGCTGGAGCAAATCGGCCAGCGCCGCTGTCACCGCGACGGTGGTGCGGCGCAGATGATAGCCGATCAGCGGGTCGAGCGGATCGACCAGTTCGGACAAAGGCGACAATGAGTTGGACATATGCCGCGATAACGCGCTTGCGTCCGGCCCTCAACCCTGCATATTATATTTCATAACATAAGTTGTAGAGGAGATTCATATGTACGGCTCACTGTCCAGGTTGCGCCATTTGGCCCTGAGCGCAGCGGTTTGCGCGCTGCCCGCCCTCGCTATCGCGCAAACACCGCCGCCGCTGGCTGGTCCCGGCACGATCGAACCGGACGGCACCGTGGTCGTCCCCTCTTTCCGCCTGCCGCCGTCCGTCTATCTGAGCGATGCCGCCAAGAAGGCCTTGCCGCGCAGCCCAACCGATCCTGAAGAACCGATGATGCGGGCTGTCGCGGCGGGTCAGGCCGGGGCGCTGCGGGCGCGGATGCCGCAGATCATGGCCCCCCGCCTCGACGCCCTGAAGCATATGTACAAGGTGACGACCCGCGACGAGGTGATCGCGGGCATCCCCGCCGTCCGCGCAACCCCGGCGGGCGGCGTGGCGAAGGCCAATCGCGGCAAGATCCTGCTCAACCTGCCGGGCGGCGGCTTCATCATGGGGGCGGCGACGGGCACCGGGATGCTCGAATCCATACCGCTGGCGGGCCTTGCCGGGATAGAGATTGTCAGCATCACCTACAGACAGGCGCCGGAGTTCACTTACCCCGCCGCCACGCAAGATGTGCTGACGGTCTATCGCGAGCTGCTCAAGACCCACAAGCCGCAGGATATTGCCATGTTCGGCTGCTCGGCGGGCGGGTTGCTGACTGCCGAAACCATGGCAGCGCTTATCCGCGACAAGCTGCCGCTGCCCGCCGCGATCGGCATTTTCTGCGCGTCGGCGGATGCGCGCTGGGGCGGGGATAGCCGGGCGTTCGGGCGACCGTTCCAGGCACTGGCGCAGCGGGAGGATAGTCGCGGCTATTTCAAGGACATCGACCTGGCCGACCCGCTCGTCTCCCCCATCACATCGCCCGCGACGCTGGCGCTGTTCCCGCCGACGCTGGTGATTACCGGCACTCGCGCCTTCGAGATGAGCGCGGCGGTCAATACGCATAAGGAACTGGTCAAGGCCGGGGTCGATGCCGACCTGCATATCTGGGACGGGCTGGGCCACGCCTTTTTCTACGATCCCGCCTTGCCGGAATCGCGAGAGGCCTTTGACGTAATGACGCGATTCTTCTCGCAGCATCTGAAGGTGAAGCGCTGATTCGCCGCGGCGCCACGCCGGTAAAGGCTCCCCCGTGACACTTTACCGGTAGGCAAAGTGTCACGGACGACAAAGTGCGACTCGGCGGAAATAGGGGATTCACAAGGCGGGCCGACTATGCTTGATTCACCTTATGTTTCATGCGCCCGTTTCCTCCCGCATTCCTGGCGGCAGCGATTTATCCCTGCTGCTCGACCAGTTGTCGCATTGCTGTTCCCGCCCCCGCTACGCCTTCATGCTGCTGACCCTGATCGCGGACGTCGCCAGGCCTGACGGCAGCGCGGGGCCGATGGTGCGGGTGGGCAAGGCGCTGGTCCCCTTGCGCGACTGGCTGTGCGACGCGCTGACGCCGATGGGGCATCGCGATCCCCGGCGCATGGCGCTGGTCGAACGGGTGCGCGAGGAATTGCGCAAGGAGGAGCGGCTGACCGGGGACGCGGCGGTGGATGAGGCGCTGGTGCAGGATGAGGTGCGGACGCGGGTGCGCGCGTCGGGCAAGACCAACCTCAGCCGGGCAGCGTCCGAACTGGTGAAGGCCGGGCTGCTCAAGCGCCATTATCAGGGCTATCGCGTCGATCACCTCAATCGCGGCGCGCAGCGGCAGGCGGTCTATACGCTGACCGGGCGGGCGCGCGTGCTGGTCGGCGCGCCGCGCCAGACTGCGACGCCGCCAGCCCGACCGCGACAGGGCGATCTGTTCGCGGCTTGAACTACGCCCGTTCGCGCGCGGCCTGTCGCGCCTTGGCGTAACTCTCCCGCCGCATCTTTTCGAACCCGACGCGCTGGTCGTGGCCTGCATCGGCCGGATAGGGGCGGAAATCGGCAAGGATCTCGTCTAACACGGTCCGCAACTCATCCTCAAATTCGGGGTGCGGGAAAATGTGGAAGCGGTTTTCCTGCATCGCATCCAATGTGCGCGCGGCGATGACGTCCGGCTCCATGCCAAATTCGTGGATCTGCGCCAGCCGCGCCACGGCATTGCTGTCCACGGGCTTTGCCTTATCGCTCAATGTCGCCGGGCGCACTTCGTCGCTGGCGTAGATGTGGCTTTTGACCAGACCGGGGCATAGCACCGACACGCCAATATTGTGCGGGGCCAGGCTGTAGCGCAGTGACTCGCTCATGCCCCGGACCGCGAATTTGGTGGTGTTGTAGATGCCCGGCGCACCGCCGCACAGGAAGCTGGCCATTGATGCCGTGTTGACGATATAGCCGCCCAGCCCGGTCGCCTTCATGCGCGGGGCAAAGGTCATGACGCCGTTGATCACGCCGTGGAGATTGACCCCCATCACCCAGTCCCAATCGTCATAACTCGACTCATCGATCGTCTGGAACAGGTTGATCCCGGCATTGTTGAATAACAGGCTGACAGGACCAAGCGCCCGCTCCGCCTCCTCCGCCGCATCGGCAAAGCCGCTCCGCGACGCAACGTCCAGCGGGATACCGACGACATGCTGATTATCGAGCGTCCTGAGCGCCGCCTCAATCGCATCCTCGCGGATATCGGCGATCACCACCTTCGCACCATGCGCCAGCAACGCGCGGGCCAGCCCCAGGCCGATGCCATTGGCACCCCCGGTCACAAAGGCGGTTCGCCCTTCAAATTCCAGCATCAGCCTATCCCTCATCCATTTTTCTAACAGTCGTGAATTTTTGCCCTCGCCATATTCGTATAGTTCACTTACAAATTCGCCAAGCCTAAATATCGCCCAGGCAACAGGGGCAGGCGAGGATGAGGAGAAGGCTTGTGGCCCTGGCACCAGCGCCGATCGCGACCGAAAGTCGGTGGGTGGACCATGCGCGGGTGGCCACGGATGTCGATGCGCCCTCTTACGCCATGGCGGCGGCCTATTGGGCCTTGTTCGTCATCATCCTGGCGACCTTCGTGACCTTTTTCGAACAGGTCGTGTTCGCGATGCTGGCGGAACGGATCAAGGCGGATTTCGGCCTTTCCGATTCGCAGCTTGGCTTTCTGGCGGGACCGGCGAGCATCATCTGCTACCTGTTCATAGGCATCCCGCTGGCGCGGCTGGCCGATATTTTCCCGCGCAAATTCGTGCTGGCGGGCGGGGTCGCGGCGATCGGGGTCGTGACCGCGCTGGGCGGCATCGCGCAGAGCTTCACCCAATTTGTCGGTACGCGGGTGTTCCTGGCGGCGGGCGGATCGGCCCATGCGCCTGCATCTTATTCTTTGTTGGCCGACGCTTTTCCGCCGCGCATCCTGACCCGCGCATTTGCGCTGCTGCAATTCGGCTTCATCGGCGGCACGACGTTGGGGCCTATCATCGGGGGTATGCTGATCGGCGTGGCGGCGGGATGGGCGCCGAGCGTCCATGGCGGCCTGACCATATTGGGCTGGCAATGGCTGATGATCTGGCTGGGCCTGCCCGCGCTGCTGGTCGCTTTGCTGTTCCTGACCGTCAGGGAACCGCCGCGTCAGGCGGTGTCACCCGATAGCATCACGCCGCCCGACCGTGCGCCGCTGGGCCGCCGTATCCTGACTTTCACCGGGCTGGACGCCGCCAGGGCGATTCACGCCAAGCGGCGGGTCTATTATCCGCTGTTTGCGGGACTGGCATTGAGCGCGATCGAGGTATTCGGCCTGCAATTCTGGCGCGTGCCATTCATGATCCGCACCTATGGCTGGAATGAGGCGCAGATTGGCGCGGTCATGGGATCGATGACGTTGATTGCCTCGCTGCTCGGCCTGTTGCTGGGCGGGGTGTTCGTCGAATGGCTGGCCAAGCGCCATGCCGACGCCAATGTGCGAGCCGCGGCGATCTTCTTTGGCTGCGTCACCATCTGCGCCATCCTCGCGCCACTCATGCCCAATGGCTATGCATCGCTGGCGGTGTCGAGCGTCGGCGCGATGTTCGGCATGGCCGGCGCCGTGCCGCAAAATGCCGCCATCCAGCGCGTCGCCCCCAATGCCATGCGGGGGCAAGTGACGGCGATCTATCTGTTCATGTTCACCTTCTTCGGCGCGATGGGCAGTTTCCTGGTCGGGCTGGTGCAGGACTATCTGGTCGGCGATCCGACCCAGTTGTGGAAGGCGCTGGTGATGACCGCCAGCGTACTGCTGCCCATCGCCACGCTGTGCATGGTCCGCGCCATCCGCCCCTATCGCGAAGAGGTGGAACGGATCGCCGCCCAAGCCATGTGACGGGTATAATTTATGTAAGTATAATATACAATATGGAGAGTGGAATGTCTGACACAGATCGTATCGCCAAACTCGAACAGAGCGTCGCCAGCCTGTCCAGCCGCCTGCAACGGCGCGAGGACGAACTGGACGTGCGCAAGCTGCAATATCTCTACGGCTATCTGATCGACAAATGCCTCTATAATGAAACGGTCGACCTGTTCACCGACGATGGCGAGGTGCGCTTCTTCGGCGGTATCTGGCGCGGCACGGAGGGGATACGCCGCCTCTATGTCGAGCGGTTCCAGAAGCGCTTTACCCATGGCACCAACGGGCCGATCGACGGCTTCCTGCTCGATCATCCGCAGTTGCAGGACATTGTCGATATTGGCGATGATGGCGTCACCGCCCATGCCCGCGCCCGGTCGATGATGCAGGCGGGGCGGCACAAGGATCATTGCGACCCCTCCAACCCGATGCTGGGGCCGCGCCAATGGTGGGAAGGCGGCATTTATGAAAACACCTACAGGAAGGTGGACGGTATCTGGCGCATAGCGATCCTGAACTATCTGCCGCAATGGCATGCCGATTTTGACACCGGCTGGGCCAATACCAGGCCGGAATATGTCCCCTTCCCCAAGGACATCTATCCCGCCGACCCGACCGGTCCCGACGCGCTGATCGAGGATGCCTGGTTGTGGCCGACGCACAAGGTCGTCCCCTTCCACATGAAGCATCCGGTGACGGGACAGGAGATTATCGCAGAACGCTGGCAGGGCGATATCGACCGTGAGCGCGCCGCCCGCGAAGCTGTGAGCGTCTGACCCCCATGACCTATCCAGACCTCTATCTGATGATCGATGGCCAGCGTGTTGCTGGCGGGGGACGGCGCACGCACAGCGTCATGAACCCCGCCACGGGCGAGACGCTGGCCGCATTGCCGCTGGCCGACGCGGCGGATCTGGACGCCGCACTGGCGGCGGCGCAGCGTGGCTTCCTGCGTTGGCGCGAGTCCACGCCGCAGGAGCGCGCGGCGGTGTTGCAGGGTGCGGCGCGGCTGATGATCGAGCGGCAGGAGCAGCTTGCCCGCATCGCCACGCTGGAACAGGGCAAGACGCTGGCCGAAGCGCGCATCGAAGTGATGATGAATGTCGGCCTGTTCAATTTCTATGCGGGCGAGACGTTCCGCCTCTATGGCCGCGCATTGGTGCGCCCGGCGGGGCAGCGATCGACGGTGACGAAGGAGCCGGTCGGGCCGGTGGCTGCCTTTGCGCCATGGAATTTTCCGCTCGGCAATCCGGGGCGGAAACTGGGCGCGCCGATCGCGGCAGGATGCTCGGTGATCCTGAAGGCGGCGGAAGAGACCCCGGCATCGGCGCTGGGCATATTGCAATGCCTGCTTGACGCTGGCCTGCCAGGCGATGTCGCGCAGGCGGTGTTCGGCGTGCCGGACGAAGTGTCGCGGCATCTCCTCTCCTCGCCCATTATCCGCAAGATGAGCTTCACCGGCTCCACCAGCGTCGGCAAGCATCTGGCCAAGCTGGCGGCGGAGGATTGCAAGCGCACGACCATGGAGCTGGGCGGTCATGGTCCGGTGCTGATCTTCAACGATGCCGATTTAACCCGTGCGCTCGATACGGTGGTGGCGGGCAAATATCGCAATGCCGGACAGGTCTGCGTGTCGCCGACCCGTTTCATCGTGGAATCAGGCGTTTACGATCGATTCCTCTCAGGCTTTGTCGAGCGGGCGGAGAAGATTGTCGTCGGCGATGGTCTGGCCGATGGCAGCGTCATGGGACCGATGGCGAACGCCCGGCGGCTCGACGCGATGGACCGGCTGATCGGTGACGCGGTGGACAAGGGCGCCCGCCTCGAAACCGGCGGCGCGCGGATCGGCAATGCGGGCTATTTCTACGCGCCGACTGTCCTGTCCGGCACACCTCTGACTGCGGCGATCCTGAACGAAGAACCGTTTGGACCGGTAGCGCTTATCAACAGCTTTGCCGACGAAGCTGCGATGATTACTGAGGCCAATCGCCTGCCTTATGGCCTGGCCGCCTATGCCTGGACCAGCGATGCCGCGCGCCAGCGCCGCGTCGCGCGTGCGATCGAGGCGGGGATGGTGGGGATCAACACCGCGATGATCGGCGCATCGGACTCGCCCTTTGGCGGGGTCAAATGGTCGGGCCATGGCGCGGAGGACGGGCCGGAAGGGATCGATGCCTGCCTCGTCACCAAAGCCATCCATGAAGGATAAGCCATGACACATACAATGAATATTGGCGGCGATCGCGGCTATCTCCGCATCGCGACCGAGGAAGCCTTTGCGACGCGAGAGCAGATCGACGCCTATCTGCGCATGGTGCGCGATGGCAGCGCCGACCGGGGCATGGTGTCGCTCTGGGGTTTCTACGGTCAGTCGCCATCGCCCCGCGCGACGCAGATTATCGACCGGCTGCTGGACCTTGGTGAGCGGCGGCTGGCGGACATGGACGCGACCGGCATCGACGTCGCCATCCTCTCGCTGACGTCGCCGGGCGTGCAGCCGCTGCTGGACATGGCAGAGGCCAAGGCGATCGTAACGCGCGCCAATGATCATCTGGCAGACCGCTGCGCCGCGCACCCGACGCGCTTCGTCGGCATGACCTCCATCGCGCCGCAAGACCCCGACTGGTCCGCCGCCGAAATCCGGCGCGGCGCGCGCGATCTTGGTTTCAGGGGCGTGATGGTCAACAGCCATACGCAGGGCGAATATCTCGACGATCCCAAGTTCGATCCGATTTTCCGCGCGCTCGCGGACACGGGCCAGCCGCTTTATATCCATCCTTCGACCCCGCCCGACGCGATGATCGGGCCGATGCTGGACGCGGGGCTGGATGGCGCGATCTTCGGCTTTGGCGTGGAGACGGGGATGCACCTGCTGCGCCTCATCACCATCGGCATTTTCGACCGCTATCCCGATCTCCAGATCGTCGTCGGTCATATGGGGGAGGCGCTGCCCTATTGGCTCTATCGGCTGGATTATATGCATCAGGCGGGCGTGCGGTCGCAGCGTTATGAACGGATGAAACCGCTCAAAAAAACGATCCACGACTATATGCGCAGCAATGTCAGCGTCACCACCAGCGGCATGGCATGGGAACCTGCGATCCAGTTTGCGCAAAAGGTGCTTGGGGAGGATCGGGTGCTGTACGCGATGGACTATCCCTATCAATATGTGCCGGACGAGGTGCGCGCGCATGACCTGCTCGACATATCCGACACGGCCAAGCGCAAGCTGATGCAGACCAACGCCCAGCGCCTGTTCGCCCTGTGAGCATCATCGTGCCACCGCGTAGGACGGCCTATTATGCGCTGGCGCTGGTGGCGGCGACCAACATGGTCAGCCTGCTCGACCGCAATATCCTCGCCATATTGGCCCCCGCGATCAAGGCGGACCTGCATATCGGCGATGCGGAGATGGGGCTGCTCTACGGTACGGTGTTCGCGCTCTTCTATGCGCTTTTCTCGCTGCCTTTGGGGCGGCTGGCCGATGGCTGGATACGCACGCGGCTGCTGGCGACCAGCATCAGTTTCTGGTCGATCGCCACCGCCGGGGCCGCCTTTGCCGGCGGCTTCTTCACGCTGATGCTTTCGCGCCTGTGCGTGGGCATTGGTGAGGCGGCAGCCCAACCGGCTGGTACGAGCCTGGCCTATGATTATTTCCCGCAGCAGCGGCGCGGCCTCGTCATGGCGGTCATTGCGGCGGCCATCGCCATGGGGCTTGGCGGATCGCTGATCATCGGCGGGGTTGCGGCGCAATGGTGGAGTGCGCGCTATGTCGGTGGCGGCGCACCGCTGGGGCTGGCGGGCTGGCAATTCGCTTTCGCCGTCGCCGCAGCGCCCGGCTTCATCATCGCCGTCCTGATGGCGCGGCTGAAGGAACCGCAGCGCGGCGCGATCGACGGCATCACCACCCCGCCCGATCCCCACCCCTTCCGCGCCAGCTTCGCTGTGCTGGCAGCGGTGACGCCGGGCGTCCATTGGTTAAGTCTAAGACAGGCACGCGCCAGCGGACGCGAATGGACGCTCAATGTCGGTCTGCTCGCTGTGATCGTGCTGGCGTCGCTCGGTGCCATGCATGGCGCGCAGATAATGTCGCCGCGCCCGCCCTTGCTGCTCGGCGGATTTTCGGTCAGCCCCCATGTCGTCCAGTGGAGCGTCATTGGCTTTGGTGCTTTCGTCATCGCCAACCTGCTGCAAAATCTCAAACGGCGCGATCCGGTCGCCTTCGCCGTCATCAGCGGCAAGCCCTCGCTGCTGCTCTGCATCGCGGCGGGCGCGCTGCAATGTGTGATCAACTATGGCGTGATGGGCTTTACCCCATCCTTCCTGATGAAGGCCTATGGCCTGTCGCCAGCGGTGACGGGGATGCAGTTCGGTCTGCTTTCGGCGGGGCTGGGCGTTATCGGCCCGATGATCGCCGGTCCGCTGTCCGACCGCATCGGCGCGCATCGCCTGTCGCGTCGGGTGTGGGTGGCGCTGTTCGCCATGGGGGTGTCGCCATTCGTTGCGCTGTGGGTCTATCGCGCCCCGGATGCGGGCGATTTCTACCTGCGCTTCACTCTGTACAGCCTGATCCTGACGATGTGGATGCCGCCCATCTATGCGCTGATGTTCGAACAGGTGTTGCCGCGGATGCGGGGGCTGACCGTCAGCCTTTATGTCGTCGTTTCGACCATCTTCGGCCTGGGGACTGGTCCCTATGTCGTGGGCATGATCAGCGACGCGCGCGGCGGCGATCTGGGCGGGGCGATCCTGGCGATCAACTGGGTCGCGCCGGTGATCGTCATCCTGCTGCTGATCATCCTGTTCCGGGTTGAGCGCGACCATGCCAGCCTGCTCCCCCGCGCCCGTGCGGCGGGGGAACCGGTCTAACCCCCTTACGCCGCCAGTCCGATCTGGTCGGCATTGGCCCAATTGCCGTGCAGGCCAAAGCGCAGGCGGATCGGCACGCGAACCTGCGCGATCGGCCCGTTGGCGATGTCAGTCGCATCGAACAGCAACAGGTCGGACCGATGCTCGGCCAGCCGGTTGCACACCATGACGATCCAGCCGTCCCCCTCCGGCGCGTCGGTCGATCGCGGAATGAAGCAGGGTTCCTGCAGCGACGAAACCGGCCCGCACCACCATTTTTGCTCCAGGCCCGTCGCATGATCGACCATGCCCAGTGTGTTCATGATCATGCCACCCGCGCTGCCGCCCTTCAGTTCGACCGGCTGGGCTGGGTCGATGACCAACATCCAGCCATAGCGATAGGGCAGTCCGGTAAAGCGATCGTCGATGCGCGGAAATTCGCCCATCATGCCGGTCAGCCGCTGCGTGCCTGCAAAATCATCGCCATTGGACGCCATGTCCACCGTCCAGCGGGTCAGGAAACTCGCCGCTTCCTGCGGATTGAACGGCGCGCCGTGGATGTCGGGGAAGAAGGGGAACATATTATTCTTCGCTTCGGGCGTGTCGAAATGGATTTTCGTGCCCTCCTGAAAGGCGTTCATGACATGGCTGGCAAAGCAATTGTCGCGCTTGAACCAGCGTATGTCGGCGGCGGTCGCGTCGGTCCGGCGCGGCAGGACGCCCAGGTAAACGGGTAGCGTCGTGTCAAAGCCGAAATGGGGCAAGCCCTGTTCCAGCCGTTCCCAACTGGACGTGCTGGGGACGACATGGAATAGCGCATAATCTGGCGTGATCGCGAAATCATGCATCATCGCATAATAGGGCAGCTCGAACCAAAGCTCCTGTTTCAGCGTCCCGTCGGGTGACACGACATAATAGGTCATGTCGCGCGTCAGCACCCCCTTGGCCGCATAGCCAAAGGCGATCATGTCCCCGGTCGCCGGGTCGATCTTGGGGTGGGCGGTAAAGGTCTGGCCGGTCATCGCGCCGCCAAAGCGGGTATAGCCGTCCGTCTCCAGCGTCGCCGGGTTCATCGCCAGCGCCGGGCTGTCCTCCTTCAGCGCATAGAGTTTGCCGCCATGGATGAAGGCGGTGGTGTTGGCGGTGCCGCGTATCTGGCCCTGGACCGCCGGGTCATCGGTCAGCGGGTTGCGATAGGCGCCGAACAGCCCGCGTCCTGCTTCATGTTCCAGCTTCCATTTGTCGGTTTTCGCCCAGCGCTGGCGGAAATCGACCCGGCCGTCATGGAAGCGGAACATGGTGATCATGCCGTCGCCATTGAAAGCGATGTCGTCGCCCAGCCGTGGCGGAAATTGGGGGTCGGGCTGGACGCGATAGAATGCGCCATCCAGTTCGGGCGGCACTGCGCCGACAATGTCCAAATCGGCAATGTCCGCCTCGATCCGCGACGGCGTGTTGAATCCGGTGAAGGACGGCGTTTCGGGGAAATGCGCCACGGTTGATCCTCTGCCTATGATTGTTGGTCATATTGTATGTAACCCACACATATTTTCAAGCGGTAGGATTGACGCTCAGCCCTTTAGTCTCCAGACTGTTACTATGAATACCATGGACAAGGATCTCGATCCGCTCACCCTGTTCCCCGACCCGCGCCTCAGCGGCATTGACGGGCTGGTCGGTTTCCACATCCGGCTGGCGAGTGCGGCGGTCTATCAGCATTTTACCGAGACATTCAGCGACCTTGGCCTGACCCAGAAGCAGGTCGCGGTGCTGTGGCTGATCGAGGATCAGCCCGCTATTGCGCAGGCGGACATTGGCCGTCGGTTGAAGATGGATCGGGCCAGCGTGATGGCGATCGTCAACCGGATGCAGGATCGCGGCTTCCTGAAACGCGGCGAATCCACGCAGGATCGCCGTCGCCAGACGCTCAGCCTCACCGACGCGGGGCGCGAGTCGCTGGCGGCGGCGCGCACTTGCATTGCCGAGCATGAAAACTGGCTCAAGGCCCGGTTCAGTCCGGCCGAAACGGCGATGTTGGTGGAGTTGCTTCGCCGCGTTTATGTCTGACCGTTAAAGCGGCAGAAGCAGGGCTTTTCAACCAGTTGTCGATTGACCTGTTTTGAACCTGTTACTGCCAATACCACCAACATAGATAACAGCATTATTTGCTCTCTCGTAATATTGCCAAATATTGCGTCAATAGTCGTTGCGGGGTCACAGAGGCTCTTGCAACGCAGAAAATTGTATGCCTTACTAACAATCGACGCACAGCAGTGTCATTGGCGGGTCACGTCCGGGCAGGACGGATCTCAAGCCGGTTTAGGAGAGGGGATTTCCCATGCAGTACGCGCTTCGTACCACGATGACGCACGCCCTGTTGGCGTCGGCGTCCATCCTCGCAATCACCACGCCAGCATCGGCGCAGTCGTCGGCACCGCCGCAAACGGCACCACAGGCCGCCGGGCAGGAGACGCTGTCGCCGGGCATGGTCGCCGATATTGTCGTCACCGCCCAGTTCCGCGAACAGCGGCTTCAGGACACGCCCATTTCCATCACTGCGGTCAGCGCGGCAGAGCTGGAGGCCAAGAGCCAGGTCAATCTGGCGCAGGTCGCCGATGCGGCCCCCAACGTCTCGCTCAAGCCGATGGGCGCATCCTTTGGCCCGTCCATTTCAGCCTCGATCCGGGGTGTCGGCCAGAATGACTTCAACCCCGCCTATGAACCGGGCGTCGGCATCTATATCGATGACGTCTATTATCCGCAGCTGACCGGTGCGGTGTTTGAACTGCTCGATCTCGACCGGGTTGAAATCTTGCGCGGGCCGCAGGGTACGCTGGCGGGACGCAATGCCGAAGGTGGCGCGATCAAGCTCTATTCCAAGCGGCCATCGGGTGAGAATGGCGGCTTTGTCGAACTGAGCTATGGTATTCGCGATCGCATCGGCATTCGCGCCGCCGCCGACTTCAAGATCGCCGATACTCTCTCTGCGCGCATTTCGGGTGTCGCGCGGCAGCAGGATGGCTTTGTCGATCGCGTCGATTATGGCTGTGCCAATCCGGGCAGCGGCATCGCGGCAACCCAGCCTGCGGGCAAATGCACCATCAGCAAGCTGGGCGGCGTAGGCTATCAGGCGATCCGTGGCATTGTGTTCTGGGAACCCAGCGACAGGTTCGATGTTACGGTGATCGGCGATTATACACGAGACGAACATACGATTGCGGGCGAAGTGATATTGGAGACCAGCCCGGTCAATTCCCCCAATACCAATGCTGCGCCCGGCGTGCCGTATGACAATCGCTTCATCTGCGGTCGCTATTGCAACTATATCGGCACCGGCCAGCCGGCAGGCGTTTGGGTGCCCCCGATCCCGGTCGATCCATTGGGGGCCGCTGGCACGCCGCTGTCCTCGACCAGCGGTTCCGACCGCAGCCTCTACAAGGGCTGGGGCGTATCGGGCCAAATCAACTACAAGCTCAGCGACAATTTCTCCCTATCGTCAATCACCGGCTATCGCGCCTTTGAAACCCGGTTTGACTCCGACGAGGACCTATCGCCCGCCAGTCTCGGATTTGGCCGCAACTATCTGGAAAATTGGAGTTTCAGCCAGGAAGTCCGGCTGAACGCATCGCTCGGCGAAACGATCAATGCAACAATCGGCGGCTATTATTTCAAGCAGAAATCGACCTATGACTCGCTGCAGGATATTCGCTACGTGCCGGTATTCCCGCTGCAATTCCGCCAGCCTGACCCGACCAAGGCCGACGCCAAGGCGGTGTTTGCCCATCTCTCTTGGAAGCCGATAGAGCGTATGACGCTCAGCGGCGGTCTGCGCTATACTGATGAATCGAAGGACCAGACCTATTATCGCCTGAACTTCGACGGAACCGTCAATCGCTTTCTTGATCCCGTCGGCACCGTTTATGGCATTGGCTATGCCGGGCCGGACACGCTCGACTCTAATTTCAACGGCAACACCACCGAAACCGTCACTGCCCTGTCGGGCCTGACCGCCAAATATCGCGCCAAGCGGATCGATTACCGGATTGCGGCCGACTATCGCCTGTCGGACTCGCTGCTGGTCTATGCATCCATCTCGACTGGCTTCAAGGGTGGCGGTAGCAACCCGCGCCCGTTCAATTCGGGTCAGGTGATCCCGTTCAAGCCGGAAAAGCTCCAGGCCTATGAAATCGGCTTCAAGAGCGACCTGCTCGACCGGCGCATGCGCTTCAATGCCGCCGCCTTCATCAATGACTATACCGGCATCCAGATCCCGGTGTTAACCTGCCCCGATGCGCCCTGTGCCGCCCGCTTCAATGCAGGCGACGCGCAGGTCAAGGGGTTCGAGGCAGAACTGACTGCCTATCCGGTGGATGGCCTCGCGATCGACGCGTCGATCAGCTATCTGGACTTCAAATATAAGGCGGGCAGCCTCAACCCGGCGGCGGCCTATCCGACCAATCCGGGTGGCGTGTCGGCCGACGATCCGCCCGTGTCGCCGCCCTGGAAATTCAGCCTGGGCGCGCAATATAAGATCGACCTCGACAGCGCAGGCAGCCTGACGCCCCGGTTCGACGTCACTTATGAAGACAAGAAATATGCCGGATCATCCGTGATCGGCACGACCCGCATCCTCAATTTCGTGCCTGCCTATACACTCGCCAATGCGCGGCTGACCTGGTCGAATGCCGACAATGATCTCGACATATCGCTCGAAGTCACCAACCTGTTCGACAAATATTATTTCCTGTCGGTGTTCGACGTGCGTGGCGCAGGTGCTGGCGTAAACAAGGGGCGTCCCGGCAACCCGCGCGAATGGGCGATTTCGGTCAAAAAGAAATTCTAATCCCCGCCTGACCGGGCGGCCCTGCGCCGCCCGGTCTTATGGATCATGGAGCAGTATCGGCATGACCGACGTTACCCTCTATCATTGGGAGCCCAACGCCAATTCGGGCAAGCCCATGCTGGCGCTGTTTGAGAAGGGGGTGGCGTTCGACAGCCATTATCTCGACCTGTTGAATTTCGATCAGCACAAGCCCGATTATCTGGCGGTCAACCCGCTCGGCACCATTCCCGCCATGATGCACGGGGACAAGGTGCTGACCGAATCCACCGCGATCATGGAATATGTCGACGAAGCATTCGATGGCCCCCGCCTGATGCCCGCCGACCCGATCGACCAGTGGCGCACCCGCTGGTGGATGAAGTTTCTCGACCAGTGGCTCGCCCCCAGCTTCTCGATGATCGGCTGGAGCGTGTTCGTCGGCCCTTCGGTGCGGCAAAAGGACCCTGCGGAACTGGAAGCCGCGATCGACCGCATCCCGATGCCCGAACGGCGCGTTGCCTGGCGCAAGGCGATCAATGGCGCTTTTTCGGTCGAGGAGATGGCCGAATCCCAGCGTCGCGTGGCGCTTGGCATCGGTTATCTCGAACAGGCGCTGGGCCAGCGCGAATGGCTGGCGTCGGACAGTTATGGACTTGCCGACATAAACGGCTTCAACCTCGCCTATGCCATGCCTCTGTCGCAGCCGCAGCTGTGCAATGACAGGCTGACCCCCAACATCATGCGCTGGCTGCGCGCCATCTATGCGCGCCCTGCGACCCGCGCCTGCTGGGCGCTGGGCCGCACCGACCTTGCCCGCCGCATTTCCCTGCTCGAAAGCGAACCGGCATGACGACCATCCTTTACCATGGCCAGCCCAATGGCCCGTCCTTCACTGTGCTGGCCGCGGCGTTCGAGAAGGATGTCGCGCTTGAGTTGCGCACGATTGATCTGGTTGCAGGCGAGCGTCATTCGACCGCCCTGCCCCACCCGCTTGAAGTCGACCAGTCGATCGAGGGCGAAGGCCCGGTGTTGGTGGTCGATGGCGTCGCGATGACCGACAGCGTGTTTTTGGCCTGCTATCTCGATGAAGTCGGCAGCGGCCCGGCATTGCGTTCGTCCGATCCCTATGCCCGTTGGCAGATGATGGCCTGGTGCCGCTATGTCATCGAACGTGTTGCGCCCGCTGCCGCTTGCCTGGGCGTGGCCTCCGCCCCGCCCGCTGCCGTCCCCGCCGGGATTGCGAGCGCAGACCTGGAGGAACGCTGGCGTGACGCAGTGGAGGGCCGCGCCGACGAGGCGCAACTGGCCGACAGCCGCGCGAAGATCGGGCAGGCGGTCGAGAAGATCGAAACGCAACTGGTCGACGGGCGCGACTGGCTGATGGGGGATTTCTCGATCGCTGATCTGGAAAGCTACGCCTGGCTGGCGGGGATGCGCGCCATCGTGGCCGAAGCCTTTGCCGCCTCGCCGTTGACCGACGCCTGGGAAGCCCGTTTGCGCGCCCGCCCGGCGGTGGCACGGGCGCTCGGTCTGGCCACCGTGCCTCATCCCGAAGCGATCTGGGCGCCCGGCCCGGAGATTAACCGCTGGGGCTGAGACAATGCGTGCGATCGACTATTTCGACCGGGGCCATGACATCGCCCCCGACCATATCTGCCTGATCGACGCGGCCAGCGGCACAAAGTTGAACTTCGCGCAGGTCAGCGCACTGACCCGGCGGATCGCCGTTGCACTCTATGCGGCGGGTTTTCGTAATCAGGAACCGGTCGCGCTCTATGGTCCCAACAGCGCGGCCATGATGGTCGCCCTGCTCGCCATATGGCGCGCCAATGGCCAATGGGTGCCGGTCAACACCCGCAACGCGATCGACGCGAACGCCGCCTATCTCGACTATGTCGGCTGTAGCTGGCTCTTCTATCACAGCAGCCAGTCAGGCGACGTGATGCAGCTCAAGGCCCGTGTGCCTGGCCTGACCCGCTTCATCTGCCTCGACCGGGCGCAGGATGGCGACCCCTCGCTCGACCAGTTCATTGCCGGGGCCGATGGTGACGCCCTGCCCGACCTGTCCGACCCGTTCGGGCGGCCCGACGATGTCGTTGGTCTTTTCCCCACTGGCGGCACGACTGGCCCGTCCAAGGGCGTGGTCGTCACCAATAGCGGTTGGGGCACGATGATCGAGACGGTGGCGCAGGCGGTCGATGGTCGGACGGACGCGCCGGTGTCGCTGGTGGTCGCGCCGATCACCCATGCTGCCGGACCGGTCGCGCTGGCGACGCTCTCGCTGGGCGCGACCCAGATCATCCTGCCCGGCTTCGACGCTGCCGCCGTGCTGGATGCGATCGCCACCTACCGCGTCACCCATGTCTATATGCCGCCGACTGCGCTTTATGGCCTGCTCGACGCGCCGCAACTGGCGCAGGCCGACACATCGTCGCTCAAAATCTTCCTGCTCGTCGGCTCCCCCGTTTCCCCGGAAAAACTGCGCCGCGCGGTGGAGCTGTTCGGCCCGTGCCTCTGCCAGGCCTATGGGCAGGTGGAAGCGCCGATGATCGTCACCTGGCTTTCACCCGAAGTCGTGGCAGCAGCAGCGGCGGGCGACCGGCCCGAACGGCTGGCCAGCTGCGGCCTGCCGACCCGATCGGTCATCGTCGCCATCATGGATGATGATGGCCATTTGCTGCCCGATGGCGAGGCAGGCGAACTGGTAGTGCGCGGCGCGCTGGTGTCGCGCGAATATCATGCGCTGCCGCAGGAAACGGCGGACATCCGTACCTTCGGCTGGCATCATACGGGCGACATCGCCCGCCGCGACGCCGACGGTTTTCTCTATATTGTCGATCGCAAGAAAGACATGGTCGTGTCCGGCGGCTTCAATGTGTTCACTGCCGAGGTGGAGGCCGCGATCACCGAACTGGGCGCGGTGCGCGAATGTGCCGTCATCGGCATCCCCGACGCCAAATGGGGCGAGGCCGTTCATGCCATTGTCGTGGCCGACGAAATCGATGAAGCTGCCATCATCGCCCATGCCAAGGCCCGGCTGGGCGGGGTGAAGGCACCCAAAAGCGTCGCCTTCGTCCCCGCCATCCCCCGGACAGCGGCGGGCAAGATGGACAAGAAAGTCCTGCGCGCGGCCCATTGGTCGGGCGAGCGGATGGTCAACTAATCAGGATGAAAACATCCGCGAGAATGAAGGACGGGATGACGATGCGGGTTGCAGTCTGGGCAATGACGATAGGCAGTCTGGCGCTGGCCGCCTGTAGCCAGGGCAATGGCGCAACGGGTGTCAGCGGCGTCGATGCAGCGCGGATCATCGCCGCCGCACCCGCGCAATGGCTCTCGACCGGGCGCACCTATGACGAGCAGCGTTTCAGCCCGCTGACTACGATCAATCAGGATACGATCGGCAGGCTGGGCCTCGACTGGTTCGCCGATCTCGACACCAATCGCGGGCAGGAGGCGACGCCCTTGTTCATCGACGATGTCCTCTATGTCTCGACCGCCTGGAGCATGGTGAAGGCCTATGACGCGCGCACCGGCAAGCTGCTCTGGTCGTTCGACCCGGCGGTGCCGCGCCAAACATTGGTCAAGGCCTGCTGCGACGCGGTCAATCGCGGGGTGGCGGCATGGGGCGACAAGATTTTCGTTGGTACACTCGACGGGCGGCTGATCGCCATAGACCGCAAGACGGGCAAGGCGGCATGGAGCGTCGTCACCCTCGACCAGAGCAAGAATTACACCATCACCGGCGCCCCGCGGGTCGTGAACGGCATGGTCATCATCGGCAATGGCGGCGCGGAGTTCGGCGCGCGCGGCTATGTCGCCGCCTATGATGTGGACACGGGCAAGGAAAGCTGGCGTTTCTACACCGTCCCGGCCCAGCCCGGCACGGAACAGGAGCCGGACTATCTGAAGAAAGCGGCGGCCACCTGGCATGGCGAATGGTGGAAGCAGGGCGGCGGCGGCACGGTGTGGGACGCAATGGCCTATGACCCGGACCTCGACCTGCTCTATATCGGCGTTGGCAATGGATCGGAGAGGAACCAGGCCTATCGATCGGAGGGGAAGGGCGACAATCTCTATCTGTCGTCCATCGTCGCGGTTCATGCGAAAACCGGTGCCTATGCCTGGCACTATCAGACGACGCCCGGCGACAGCTGGGACTTTACCGCCACCCAGCATATCATGCTGGCCGATCTCGACATAGGCGGTGCCAAGCGCAAGGTGCTGATGCAGGCACCCAAGAACGGCTTTTTCTACATGCTCGACCGGACCAACGGGAAGCTGTTGTCGGCCAAAAATTTCGTGCCGGTCAATTGGGCCAGCGGCATCGACATGACGACCGGGCGGCCGATCGAAAACCCTGAGGCGCGCTATTACAAAACCGGCAAACCCTTTATCGGCTCCCCCGGCGCGACTGGCGCGCATAGCTGGCACCCAATGGCGTTCGATCCCAAATCATCGCTGGTGTTCATCCCCGCCAATCTTGCCGCCTTCCCCTATATTCCTGAAAAAGGCTGGAAAGCGAACAGCTTGGGTTTCAATGTCGGCGTCGACATCGCCGCCGCCGCGATGCCAGCCGACAAGGCGGTGCGCGATGCCGCAATGAAGGCGACCACCGGCGCACTCATCGCCTGGGACCCGATCGCGCAGAAGGAACGCTGGCGCGTATCCTATAAGGGACCATGGAATGGCGGGCTGCTGGCGACCGGCGGCGATCTGGTGTTTCAGGGGACGGCGACTGGCGACTTCAACGCCTATGCGACCAAGGACGGGCGCAAGCTCTGGTCCTTCCCGGCGCAAACCGGCATCGTCGCCGCGCCCATCAGCTACGAACTGGATGGCCAGCAATATGTCGCGGTGATGGCCGGCTGGGGCGGGGTCTGGGCGCTGGCCCCTGGCATCCTGTCCGACAAGAGCGGGCCAAGCCGCAATATCTCCCGCCTGCTGGTGTTCAAACTGGATGGCAAGGCGGTCCTGCCCCCTGCCCCGCCACTGGCGACAATGCCGCTCGATCCTCCGCCGTCCACTGCCAGCCCCGCAACGATCGCGGCAGGCGCGACGCGCTTTGGCCGCTATTGCAGCACATGCCACGGCGATGCGGCGATCGGTGGCAGCCTCGTCCCCGACCTGCGCCACAGCGGCACGCTGAACGATCCTGACATATGGAAGCAGATCGTCCATGACGGCGCGCTGAAGGACAATGGCATGGTCAGCTTCGCGTCGATCTTCTCAGCAGCAGAAATTGACGACATTCGCGCCTATGTCATCCACCGCGCCAATGAAGATAAAGCACTGGAAACCGACAATGCCGATTGATCCGTCCAAAATCCTGGCCATCGACGTCCATGTCCATGCTGAGGTGTCTTGCCACGATCCCGAAGACCCGGTGATGGCCAAATATTTCGACGCGGCGTCGGCCTATTTCAAGGCGGATCGCAAGCGCCCGACCATCCCCGAAACCATCGCTTATTATCGCGCGCAGAACATCGCCTTCTGCCTGTTCACGGTTGATTGCGAGAGCGGCATCGGCGCGAAGCGGATCAGCAATTACGAAGTGGCGGACATCGCCGCCGAACATGACGACATCGTCATCCCCTTCGCCTCGATCGACCCGCGCAAGGGCAAGTTCGGCGCGCGCGAAGCCCGCGATCTGGTTGAAAATCACGGGGTCAAGGGCTTCAAATTCCATGGCATCATGCAGGATTGCCACCCGGCCGACCGGGTCGCCTATCCTATCTATGAAGTCATCGCCGAACATGGATTGCCCGCCATCTTCCACACCGGCCATTCGGGCATGGGGACGGGGATGAAGGGCGGCGGCGGCGTGCGTCTGAAATATGGCCAGCCCATATTGGTGGATGATGTCGCGGTCGATTTCCCCGACATGAAAATCATCCTGGCCCATCCCAGCTGGCCCTGGACCGACGAAAGCCTGTCGATGGCGCTGCACAAGGATAATGTGTTCATGGACCTTTCGGGCTGGTCGCCCAAATATTTTCCCAAACAGGTGATCCAATACGCAAATACGCAACTTAAAACCAAGATGCTGTTCGGGTCGGACTGGCCGCTCATTCGCCCGGAAAAATGGATCGATGCCGCGCGTGAGGCGGGTTTTCGGGAAGAGGTGCTGCCGCTGATCATGAAGGATAATGCGGTCAGGCTGCTTGGGCTCGGCTGAACTGCAAATCCCCGATGGTTGGATTGTTACAGATTCAAGTCTGTTGCAGTCATATATATGTCATCTAATCGACATAAATGCCCGCTCGACAAGACGAAGGGCAAGTGAAGATGCGATCGAGACATATGCAGATTGGTCTGGCCGTCAGCCTGTTGGCGCTGATGCCGCAGGCCGCGCAGGCGCAGACGGTAGAGCAACTGCAAACGCAGATTGACGAGCTGAAAGCACAGGTCCAGTCGCTCGTCTCGGCGCTCGCTGCCAGCAAGAGTCAGACCGCGCCCGTCGTTGCGCAGGTGCCGCCTCAGTCGGCAACGCCTGCCACGACATCGACCGCAGCCCCCACCGTGCTGGCAACAGCTCCCGCACCAGTACCTGCCACTGCACCGGCCAAGTCCAAGGCCTGGTATGATCGCCTGACCCTGCGCGGCTATACCCAGTTGCGCTACAACGCCTTCCTGTCGGGTGACGACACCGCGCCTGCGGGTGTTTCGCGCCTGCGGTCCGTGCATGACAGCAGCATTTCGGACCGGGGCAGCTTCTCGCTCCGTCGTGTCCGCCTGATCGTGCAGGGCGATATTTCCGACCGCGTCTCGCTCTATCTCCAGCCCGATTTCGCTACGGCGGTCAATAATCAGGCCGGTACGGAGCGGCGCGAGGGCTTCGTGCAGTTGCGCGACGCCTATGCCGATGTGTTCCTGGACAAGGCCAAGACCGTCCGTATGCGCTTTGGCCAGTCCAAGGTTCCCTATGGCTGGGAAAATATGCAGTCGTCCTCCAACCGGCTGACGCTGGACCGCAGCGATGCGATCAACAGCGCGGTGCCGAGCGAGCGGGACCTTGGCATTATTGCCTATTATACCCCGCCGTCGGTCCAGAAAATCTGGGACGATCTGGCGCATGACGGGCAAAAATTGTTCGGCAATTACGGGGCATTCGGCTTCGGCGTGTTCAACGGTCAGGGCATCAACAAGACCGAGCAGAATCGCGGTCTGATGAAGGTGGCGCTGGCGACATGGCCGTTCGAAATTGGCGATCAGGTCGTCGAATTTGGCGGATCGGCGATGCTGAACGACGTCCAGCCCGAACTGCGCAGCGGCGGCGTAAGTCCGGTGACCTTCAAGGAAAAGCGAGTAGGCCTCCACGCCATGCTCTATCCCAAGCCGTTCGGCATCCAGGCCGAATGGAACTGGGGCAAGGGGCCGGAATTTGATGTCGCAACCCAGTCGATCCAGACCAAGAATTTGCAGGGCGGCTATGTCCAGGCGATGATGCGGCTGCCGACCGAGAATCTGGGACCGCTGATGCCCTATGGCCGCTGGCAGCATTATCGCGGCGGCTGGAAGGCGGGGACCAACGCCCCGCGTTTGGAAACCGACGAATTTGAACTGGGCGTCGAATGGCAGCCATGGAAGGCGCTGGAATTCACCTTCGCCTATGCCCGGATGAAGCGCGCCGAAGCGGACGAACGCCGCACCGGCCGCGCGGAAGGCGATCTGATCCGCACCCAGGTGCAGTGGAATTATTGATCGGTCATCGCCTGCTTGGCGGGCGCTGTCCTACATCAGCCGACCATGCTAAAAAGCCTGTCGGGATCGCGGGCAGGAAAAGACATATAATGTCGCAAACTGGATATAAAATGTCGCATTTGCCGGGAAATATGCGAAGTTAAGCGTATGCCCGTAGGATTTTGACGTTCCGAAAAAAGCTGGCCGGGCTAACCCCTTTTCGCCCGGCCAGAGGGACGTAAAAAGTCAGCTGTCGACTGTTTCCCTGGCGCTCCGCTGCGCCAATTGTGCGTCGAACACCGGGTTGGACAGCAGGAAGCCAATCTCCTTGGCCCGGTCCTGATTGACCGTCTCATCCGGCATCGACGCCAATATCGCATCGAACCGCGTCCGCATTCCCTGTGCAAATTCTGGGTGGGTCAATATATAAAGGTCGTTGGCGCATATCCCTGCCAGAACCCGCTCACCCACTTCGTCGGCGCTCATCCAGAGCGGCGAGACAGGGCGCTTCTCCAACTCCTCCTCGCGCTGGCGATAGCCGCTATCTTCGCGATATTCGGCTGGCCGTAGCTCGCCGCTATGGGCGATATTGCTCTGCACCGGTCCCGGCATGAAGGCTGAGACGCCAATATTTTCCGCCGCCAATTCCCCCCTTATCGCTTCGGAAATCCCCAGCACCGCCGCCTTGGCCGCGGTATAGATGGCCGAATAGCTGATCGGGATCAGTGCCGACTGGGACGATGTGGTGACGATCTGCCCGCCCTCGCCATGTGCCTTGATCCGGGGAAGGATGGTGACGATGCCGTTGATGACCCCACCCAGATTGACCCCCATGCCCCAGTCCCAGTCATCAAACCGCGCGTCCAGCACCGGACCCATCGCGCCGACCCCGGCATTGCCAACCAGCATATGGATTTTCCCGAACCGCGCCTCTGCTGCATCGGCCGCACGGGCGAAAGCGGCCCGGTCCGTGACGTCCAGCTGCACCGTCTCCACCTGCGCATCGGCGGCCAGATCGGCCTTGGCGGCTGCCAGAGCGTCCTGCCGAATGTCGGCGATCACGACATTGGCCCCGGCCCGCACCAGCGCGCGTGCTATGCCCAGGCCAATGCCATTCGCGCCGCCGGTGATAAAGGCCGTCCGCCCCCGGACATCGGCCATAGGCGCTGTGATTGCCTGCGTCATATCTCCCTCCCTTACTGTTTCAGGCCAAGCATCGCGCGCGCTTCCCCGGCGCTGGCGATGTCGCCGCCCATCCGCTCGACCATCTCGACGCCCCAGCGGACCAGATCGGCATTGTCGGCGGCCATGCGCCCGCGCCGCAAATAGATAGTGTCCTCAAAACCAACCCGGACATTGCCACCCAGCAGCACCGATTGCGCCGCCATCGGAAAACTGTGGCGGCTGACGCCAAAGCCGGTGAAGGGCGTGCCGCGCGGTATCTGGTTCCTGGCGTAGAGCATCGCTTCGGTCGTGGCGGGCAGGCCATATTTGGTCCCCAGCACGAAGGTGAAGGGCGCGTTTTTGGGAATAGCACCCTTGGCCATCAAATCGTCGGCAAAGACAAAATCGCCTGCCTCGAAACATTCAATCTCCGGCAGGACGCCCGCATCCTGGATCATATGCCCCATGGTGGTGATCATCGGATCAAGATTGATCGCTACCCCGCCCCAGAGCTGCATCGTACAGATGTCGAGTGTACACATGTCGGGCTTGAGGTCGAGAATATGCTCCAGCCGCCGCTGCGCCGTGAACATCAATGTGCCGGGACCGCAGACCGCCGGATCGTCCGCACTCTGCATCCAGGTGCAGCCCGGCCCGGTGGTGACGTTGAGGATCAGCTCTTCATTTTTCGCACGGATAAGGCCCACTACTTCGCGATAATCCTCCAGCGCCTGCGATGGATCGCCGGTCTCCCGGTCGCGGACATGCAGGTGGATTATCGAGGCACCCGCTTCTGCCGCAGCCAGCGCTTCGGCCGCGACATGATCTGGCCGGAACGGGAAATTGGGATGATCGGGCATCGGCGAACTTCCCGTCACCGCGCAGGTCAGAAATAGCTTGCCAGCCAACCGCACTCTCCTGTCTTGTGTCGGCTATGTTGCCGGCCCCTGAACCGGGGTCTTGCAGAGGAAGCGGCCCGCAAGAAGGCCGGTGGATGTCCCATTATAGAGAGTAACTGGATAAGGCATGGCACAGCGGGAAGAATTGTCGCGTTTCCTGAAAGCCGCCCGCGCCAAGCTGGCGCCGTCCGATGTCGGCCTGCCTGCGGGCGAGCGTCGCCGGACACGCGGCCTGCGACGCGAGGAGGTTGCGACCCTCGCGGGGATGAGCGTCACCTGGTACACATGGTTCGAGCAGGGGCGCGAGGTCCAGCTATCCGCGCCGATGCTGGAGCGGCTGAGCCGTACTCTGCGCCTCTCACCCAATGAACGCGAATTCCTGTTCGCGCTGGCCCAGCACCGCCCGCCGCCTCTGGCCACCCGACCGGACGAAACCATCCATGCCGGCACCCAGCATCTGATGGATGCGCTGTCCATTCCGGCGCTGGTCATCATAGAGGATTGGACGGTCATCGGCTGGAACCGGCTGGTTGCCCGTGCCTTTCGCGATTACAGCCAGTTGCCGCGCGAACAGCGCAACCTGTTCCGCATCCTGATGCTCAACCCGCGCTATCGTGCCGACCCGGACAAGTTTCAGGATATGTGCCGCCGCCTGATCGCGCGCTTCAAATGGGACTATAGCCGCACCAGCCAGCCCGATGTGTTTGAAGGCATCATTGCCGACATGCTGGAGCAGTCCGAATTTTTCCGCCAATATTGGCAGGAGTCGGAAATCATGGCGCATTTTGAGGATACCAACATCGCCGATATGCCAGGCGTGGGCGAAATCATGTTCCGCCACACCAGCTATGCGATCGAGGAAGCGCCGGGGCAAAGGCTGTTGCTGTTTGCGCCATTGGACGACGTCAGCGCGGCGCGTCTGGCCCGGCTGGTGGCGGAGGCCGATCCGGTCGTCGCCTGAGCCAATCGCGTTTCAATATCTCTCTTCTCCCGCCGCGCATTCATGCTATGATCGGCGTCATAAGATAATGGAGAGGGAACCATGCTGCTATTGGCACGGTGCCTGGACTGGCTTTGCCTTGCTTTTGCATCGGGCGTTCAGGACGAAATGCGCCTGAACGAGTTGATCTTGGGTGCGACCCAGCGATCGACCGCGGCGCATGACGCAACCGCACAATCGCTTCCGCATCGCTGAACCCTGTCGAGATGTTGAGGGCCGATCGGTAAAGCCGGTTAGCGGCCTGCATCCTTCGCGTCGCTGATCGCCAGACGCTTCGCGGTCGTGAGCGTCTGGATAACGAACAGCAGGATCAGGATCACCGAGACAACGCCGACAAACAGGTCAAAACCGGAAATCGCGCCGAACAGGCCGGGCGCATAGCCGAGCGCCATCATGGCCAGCGTCAGGCCGATCAGCATCAGCCGCAACTCCGTCGGGCCAGCGGACAGGTATGAAAGCTTGAACTCCCCCATCACCCGCGCCGCCAGATAGGCATGGATCGACAGCAGAAGATAACCGGCCAGCGCCACCAGCGCGACATCCATGCGAATATAGGGGCTGGCCCCCATGCCCGCCAATATCAGCAAAGTGGCAAGACCATCGCAACTATGGTCGATAAAATAACCATAGGATGGCCGCTCGATCCGGCGGAACCGCGCCAGGCTGCCGTCCATCGAATCGCCGAACCATTGCAGCACGTAGCCGCCAATGGCGAGCCACAACCAGTCGACATGCGCGCTGCTGGCGGCATAGCCAGCAAAAATGGCAAATGCCCCGATCATGCCAAGTACGGTCAACAGGTCGGGCGTGACCCATAGTGGCATACGCGCGCAGAGCCAGTTGAGGAGGCGGCGTTCGGATGCTGCCAGCACATTTTGCTGGATACGATCGATCGGAGGAGAGGATGGGCCAGAGGGCAATGTCATGGCGCCTTATGACGAACACATGACGGTGTGACAATCACCCCGACCTTTCGTGTCGTCGAAAATGACTATTATATTACATGCTGCTGCCGGACGAATGGCGATGGCATCGCTGAAGCGCACAAAAAAAGGGCCGATCCGAAGACCAGCCCATGAAAGTTTAGGAGAGGATGCCTGAAAGGCACCTCCTATGTCCGACAAATCAGGCTTTGCTGCAAGTGCGAAATCCTTGTTCGCGGTTGCAAAATATGCACCTGTCGCAATTACGTTGCATTCCGTAACGGAAAGTAAAGGACGTCCATCCGCGGTAGAGTAGCAATATCCAGAGAATCATGGATTGGCGGACGCATCATATTGCACCGACTCGTGCCGACCAGGGCTTCACCCGCCGCTGTCGATGTGTAGATTGCACCGGTTGCGACTGCGCAACCTTGCCGCCTATCCTGATCGGAGCGAACCAGCGATGCCCCATGCCACCGACATAGCTGACCAGCCCTGGTGGAAGGGCGCGGTCATATACCAAATCTATCCGCGCAGCTTTCAGGACAGCAATGATGACGGCATTGGCGATCTGAACGGGATCACGCAACGGCTCGATCATATCGCCCGGCTAGGGGCGGATGCGATCTGGATTTCGCCCTTCTTCACTTCGCCCATGCGCGACTTCGGTTACGACATTGCCGATTATTGCGATGTCGATCCGATCTTTGGCACGCTTGCCGATTTCGATGCGCTGGTCGCGCACGCCCATGCTTTGGGCCTCAAGGTCACGATCGACCAGGTTTATGCCCATAGTTCCGACCAGCATGACTGGTTCGCACAAAGCCGGGCGAGTCGCAGCGGCGAGAAGGCGGACTGGTATGTCTGGGCCGACCCCAAAGCGGACGGTACGCCGCCCAACAACTGGCAATCGGTATTTGGTGGCCCGGCCTGGACCTGGGATGCGCGGCGCGGCCAATATTATATGCACCAGTTCCTGGCCAGCCAGCCGCAACTCAATGTCCACAACCCGCAAGTGCAGGATGCGTTGCTGGATGTCATGCGATTCTGGCTGGATCGGGGCGTGGACGGATTCCGCCTCGACGCTTTGAACCATGCGATGCACGACCCCGATTTCCGCGACAATCCCCCTGCCCCCGACGATGGCAGTCCCCGCACGCGCCCGTTCGATTATCAGATCAAGCGCTACAGCCAGTCGCACCCCGGTGTCGTCCCCTTTGTCGAGCGCATCCGGGCGCTGTGCGACGAATATGGCGCGATCTTCACGGTCGCCGAAGTCGGCGGGGCGCTCGCCGAGGAGGAGATGAAAGCCTATACCGCCGGGGACGAACGCCTCAACAGCGCTTACGGCTTCACCTTCCTCTACGCGCCTGACCTTACCCCTACGCTAGTGGCCGACACGATCAACCGCTGGCCCGACGAACCGGGCATGGGCTGGCCAAGCTGGGCGTTCGAGAATCATGACGCGCCCCGCGCCCTGTCGCGATGGTGCGCGCCCGAAGACCGCCCTGCCTTCGCCCGGATGAAGATGGCGCTGCTGATGGCGCTGCGCGGCAATGCCATTCTCTATCAGGGGGAGGAATTGGGGATCACCCAGGTCGATATCCCGTTCGAGCGGTTGCAGGATCCCGAAGCCATCGCCAACTGGCCGCTGACGCTGTCGCGTGACGGTGCGCGCACGCCGCTGCCTTGGTCCGCCGATGCCAAACAGGCGGGCTTTTCCAGCGTCGAACCCTGGCTGCCCCATGGCGAGGATCATCTCCCGCTGGCCGTGGACGCACAGGAGGGCGATCCCTGTTCGCTGCTCCACTTCACCCGCGCGATGCTGGCGCTGCGCAAGGCGAACCCGGCGTTACGGCATGGTGCGCTCGACATCCTTATGGCCGATGACACCTGCCTGGCCTTCCGCCGGATCAGCGGCGTCCAGTCTTTGCTTTGCGTCTTCAACCTGTCGGGAGAGGCCATAGGCTGGCCCGCAGGCGTTGACGGGTCTGGCCGCGTCCTGAACGCCATCAACGGGGCAGCGCCGGGCGACCTGCCCCCTTATGCTGCCTTGTTGATCGAACAATAAGGCTCAGGCGGCGACCAATTCCCCGCTCACCATATCGCTCAGCCGACCGCGGATGATCGCTTCGGCATCGCCGACGATCCGCTTGATCAGCGCGTCGCAGGTCGGGATGTCGTGGATCAACCCCTGCACCTGCCCGGCCCAGACGAGGCCCGCGTCCAGATCGCCCGTCTCCAGCGCGACCCGGCCCTTGGCGCCCGACACCAGCGGCTGGATGTCCTGAAACACGGCGCCCTCGCGCAGCGAAATTTCGACTACCTGATCCGACACGCTATTCTTGGCGACACGTCCGGTATTGTGGAATTTGCGGAAAATAAGGTTCGTCCCCCGCTCGTCATTATCGACCAGAAACTGCTTCACATTGTCATGGATCGGCGCTTCGACGGTCGCGCAGAAACGGGTGCCCATATTGATGCCGTCCGCCCCCAGCGCCAGCGCGGCGGCCAACCCGCGCCCGTCGCCAAAACCACCGCTGGCGATCATCGGGATGGTCAGCTTGTCGGCAGCGGCAGGGATCAGGATCAGCCCCGGAATATCATCCTCGCCCGGATGCCCCGCGCACTCGAACCCGTCGATCGAGATCGCGTCCACGCCCATACGCTGCGCCGACAAGGCGTGACGGACCGCTGTGCATTTATGGACGACGATGACGCCATGCGCCTTGAAATCGTCGACATGCTCCTGCGGCTTGTGCCCGGCGGTCTCGACGAGCTTCACGCCGCTGTCGATGATCGCCTTGCGATATTCGGCGTAAGGCGGCGGATTGACCGATGGCAGGATGGTGAGGTTCACGCCGAACGGCTTGTCGGTCATCGTCCGGCACCGCTCGATTTCCCGGCGCAAATCGTCAGGGGTCGGCTGAGTGAGGGCCGTCAATATGCCAAGGCCACCCGCGTTGGACACGGCGGCGGCCAGTTCCGCCCGGCCGACCCACATCATCCCGCCCTGGACGATCGGATGCTCGATCCCGCATAGGTCGGTGAAGCGTGTCCTGATCCCCATTATAGCGCCTCCACGATCGTCACATTCGCAACGCCGCCGCCTTCGCACATCGTCTGCAAGCCATAGCGCTTGCCCTTAGCGCGCAGGGCATGGATCAGCGTGGTCATCAGCTTGGTGCCGCTGGCCCCCAGCGGATGACCCAATGCAATCGCGCCGCCATTGACATTGAGCTTGGCCGGGTCGGCACCGATCGCTTTCAGCCACGCCATCGGGATCGCGGCAAAGGCTTCATTCACCTCGAACAGGTCGATGTCGTTCAGGCTGAGACCCGACCGTTCGAACGCGCGGCGGGTCGCCGGGATCGGCTCTTCCAGCATGATGACCGGGTCACCCGCCGTCACGGTCAGGTTAACGATGCGGGCAATGGGTTTCAGGTTGAAGCGCTTGATCGCCGCTTCGCTGGCCACCAGCACGCCCGACGCGCCATCAGTCATCTGGCTGGCATTGGCGGCGGTGATCGTGCCGCCTTCCTCCAGCGTCTTGACGCTGGCCATCGCGTCCATCGTCCCGCCGCGCCGGACGCCGTCATCCATATCGAAGAGGCCTTCGGGGGTCTCTACGCCGACGATTTCGGCCTTGAATGCGCCGCTGTCGATCGCTGCTGCTGCCTTGGCATGGCTGGCAAGCGCAAAGGCGTCCATATCTTCGCGGGTGAAGCCATATTTGTTGGCGATCGCCTGCGCGCCGTGGAACTGGCTGAATTCAGCGACGCCATAGCGTTTCTGGATGCTCTTGGGCCATGGCCCGACGCCCAGACCTGCGGCGGCGTGGAGCTGATAGTTGGACCCCATCGGCACCCGCGTCATGCTTTCCGCGCCCGCCGCGATCACCAGATCCTGCGTGCCGGACATGATCGCCTGCGCCGCGAAATGCAGCGCCTGTTGCGACGATCCGCACTGGCGGTCGATCGTCACGGCAGGCACGCTGTCGGGCAGTTTGGACGCCAGCACCAGATTACGACCGAAGGCAAAGCTCTGTTCGCCCGCCTGGCTGACACAGCCCACGATCACATCCTCGATAGCGGCGGTATCGACACCAGTGCGATCGACCAGCGCATTGAGGATCGTCGCGCCCAGATCGGCGGGATGCACATCAATCAGCCCGCCCTTGCGCGCGCGGCCCCCGGCGGTGCGGACGGCTTCAACAATATAGGCTTCTGCCATGCTCTCAAACTCCCCTAAAATTGGCAGGGCGTTTTGCCAGCAATGCGCTCAGCCCCTCTTCGCTTTCCCGTCCCGAACCCGCCGTCGCCATGCTGCGCAATTCGCGGTCCAGCTGCGTCTCCAGCCCGGTCTCGAAACTGTCGGCCAGCAGCGCACGGGATGCTGCCAGCGCTGCCACTGGTGCATCGGCCAGCGCCGTGGCGACCTTCAACCCTTCGGCAGCCAGCGCCTCATCGTCCACGATGCGCGTGACCAGCCCGATCGACTCGGCCTCGTCCGCCTTGATCCGGCGATTGGTCAGGATGATCTCCTGCGCTTTGCGCAGCCCGACCAGACGCGGCAGCAGCCAACTGAGGCCGCCATCCGGGGTCAGCCCGATCGCGCCATAAGCGGCGGTAAAATGGGCCGACCGCGCACCGATCACGACATCGCCCAGCATGGCTAGACTGAAGCCCGCGCCAGCTGCCGGGCCATTGACCAATGTGACCAGCGGCTTGCGGGCGCGCGCCAGCCGGGCGACGGCGGCGTGGAAGGTCGCGATCAACTCGCTTAGCACTTCCGACCGCTTGTCGCCTGCACCGGCCAGCAACTGCACGTCGCCGCCAGCACAAAAGAGCCGCCCGTTTCCGGTCAGCAGGATACAGCGGATCGCCTCGTCCGTCTGGCAATGGATCGCGGCTGCCAGCAGCGCGCGGGCCAGCGGCAGGGTGATGGCATTGCCTGCTTCGGGCCGGTCGAGCGTAATCCGCCCGATCCCGTCCTCGACCGTAAAGGCGATCCCGTCCATCAGCGCGGCGCCATGCGGATAGCGCCGTCCAGGCGGATGACATCGCCATTCAGCATCGGATTGCGGACGATGGATTCGACCAGCTGCGCATATTCTGCCGGCTTGCCCAGACGACTGGGGTGCGGCACCTGCGCGCCCAGCGCATCCTGCACATTTTGCGGGAAGGATTCCAACATGGGGGTAAGGAAAATGCCCGGCGCGATGGTCATCACGCGGATCTTGTGCTGCGCCAGATCGCGCGCGATCGGCAGGGTCATGCCGACCACGCCGCCCTTGGACGCGCTATAGGCGGCCTGCCCGATCTGCCCGTCATAAGCCGCGACCGATGCGGTGTTGACGATGACGCCGCGCTCCCCATCAATCTCCTCCGCCGCGGCGAGCCGGGCGGAAAATTTGGAAATGACGTTGAACGTGCCGATCAGGTTGACGGTCACCGTCTTGGCGAAGGTGTCGAGCGGATGGGGCGCATTTTCCTTGCCCACGGTTTTGACAGCAGGCGCGATCCCCGCGCAGTTGACCAGGATACGGGCAACGCCGTGTGCCGCTTCTGCCGCGTCCAGTCCCACGGCCACGCTGGCGTCGTCGGCGACATTGACCCCGACATAGACGCCGCCCAGTTCGGCGGCGATCGCCTTGCCCGCTTCCTCATTCAGGTCGAAGATCGCAACCTTGGCACCCTGCGCCGCCAGCATCGTGGCCGTCGCCTTGCCCAGACCCGAAGCACCGCCCGTAACAATGGCGGCCAAACCCTTGATATCCATAAATACTCGCCCCTATTCGATCAGACCAGTTCGATCGCCATCGCCGTCGCTTCGCCACCGCCGATGCACAGGCTGGCGACACCGCGCTTCAGCCCGCGCGCTTCCAGCGCGCCGATCAGCGTCGCGACGATGCGCGCGCCCGACGCGCCGATCGGATGGCCAAGTGCCGTCGCGCCGCCATTGACGTTCAGCTTCTCCGCCGGAATGCCCAATTCCTTGGCGGCGATCATCGCGACGACGGCAAAGGCTTCGTTGACCTCGAATAGATCGACATCGTCGACCGACCAGCCTGCCTTTTCCAGCAGCTTGCGCATCGCCGGAACCGGCGCCGTAGTGAATTTCGATGGCTCATGGGCGTGCCCAGCAGTCGCGACCACACGGGCGACGACCTTCATCCCCTGCTTGTCCGCCACGCTCTGCCGCGTCATCACCAGCGCGGCTGCGCCATCGGAAATGGACGAGGCATTCGCCGCCGTGATCGTGCCATCCTTGACGAAGGCGGGCTTGAGGCCGGGGATCTTGTCCGGCCGCGCCTTGCCCGGCTGCTCGTCGGTATCGACGATCGTGTCGCCACCCCGGCCCTTGACCGTCACCGGCGTAATCTCCCGCACGAAGGCACCACTGCCGATCGCGGCATTGGCGCGTTCGAGCGAACGGATGGCATAATCATCCTGATCGGCGCGGGTGAACTGATAGTCGCGCACCGCTTCCTCGGCGAACACGCCCATCGCCTTGCCGGGTTCATAGGCATCTTCCAGCCCGTCCATCATCATCGTGTCGATGATCCGGTCATGGCCGATCCGCGCACCGCTACGATGCTTGGGCAGGGCGTAGGGCGCATTGGTCATGCTCTCCATCCCGCCTGCAATGACGACATCGACCGCGCCGGACGCCAGCGCCTCATGCGCCATGATCGCGGCCTGCATACCGGAGCCACACATTTTGTTGACGGTGGTCGCTTCGGTGTTGAGGCCAAGCCCAGCGCCCAGCGCCGCCTGCCGCGCAGGCGCCTGGCCCAGACCCGCAGGCAGGACGCAGCCCATATAGATGCGATCGACCGCATCGACCGAAACGCCCGCGCGCTCGACCGCTGCCTTGACCGCCGCGGCGCCCAGTTCCGTGGCCTTGAGCGCGGACAAGGCACCCTGAAACCCGCCCATCGGCGTGCGGGCATAGCTGGCGATGACTACCGGATCGTCCTGCATATTCTTCTCCTTAAAGACTGCGCGCAATGACCATGCGCTGGATGTCCGACGTGCCTTCGTAAATCTGGCATACCCGCACATCGCGATAGATTTTGGCGACGCCATATTCTTCCAGATAGCCATAGCCACCCAGCGTCTGGAGCGCGCCTGATACGATCTGTTCGGCGGCTTCGGACGCGAACAGCTTGGCCATCGACGCTTCGGTCAGGCAGGGCAGACCCGCATCCTTGACCCGCGCCGCGTTCAGCACCAGCTGCCGCGCCGCCTCCAGCCGGGTGGCGAGGTCGGCCAGGCGGAAGCCCACCGCCTGATGCTCCATGATGGGCTTGCCAAAGCTCTTGCGATCCTTGGCATAGGCGACCGCAATGTCCAGCGCGGCCTGCGCCATGCCGACGCATTGGGCGGCGATGCCGATGCGGCCGGTTTCCAGATTGGCGAGGGCAATGCGATAGCCCTGACCCGGCTGGCCGATCAGCAGGTCATCCTCGACAAACATATCGTCGAAGCGTAGCGCGCAGGTGTCCGATGCGCCCTGCCCCATTTTATGCTCGACCTTATCGACGCTATAGCCGGGCCGGTCGGTCGGCACGATGAACACCGACAGGCCTTTCTTGCCTGCGTCCGGGTCCGTCACGGCGACGACCATGACGACGCCCGCAATCTTGCCTGACGTGATGAATTGCTTGGCACCGGTGATGCGCCAGCCGCCATCGACCTTGATAGCACGGGTCCGCACTGCCGATGCGTCCGACCCGGCATCCGCTTCGGTCAGGGCAAAGGCGCCGATGGTCCGCCCGCCGATCAGGTCTGGCAGGAAGCGCGCCTTCTGCGTCTCGCTGCCATCCTTGAGCAGGCCTGATACCAGGATACTGTTCTGGATCGACACGATGGTAGAAAGCGCCCCGTCCGCCGCCGCCAGTTCAATGAGCGCCAGCGCATAGGAGACCGCATCGGTTTCCGCTCCGCCAAACCTGTCCGGCGCGGTCATGCCCCACAGGCCGAGACCTGCCATCTCCTCGAACAAAGCAGGCGGATAGCCGCCTTCCGATTCAAAACGCGCACTGTGCGGGCGGATCGTCTCCTGCGCGAAGCTGCGCACCGTATCGCGGATGGCCGTCTGGATTTCGGTCAGCATAAAACCCATTAGTCTCCTCTATACTCACGGGTATATTGATTATCAGCGGGTTTCTTGTCAAGAGGAACAGGTAAGGAGACCAGCTTGCCCCAACCGAACGCCGCCCCATCCCCCTTCCGATCGCGCGAGGAGCGAGAACGTGACCGTGAGGAGAAGCGCGAAGCCGTGTTGCGAGCGGCGGTGCGGATGTTCAACGCGCGCGGATTTCACGCGACTTCGCTGGACGATGTCGCCGCGAGCCTGGGGATCAGCAAGCCGACCATCTATCATTATCTGGGCAATAAGGAGCAGGTGCTGATCGAGTGCGTGACGCGCGGGCTGGAATTGCTGAGTGCGGCTGCCGACACGGCGCGCGCGCAACCCGGCGATGGTCTTGCCCGGCTGCGCAGCGTGCTGCGCCGCTATGCGCAGGTGATGATGGACGATTTCGGGCGCTGCGTGGTGCGCACCGGCGACGAATTTCTCTCCGCCGAAGGGGCTGCCCTGTTCCGCGCGCGCAAGCGGGCGATCGACCTGTCGATCCGTGCATTGATAGAGGATGGCATCGCCGACGGTTCGATCGCGCCGCTCGACGTGCGCATGACCGCTTTTGCCCTGGCGGGTGCGCTCAACTGGCCGGGGCGCTGGCATGAGCCGGACGGACCGCTGAGGGCAGAACAGATCGCCGACTCGATGGTCGATATATTGATCAGCGGCCTCGCGCCGCGCGTTTGATCAGCCAGTCGCGAATAGCGCACGCACGGCGTCCGGCACTCGCTCCGCCCGCAAACCGCCGGGCCGGGTCGCATCGGGCGTGGTCCATACGCGCTTTTCGGTGCATTCGACGCATAGCCGTCCATCGAGCGACAGACGGTGCGCAACTGTGAAGCTGCTGTTGCCGAATATCGGTGCGTCCGCCTCCACCAGCACATCGTCGCCATAAGCGGTCGGCACGAAGAAGCGCGCCGACACGTCCACCATCGGAAAGCCGGCAAAGGGCATGGTCGCCAGCATCTCGCGCTTCTTGGGCAGGCCCGCCTGTTCGAACAGCAACATCGTGCTTTGGCCGAAAATGTCGAAATAGCGGGGGGCGTGAACGATACCGGCGGGGTCGCAATGGCCCCATTCGATGCGGACGATCCGCTGGAGAAATACTGTCACGCGATGATGGTCTTTCCTTGCAAAATGGTCTTTTCCGCCATGTCTTCGGCCGCAGGAGGTGGTGGCACGAGCAGGCCGCGCTGCACGGCAGGACGTTCGGCGATCCGGTCATACCAGCACAAGATGTTCGAAAAGGCACTGATGTCCACCCCGGCCCAGTCATGGCCGCGTATCCAAGGGAAGCAGGCAATGTCTGCGATCGAATAATCGCCAACGAGATAGTCGCGGACAGCCAGTTGCGCGTCCAGCACGCCGAACAGTCGCTGGCTTTCGCGGACGTAACGGTCGATCACGGATGGCAGTTTCTCGTCGAAATAGCGGGTAAACACCGTCGCCTGCCCCATCATCGGGCCAAGCCCCGACATCTGCCACATCACCCACTGGATCACCCGGCTGCGATCCTGCGTATCGGTGGGAATGAAGCGGCCATATTTTTCCGCCAGATAGAGCAGGATCGCCCCTGATTCGAAAACCGCAAAATCCCCTGCCTCATGATCGATCAGCGTCGGGATGCGGCCATTGGGGTTGAGCGCGACGTACCAGTCCTGTTTCTGCACGCGGTCGGTCAGCGCAATCGGTGTCACCTTGTAGGGAACGCCCAGTTCCTCAAGCAGGATCGAGACCTTCCAGCCATTGGGCGTCTCCGACGTCAGCAATTCGAGCATCCGCATCTCTCCATGGCGGGGTCAAGGCCCGCTCTTGTGTCACCCAAAGCAAAGTGTGCCCCTTCCGGCAAGGCGAGTGGCGGCGCTATCATTGGCAGTGACAGGTTGCGCGACCGGCCGCCGGGTAGCGCCACTGATAGTATAGACAGACGACTTGTGGGCGACGGCCCGGCCCTGCACCACCGTCGGCGAAGGCGCACAGATGCTGCACATCATAAGGTGAGGAAGCCTGCCATGTTGACGCTCTACAGCTTCGGTCCGGCCGCCAATTCAATGAAGCCGCTGCTGGCGCTTTATGAAAAGGGGCTGGAATTCACCCCCCGTTTCGTCGATCCGACCCGGTTCGAACATCATGAGGACTGGTTCAAGGCGATAAACCCGCGCGGTCAGGTGCCGGCGCTCGACCATGACGGGCACATCATCACCGAATCAACGGTGATCTGCGAATATCTGGAGGATGCCTTCCCCGATGCGCCCAGCCTGCGCCCGACCGATCCCGTGACGATCGCGGAAATGCGGGTCTGGACCAAATGGGTCGACGAATATTTCTGCTGGTGCGTGTCCACCATTGGCTGGGAACGGATGATCGGCCCGGCAGCGCGCAAGCTGAGCGACGAGGAATTTGAGGAGAAGCTCAAGCACATCCCCATCCCCGAACAGCAAGCCAAATGGCGCAGCGCGCGCGCCGGTTTCCCGCAGGCGGTGCTGGACGAGGAAATGCGCAAGATCCGCGTGTCGATCGACCGGCTGGAGAAACGCCTGTCGCAAAGCCCCTGGCTGGCGGGTGAGGATTATACGCTGGCCGATATCTGTAATTTCGCGATCGTGAACGGGATGCAGTTCGGGTATGCCGACATCGTCAATGCGCAGGCAACGCCGCACCTGCTGGCCTGGATCGACCGGATCAACGCCCGCCCCGCCACGCAGGCGATGTTCGCCAGATCGCAGAGCGAAATGCCGCCGCGCCCGGCCATGTCGGCGGCATGACGCCCATGGCCTGGCATGACGAACCGGCGGGCGGCCAGCTGCGCATGTATCATATTCCCGGCTGCCCCTTTTCCGAACGGATCGAGTTGCTGCTCGACCTGAAAGGGCTGCACGGCATCATGGCCGATCATGAGATCGACATATCGCAGCCGCGTCCCGACTGGTTGCTCGCCAAGACGCGCGGCACGACGTCGCTGCCAGCGCTGGAGCTGGAAAATGGCGAAACGCTTAAAGAGAGCATGGTCATCATGCGCTATGTGGAGGATCGCTTTCCCGATCCCCCGGTGGCGCGGCGCGATCCCTATGAACATGCCGTCGAGGCGATGTTGTGCGCCACTGACGGGCAGTTTACCGGCGCTGGCTATCGCATGATCCTGAACCGCGACCCGGCGAAGCGCGACGAGCTTAAAGCCGAAGTCGATGCCCAATATGCGCGGCTGGACGACTATCTGCGCCATTATGCGCCGGACGGCGATTATCTGTTCGACCGGTTCGGTTGGGCGGAGGTCGCCTTCACACCCATGTTCAAGCGGCTCTGGTTTCTCGACTATTATGAGACCTATCAGATCCCGCAGCATCTGACCCGGTTGCTGCGCTGGCGCGAGGCGTGCCTGTTGCACCCAGTCGCCCAGCGCCATCATGGCCATGCCGAGTTGATGACGCTCTATTATGATTATGCCCAGGGCGGCGGCAATGGTCGCCTGCCAGAAGGGCGCACCGTCTCCAGCTTCACCCTCGACCCACCCTGGGACAGCCGCCCCATGCCGCCGCGCGACAAATGGGGCAGGCCCGCCACCGACGCCGAACTCGGCCTGATTTCCGCATAAGGACTTACCCATGCCCAATACGCTCCAGCATTATATCGATGGCCAGTGGGTCGACAGCCAGGGTGGCCGCGTCATCGCGGTGATCAACCCGGCGACCGACGCCAGCGCGGCCGACCTGATCCTTGGCACGGCGGTCGATGTCGACGCGGCGGTGATCGCCGCCCGCCGCGCGTTCGAGCGTTTCTCACTCACCAGTCGGGAGGAACGGATCGCGTTGCTCGAACGCATCATCGCTGAATATCAAAAGCGCATCCCCGATATCGCCCGCGCCATCGCCACCGAAATGGGCTGCCCCATCTCGATCGCGCAGACAGCGCAGGCGGGGTCCGGCCTTGGCCATCTGGGACAGGCGCTCGCAGCGCTCAAGGATTATGCGTTCAGCGAGAAGATCGGCAATAACCGGGTGGTGCGTGAAGCGATCGGCGTAGTGGCGCTGATTACGCCATGGAACTGGCCGATGAACCAGATCCTCGCCAAGGTTGGCCCGGCGCTCGCCGCTGGCTGCACCATGATCCTCAAACCCTCCGAAGAAGCGCCAAGCTGCGCCGCGATCTTTGCCGAGATTATGGATGCCGCGGGCGTGCCGCCGGGCGTGTTCAACCTGGTGCAGGGCGATGGCGAAGGCGTCGGCACCGCGCTCGCCAAACATCCCGACATCGATATGGTGAGCTTCACCGGATCGACCCGCGCGGGCATCATGGTCGCCAAAAATGCCGCCGATACGGTCAAGCGCGTCGCGCAGGAACTGGGCGGCAAGTCGCCCAACATCATCCTCGAAGGCACGCCACTCGACATCGCGCTGCCCGGCGGGGTCGGCGGCGTGCTGCTCAACAGCGGCCAGAGCTGCGTCGCGCCGACGCGGATGCTGGTGCATCGCTCGCAGCATGACGAGGCCGCGCAAAAGGTCGGCGCGCTGTTCGCGGCCAAGAAGGTCGGCGATCCGCAGGTTGAGGGCGACCATATCGGCCCGGTCGTCAGCCAGCGCCAATGGGAGCGTATCCAGTCGTTGATCCAGACCGGGATTGACGAGGGCGCGACGCTCGTGACTGGCGGGCTGGGTCGTCCCGACGGGATGGAGCATGGCAGCTATGTCCGCCCGACCGTGTTCGCCAATGTGACGCCGGCCATGACGATCGCGCGGGAGGAGATTTTCGGGCCAGTGCTGGTGCTGATGCCCTATGATGATGATGAGGCGGCGATCCGCATCGCTAACGACACGCCTTATGGGCTGGGCGCCTATGTCGCGGGCGACCCCGTCCATGCGCGCAAATTCGTCAGCCGTCTGCGCGCGGGCGCGGTGTTCGTCAATGCCGGTGGTCTTGCCTTCGACATGCCTTTTGGCGGCTATAAGCAATCGGGCAATGGCCGCGAATTCGGCCGCTTCGGGCTGGAGGAGTTTCTGGAGGTCAAGTCCGTCATCGGCGCGCTGCCAGAAGAGGTGGACTGATGGCGACGCTGCTGGATGCAGACGCGATCGAAGACAGCGCGCGGCAGGCGCCCGCGCTGATCCGCTATCTCGACGAAGGCGATTTCGTCACTCGTCGCTATGTGTCGCAGGGGGTGGAGATCAACACCGGCTGCTACCGCGACTATCCGATGGTCGTGCGCGACGGTATGCCGATCCGCGATCATTTCTCCTTCGACACCCATGGCTTCATATTGGGCAGGCACAGCACCGCGATCAGCGATTTCTGGGACAAGGCGGAGGTCGACCGCCTCTATCTGCGCGAATGTGAAGCGGCGATCCAAAGCCTCTCCGGTGCAAGCTGCGTGGCGGCAGGCGGCTGGATGATCCGCACCTCAGCCGACCTCACCGCACGGGCGCGGGCGAAAGTCGCAAATTATCGCCATGAAGGCGGTGTCCAGCCACCGGCGGGTGAGGCGCATGTCGATTATAATGAAATCACCGGGCGACGCGCTGCCGAGCGTGCCTATGCCACGGCCTTTCCCAACGGGCCGGGCTATAAACGTTATGTCTGCGTCAGTTTCTGGCGCAGCTTTTCGCCCGGCCCGCAGGACTGGCCGCTGGCGGTATGCGACGGGCGCACCGTGTCGGACGAGGAAGCAACGTCCAACACGCTGTTTGTGGTCGACGAATTTCCCGCCGGCGATGCGCTGACCGCGCCGGTAGCGGGCGAGGACCAGATGATTGCCGCATCGATCTTCCGCCATCACGACCGTCACCGCTGGTGGTATTTCTCCAACATGGCGGCCGACGATGTGCTGCTGTTCAAATTTCAGGACAGCGACCATGACGTTACATGGCGCTGCCCGCATACCGCCTTCTATGACAGCAGCCTGCCCGGCACAAGGACGCGGGCCAGCATCGAGGTGCGGGCGGTCGCCTTCTTCGATTGACCCTCAATTTGAAGGCATCACCACCACCGGCTTGACCACCGCGCCACTTTCGGAGGCTGCGAAGGCTGCTTCCAGATCGGCGAAGTCATAGCGCTGGATCAGTTTTTCGAGCGGCAGGCGGCCTTCGCGATAGTAAGTGATCAGCTGTGGGATGAATGTCTGCGGGTCGATGCCACCTTCCACCACGCCGACGATCCGCCGCCCCATGCTCATGACGGATGAAGGATCGATGCTGATGCTGCCGGGCGGATAGGCACCGACCAGCGCCAGCGTGCCACGCTGCGCCAGCCGCTCGACCGCAAGGTCCAGCAGTGTGGGAACGCCAGTTGTGTCGACGATATGGTTGAACAGCCCACCGAGCGCAGCCAGATCATCGCCCGTTTCGGTCGCACCGAGTTCGCGCGCGAGCGCGAGCCGGCTGGCATGGCGGTCGATCACCACGATCCGCCCCGCACCCGCAATCACCGCCGCCATCAGCGCCGACAGACCGACAGCGCCCGCACCCAATATCGCGATCGACTGGCCCGGCTGCACCTTCAATGTTTCCAGCACGGTGCCCGCGCCGGTCTGCACCCCGCAGCCGAGCGGTGCTAGTATGTCGAGCGGCAGGTCCGGGTCGATCCGCACCACATTGTCACTATGGGCAAACGCATGGGTGGCAAAGGCCGACTGGCCGAAGATGTTGCTGCCTATCCGCTCGTCCCCGCGCCAGATGCCGCCCTGTCCAGCCTGCGTCACACCCAGAAAGTTGCGCGGCACAAATTCCACGCAATAGCCGGGCTGATTATCGTGACAGGCGCCGCAGGCGCCGCAACTGTGGAAGCTGAGCAGTACATGGTCGCCCGGCACGACCCCGGTAACGCCCGGTCCCACCGCATCGACCACGCCCGCCCCTTCATGGCCCAATATCACCGGGAAGGGGATGGGCAGCGCGCCGTCGCGCATAACCATGTCAGTGTGGCAGATGCCGCAGGCATGAAGCCGCACGCGGATCTGGTCAGGGCCGGGCGCGTCCATCGCCAGCGTTTCGAAGCGGAAGGGGCTGCCAGCCCCCTCCACCACCGCCGCGTCGATCGCGATACTGTTCATGATCAGAAGTCGAAGCCGAAGCGGACATACCATTCGCGCGGGCGGTTATAGGTGCCAAAGATCGCACCTGCCGCAATGTTCGACCCGCCCGATGTCAGGAAGCGCTTGTCGGTCAGGTTGGTGCCGCCCGCCGTCAGCGACCAATGGCCGTCCGGCTCACGATAGCTGATCGAGGCGTTGACGATGTCGGTCGATACGCGCTTGAGCAGCAATGTGCGCTGCGTATCGTTCCAGGCGCTCGACGTGTAGGTCCAGTCGGCCAGCAGCACGACCGATCCGCCATTGCCCAGCTTCGCTTCATAGCGCGGGCTGAGATTGACCTTCCATTTGGGGGTCTTGGGCAGATCTTCGCCCACCAGCGTTCCCGCCTGGAACGGATTAGCCCCGCCGACCGCCGCTGCGCCCGCCGACACCGACGTATATTGTGCGTCGATATAGCCGATCGCCCCGTTGATGGTCAGGCCATCGATGGGAGCCGCGACCATTTCCAACTCGAAACCGCGAATGCGCGCATCGCCCGCATTGGCGATAGTTGGCGATGTGCCGACCTGGATATTAAGCTGGATGTCACGATATTTGGTCGAGAAAACCGCCGCGTTGAGTTGCAGATGGCGATCGAGCAGGGTCGATTTGATACCCGCTTCCCAGGTCGTCGCCTTTTCCTCATTAAAGTCCGGCGCGACATTGCCCTGCGGATTGGTCAGGCGCGTGGTCCAGCCGCCGGTCTTATAGCCCTTCGACCAGCTGCCATAGAGCATGACATCTTCGGACGGATGGATCTGCACGCCGACCTTGGGCGAGAAGTCGTTGAACTTCTTGCGATTGACGCCTGGCGTATAGACCCGCACGGGATTGGTCGGGTCGGGATAGCTCAGGGCCGGCTGGCAAGGCACCGGTGCCAGCGGGAATGCACCGCCGGGGAAGATATTGCCATTGGCGTCGGCGCAGCCGAACAGCTTGTAGTTAAACCCGTTCAGCTCCTGCTGCCCGCCCTCGAACCGCTTGCGTTCATTGGTGTAGCGCCCGCCGATGGTGATGCCGATCAGGTCGATCGGGCGATAGTCGAGTTGTCCGAAAAAGGCGTAATTCTTGGTGCCAAGCTGGTTGGGACCATCGACCTGCACCAGCCCTTCACCAAAGGTCACAAAGTCATGCAGGTCGCCCGCTTCCTTGAAATAATAGGCGCCCAGCACATAACGCAGCTTTTCGTCAAACGCATTGCCCAGCAACTGGAGTTCCTGGCTGAACTGCCACTGGTTCATCGTAAAGCTGAGCTGGCCGAAGTTGAGCGGTGAACCGTCCGCATCAAGGCCGGCGTTCCAGTGCAGCTCACGATAGGCGGTGATCGATTTGAGCGCGACGTTATCGGCCAGGTCGAAATCGACGATGCCGCTCATCCCCCAGCTTTCCAGATTGGAATAGCTGTTGCCGCTGGCATAGCTGCGGTCCTTGTTCGCAAGGAGATAGCGACCGTCCCAGGGCAGGCGATCATTGGCCGGATTGCCGTCGACATTGACGCTGGCGTAGCTGGGCACCTGGAATTGCGGGTTGAACTGGGTGCCGGAGACGCCGCACAGTGCCTGCGCATTGCGGGCTGCGATTTCCGCGCCGGTGCTGCCGATGCAGAAATTATAGAGGCCCGCGAACAGGAAGCCGGTGGTGCCGGTCGGATCGAAAGCCGTGCCTGGCAGGTTCGTCGTACCCGCGAAATTGCCGGGGACAAACTCCGCCGTGCCGACCAGCTTGTTGGCCGACGTACCCTTGTCCTTGCTGTAATCGCCAGAGAAGGTCGCCCGCACTGCGCCACCATTGTCCCAGCGCAGCTTGCCGCGCAGGTTCCAATTGTCATTCTCGCCTTCCCTGCTGGCACTGTCATAGCCAGCGGAGGAAAAGGCGGTGAAGGACGGGGTGTTGTTGGCACGCTGGTCGGGATAAGGAAGGCGCTTGAGGAACCCGTCGCGCGACTTGATGCCGAAGGTGAAGGCAGAACTGAGGCCATCGGTGATCGGCACCGTCACGGAGCCCCGCGCCTGGAACAGCTTGTAGCTGCCCAGCGTCACATCGCCCTTCGCCTTGAACTCGTTGCCCGGATCGGCGGTGACGATAGAGATCGCGCCGCCAATCGTGTTGCGGCCAAACAATGTCCCCTGCGGACCTTTCAGGATTTCCACCCGTGCGACGTCCAGAAGATCCTGGTTCGCGCCGACCGTGCGGGCCAGATAGACGCCGTCCAGATAGATGCCCACGCCCGGATCGATGTTGAAGGCGAAATCGTCCGACCCGATGCCGCGAATATAGGCGGACAGAACGGCGGTGGAGCCGGAGAAGGGCGTGCCTGCGTCCAGATTGACGTTGGGGGCAATGGCGGAGAGTTGCGCCACACTGCCGACCGCGCGCTCCTGCAAAGATTCAGAGGTGAAGGCCGAAATCGCGATCGGCACATCCTGCACATTTTCGGCGCGCTTCTGCGCGGTCACGACGATTTCGGCGATGCCGCCGCTCTGTTCGGCATCCTGCGCCAATGCCGGCGCTGCGACCAGCGCGCTTGATGCCAGCAGCATGGAAATCACGGACTTACCCATCTTTACCTCCCCAAAAACACCTCGCCTGTGTCGGCGACTTGATGGCCCTCAATAGGTTAAAGAGAAGCATGGGTCTTGGATACAGGCGAACCGGCAATCAGGACGGATGCGAACTTGCCGCAGCATTGCGCCATTGGCTCGGCGCGTAACCAAAATGCCGCTTGAAGCAACGGGTGAAGAAGGCGGAATCGTTAAACCCGACCTCAAAGGCGACATCGGTTATCGTGCGCCCGTCGTTGCACGCCAGCAACGCCGCCGCCCGCTCCAGCCGCCGCGCGGTGATGAACGCAGTGGGGGTCAACCCGACATGGCGAACAAAATTTTTCTGTACGGCACGGGGCGAGAGGTCGAGCGCCTGGCCGATCAATGCCGTACCAAGATCTGGATTACCCAGATGCTCCATGACATAGTCGACCGGGGAACGCGGCAGCTGGATCGCTGGCCGCTCCAGCGTGCTGCGCCGGCACAGCATCCGCGCTGCGTCTGCCAGAAGCACCCCGGCATCGCCATCCAGATCGGCAAAATGGTCCCGCTGCGACCATAGGCCATGCAGGACATGGGCCAGGAACAGTACATTGGGATTGGTCGATGGCATCAGGCAGCCATGCCAGTCGCGCTCGGCAATATCATCGCCCATCATGGCGATGGGCACCTGGAGGATCAGGCAGTCGTTAAACTGTGAAATGTCGATGGCATAGGGGTGGCGATCATCGGCGATCACGATGTCACCGACCCGTGCGGTGCTGCTGCGGTCGCCATGGAGCATGGTCATCGACCCGCGATGGAGCAGGTGGAGCAGCAGATGCCGTTCCTCGCCATCCGTCGCGACCCGGCTGACCTGGGCCCGTTCGCTGCGCGCCCGTGCCAGTCCGACGCCGCCCAGCGACCAGCGCGCCAGTTCCGCCTTGATGCCTTCTGGCGCATGAGCGGTCATGCCGGGGAAGGCCTCGGCGACAACCTCACGCCAGAAACGCTGGCGGCGCGGTGGCGGCACCAGCCGGGTGGAAAAGCGTTCGACCGCGCTCAGCGGACCCACTCCGCACGATCGAAACCATAATATGCCATGCCCGAATACCCTCTAGCTGCCCGTCGCGCGGCTATTGCTGCCGGTCAACGAGTCATTCCACAGGTAGAGAAAGTATCCCAGGCATACGAAACTGGCAATATGGCGGATATATCACAGCCTACCAGCGCAACAGCCCGATCAACGCCCTGCGCCAGGGCCATAGCAGGATGGCATTCAGCATGAGCGTGACGATACCGAAAGCATATTCGACCACGCCCGGATCCAGCACGAAATTCCAGTAACCGATCACCACATTGAGCGGCACGCTGGCCAGCGCGGCAGGCAATACCGCCCGGTTCGTCAGCACCAGCAGCGCCACGACCACTTCCATCACCTTGATCCAGGCGAACAATCCGCTGTGGATCAGCGCCAGGGTGAATTCCTGCGCCAGCGGCGTGTTGCCCAGCGGCTGGAGGTCGAAAGGGGTGAAATATTCCAACCCCGAAAACAGGAACCAGCCCCCATAAATGATACGCGCGGCGGTAAAGGCGGCCCCCTGCCCACGCCCCTGTGCGTCCAGCGCGATCATGGTCAGAAGCCGGCGGGTGTCGCGTCGAGCAGGATGGTCTTGCTTTCCAGATAAGGGTGCAGCCCTTCCACACCGCCCTCACGGCCAATGCCCGATTGCTTGAAGCCACCAAAGGGCAAGCCGAATTCCAGCTTCATGCCATTCTGCCCGAACCCGCCCGCGCGGATGCGGCGACCGATGCGATAGGCGGCGTCTACATCATTGGTCAGCACCGATCCGTTGAGGCCAAAGGCGCTGTCATTGGCGATACGGATCGCATCTTCCTCATCATCCGCCGGGATCAGGCAGAGGACGGGTCCGAAAATCTCCTCCTGCGCAATACGGCTCCTATTATCGACATTGGCAAACAGGGTCGGCTCGATGAAAAAGCCCTTGTTCATATGGGCGGGGCGATTGCCGCCGGTGACCAGATCGGCACTTGTCCGGCCCAGCGCGACATACTCCTCCACCCGCTCCAGCTGGCGCTTCATCGCCACCGGGCCAAGCTGGGTATCGGGCGCATAGCTATGGCCGATGCGGATACCCTGCATCACTTTGGCAATGGCGTCGGCCAGTTCGTCATGGCGGTGACGCGGCACGATGGCGCGGCTCAGCATGGCGCACACCTGCCCGCTCATGATGGTGATGGTGTTGCCCAGGATCGCGGCGGCAACTTCGATGGGAAAATCGTCACGGACGATCGCCGCCGACTTGCCACCCAGTTCCAGCGTGCAGCGCGCGACCCGCGACGCGCACACTTCGCCGATCCGCTTGCCCGCCAGCGTCGATCCGGTGAAGGTCACCTTGTCGATACCGGGGTTGCGGACCAGATGGTCGGACGCATCGCGCCCAGCCGCCACCAGATTGACGACGCCCGCAGGCACGCCCGCAGCCTCGGCCGCTTCGGCCATGATATAGGCCTCCAGCGGGGTTTCGGGCGATGGTTTCATGATGACGGTGCAGCCTGCAACCATGGCATAGGCGACTTTGGCCGACATGATGCCATAGGGCGCGTTCCACGGCGCGATCGCTGCAACGACGCCTGCGGGTTCCTGCGCCACGATGGCGGTGTGAACCTGGCTTGATGGGCGCTTTTCGACGAAGGGAAAGCTGTCGGCATAGCCCGCGATCGCCATCATCGTCATGGTCGCGCCGCCGGTCATGATCGGCGCGAAACTGGCGAGACCACCGACCTGCGCGGTCCAGGCGGCGGCGAGTTCAGGCGCGCGCTTGCCCAGCTCCTCCCCCATCCGCCGCACGATCGCCCCACGATCGGCGGGTGCCATGATCGACCATGGCCCGTCATCGAATGCATTGCGCGCGGCAGCGACTGCCCGGTCCATATCCGCTTCCGTGCCATCGACGACGCGGGCGATGACCTCCTCGCTATTGGGCGAGACGATCTCGATCATCCGGTCGCCCGTCGATTCGACCCAAGCGCCGCCGATGAACAGCTTGTCGGGATGGGCGATATGGATGTTGTCGGGAACCATGGTCTATCCTCTTCCTGGCCGGCGCTGCACGCCTTGTCAGCGACATACTATAACGAACGTTATGATTGCCGCAAGCCGTTCCATAGGCTTTTTTAGCGCTTGACAGTCCAGGTCGGGCCAACTCTATTATATCATTCGTTACGATAAAATGAGAGGAATGCCGATCCATGACCCGCCCGCTGGAGCAGGCCGAGTGACCAGCGACGCGATGGGTTTTACGCCACGCCTGATCCTATCGCTGTTCCTGTGCGGTCTGGTGCTGTTCATCGACGGCTATGATCTGGCTGCGCTGCCGCTGGCGCTCCCTCACATCGCAACGGCGCTCGACATTCCGCCCGCCCGCTTTGGTTTTGCCCTGTCGGCGGTATTGCTGGGGCTGGGAGTCGGCGCGGTCCTGCTGGCACCGCTGGGCGACCGCTTCGGCCGCCGCCGGACCATCATCCTCTCCGTCGTCTGTATCGGCCTGCTGACCATGGCAACCGCTACCGGAACGAGCATAGGCGGCTTCATCGTCTGGCGCTTGCTGACCGGACTGGCGCTGGGTGCATGTCTGCCCAATGTCACCGCATTGGCCGCGATCTGGGCACCACCAGGGCGACGCGCAAGCACGTTGACGATCGTATCGCTCGGCATTTCCTTTGGCGCGATCGCCGCGGGTTTGATCGCGCCGCCGCTGGTCGCGCTGGGCGGTTGGCGCGCGCTGTTCCTGTTGCCGGGTGCCGCGACATTAGTGCTTGCCGTGGCCCTTTTTCTGCTGTTTCCGGCGGAACAGAAAATGGCGCCATCGGCTGGCAACCGGGCCGTCCGCCCGCTTGCCCGTATATTGCGCAAACCGTTACGGTTCCCGACCGTCATCTTTGCATTGCTCTATGGTATCAATGCCTTCGGCCTCTATCTTATCACCAGTTGGGCACCAACCATATTGCCCCAGGCTGGCTTTACACTGGATCAGGCGGCGCGCTCGATCACCATCATCCAGTCCGGCGGCTTGGTCGTTGCTCTCGCGCTCGCTTGGCTGATCGATCGCAATCATGCCGTGCTGGCGCTGGCGGGTGCCTATGTCACGATCATTGTCGCCTTCACCCTATTGGCGATCCTGCCCGCTGACCCTTTGTCGTGGAACATGCTGCTGCTGGTCGCTGGCGGCGGCATTGTCGGGGTGCATCTGTGCATCATGGCAGTCGTCACCGGCAATTTTCCGCCCGATTGCCTGGCGACCGCCATCGGCTTTGGCGTTGCCGTGGCTCGGATCGGCGCGATCGGCGGCCCACTGGCCGGTGGTTGGCTGATAGGCCACGGCGCAGGGCCGAGCCAATTTTTCCTGTTCGCCATCCTGCCCATGGCGCTTTGCCTGCTCATCACATTGGCCCTGCCCGCCGCGCGCCGCGCTGGCCAGCCTTGAGACGGGCGGTCAATCGATCAGCCGGAACCCGACGGCAAAACGCAGCCCGACCACCCAGGCGTCGCGGATGGACGGGTCGGCGGCGGGATTGCGGACATATTGCATATTGGGCTGCACGGTGAGCCAATGGGAAAGTGGTGCGCGATAGGTGACTTCGGCAACGGATTCGGAACGGCCTGCACCACTGGCGCGGCGATAGTCGACCGATGTCGTGGCGGTAATGCCCGCCAGACCTAGTTCATCCTCCGGTCGCCCGGCCAAAGCGCCTTTCCATTTCACGCCCAAGCTGGCGAACCGGTCGAATATGTTGAACCGCCCGCTCGACGTGCCAAGGCGGAAGAAGCCATCGATCCGCCTGTCGCCATCGGTCATCAGCGGCATCTCGCCGCGCAGATAGACTCCGGCATTGCCCTGGCCCCGGCTTCCGTCCCACGCATCGAAGGTCGCGGTATAATGCCAGTGACCCAGCAGCAGCCGCGCGCCAGCGACAGGCGCTTCCAGTTCACCGATCAGCAGCGCGCCGTCGCCCTTGCCCAGCTTGATCGCGGTGCGGGCGGGATGATCGGGATCGCCCGGCACCCCGTCCAGCACGGCGGCGCGCACGGCCCAGCCCTTGGCCGGTCGCCATTCGACCCGCGCCGCCAGCGATGTCGAAGGGAAGATCGACGGACCATTGCGACCGGTCAGCGAAATATCGCTACCAATGCCATGGGCGCTGCCGACGAACACACCAGCAGCGTCGAGCGAATCAAATTCCGAATTGAGATCATACAGGCCCGCGCGCAGCGACAGGCCGGGCGCGACCATCTGGTCGATCCACGCTTCATAGAGTTTGAACGCCCGCGTCCCCGTCTCGATATTGCTGACGGCATGGGCGTCACCCACCGCATTGGAGATCGACGCGCCATTATTGTAGATGCCATAGACATGGGCTTGCGCCCCGCGCCAGCCCAGCGTCGCCTCCAGATCGGCCTCTAGCACAATGTCGAGATTGTCGAGATAGCGTGCGCGCCGCTTCACCCCGCCCGCCACATTGCCCATCACTTCTCCGGTGTAAGTGATCTCCAGCAACAGCGGTCCCTGTTCCTCGTCAATCTCCCCCGCCGCATGGATATGCGAATGCGGGCGCGACGGCATCGCCTCGCCCGCCGCAGCGGCCAGCAGCAGAAAGGGGGCGATCATCACCATGGCACGGACTGGAAGTGTGGGGGAGACATGATAATGGCCACATTAGCCCAGCGCGACATCATCGAAAGCCGATCCATCGTCGCGCACGCCATAGCTGACTGAATATCACCCCGGTTTCGGCAGGAATATGCGCTGTCCCCTCAGCGATCATTTGACGCGCGCGCTTCGACGCCATAGGCGACCACCAGTTTCAACCCACGGGGTGTCCTGGCGCTGTCAGGGCTGAGAGGCGGATCGGGCGCAGGGGGCGTCCAGTCGGCAAACCCGCGAACCTGATCCGGCTCACACCGGCGGAGGAATAGGGATATGCGTTTTTACGCCATTACATCGCCTGCCATTTCGATTGCGCTGCTGCTGGGGACCGGCATCGCCCATGCCGATGACAGCATCGTCGTTACCGCACGTGGTCGCGAGGAGGCCGAAATCCGGGTGCCGGACACGATCGCCGTCTATGGTCCCGCCGCCATCGCTGCGCGCCGCCTGGCCACGATCGATGATTTCATCGCCGCGACGCCGGGCATCTTCATCATCAATGATCAGGACCCTGGCACCAACCTTATTTCCGTCCGTGGCATATCCACCAACCGCAGCCAGTCGCCTTCCATCGCCTATATCGTCGATGGGCTGGCGTTGGCCGATTCGGAATTCTTCACCCTGCGCCCCTATGATCTGGCGCGGGTCGAGATTTTGAAGGGACCGCAGGGCGCATTGTTCGGCCGTTCAGCGTCGGGCGGTGCGATCGCCATGACGACCAACGATCCCGGCCCGGACTGGGGCGGTGAGGCAGCGGTCGGCATCGGCAATGGCCTGACCTGGACCGCCGATGGCGTGGTCAATGCCCCGGTGTCGGATCAGGTGCAGCTTCGCCTGTCCGGTTCCTACCGCAACAGCGACGGCTTCATCCGCAACAGCTTCCTCGACAAGAAGGTCGATGGCAGCATCAGCCGCAATCTGCGCCTGAAGGCCAAGGTCGCGCTCAATGAAACCGCCACCTTCCGCTTCCGACTGGGCTGGGCCAATGAGGAAGGCGGCGCGGCCTATATCTCGTCGGGCAACGTCACGGGCCTTTATGGCGGGCGACTGTCGGGCGCGGCACTGACCAACCCGTTCGGCGACTTTGAAGGCCGGGCATCGCGGACCTGGTGGGGCGCGCAGGCCAGCTATGAGCAGGAAGCGGGCGACGCGCTGCTCTTCACATGGACTGGCGGCTATGACGATTATCACAAGGATTTCGTTGAGGAACTGGATTTCCGCAACGACAAGCCGCTGATCTTCTTTGGCGTGCCTGCCTTTCCAGATGGTATTCAACCCATCGCACAACCCGTTGATATCAAGGCATGGACCAGCGAAACCCGGCTGACGTCGCGCGGCGACGGGCCGCTGCGCTGGCATGTCGGCCTGTTCTACCAGCGGCTGGAGCGCGACCGCACCGATGATTTCGGCCCGCTGCTGTTCGGTGGCGAAGCGTTCCGCGCCGAAACCCGATCCAGCCAGATCGGGATTTTCGGGCAGGCCAGCTACGACCTGACGCCCCAGGTCGAAGCGACCCTCGCGCTGCGCTATGATCGCGACCAGCGCAAGGAAGATACGGTCGGCACCGCCAGCGGCACGACCATAGCCCAGCGCGCCCGGACGTTCGAGAAATGGCAACCCAAATTGTCCCTCGCCTGGCGCCCGACCGATCATCTGACCGCCTATGTCACCGGCGCGATCGGCTTCAAGGCGGGCGGCTTCAACCCCCTGCCCGGCCCGGCCGACGTATGGCAGGCGGTGTTCCCGGCAGAAACCACCCGGTCGATCGAGGCGGGGGTCAAGGGCGAGAGCACGGATGGTCGCATCCGCCTGTCGCTGGCCGGGTTCGTCACTGACTATGACAATTTCCAGAACACCGTATTCCTGGGCAATTCGGTCGTACTCTCGGTGCCGCAGGTCGATGTCCACGGCATCGAGGCATCAGCGCAGGCGGCGCTGGGCGCGGGCTTCAGCCTGGATGGCGGACTGGCCTGGACCCACAGCCGCACCGGCACCTATTTCACCCCCAACCCCACACCAGAACCCGGCGAACCCGCCATCCTCGACATGAGCGGCCAGCGGACCCCCAACGCGCCGGACTGGACCGTCAATGGCGGCCTAGGCTGGCACGGCGCGGCTGGTCCGGCAACGGTAGATGTCCGGCTCAGTGTCGCCTATGTGTCCCGCGTCGATTTTGAGATCGACAATATCCTCCATTCGCCCGGCTACACCTCAGTCGACGGGCGGATCGGCGTCAGCCATGGCGCATGGACCTTCGACCTTTGGGCGAAGAATCTGCTCGATAAACGTTGGGCAATCTCGGCGTTCGGACAGCAGCAATTGCCGCTGTTGCTCGGCCTTGGTCCCAATGGCCCGTTCGACAGTTTCACCATCAATACAGGCCGCCAGTTCGGCGCCAGCGCATCGGTGCGCTTCTGACAAAGGACATAGCGATGGGCTTTTGCGATGAGATCTGGGCGGACGTCGCCCCGCTGCGACAGGCGATCCTGGTCCATCCCTTCCTGACCGCGCTGGCGGACGGCACACTGCCGCGCGACAGTTTCCAGCATTATATCGTACAGGACAGCCTCTACCTCGCCGAATATGCCCGCGTGCTGGCGATCGCCGCAGCCCGTGCGCCCAGCCCTGCCGGGCGGCTGGAATTTTCCGATGGGGCCAAGGTCGCGGTGCAGGTGGAGGAAGGTCTGCATCAGGCCTTCTTCGCACAGTTCGGCGTCACAGCGGCCATGGCACAGGCCGCCGAACCGACCCCGGCCTGCCTTGGCTATACCAGCTATCTGGCCAGTCTCGCGGCGACCCGCAGCTATGAGGAACTGATCGCAGGCATCCTGCCCTGCTTCTGGGTCTATTGGGAGGTCGGCTGCGCCATCAAGCCGCGCGCCACCAGCCCTAACCCCTATGCGCCATGGATCGACACCTATGCCGATCCCGGCTTTGGCGAAGCGACCGATCGCGTCCGCGCGCTGGTGGACGAAGCCGCCGCCGCCACGACCCCGGCCTTGCGCGAAGCCATGATCCGCGCCTTCCGCAACGCAACCCGTTATGAATGGATGTTCTGGGACTCCGCCTGGCGGCTTGAACGCTGGCCGGTCTGATGCGCGCAAATCGGCGGCTATCCTTGCAACTACGGCGGATGGGGAGACGCCGACGTCCCGATAGCATCGATATATTTATACGCACATAATAGCCGCAACGCCACTGCGATATGGCTGTAAACCGCCATGAACCTGTAGTAATACGCATATATTATGCTATCTTCCGTTCCAGAGACGCCTAATCCGATGGATGGCGCAACAGGAGGGATGAATGGCTTTTACCCAACCCGCGCTCGATCTGCTGCCGTGCCATCCCATATTGATTGGCGATCGCCGGGCCGAAGCTGGCGGCGGCGCGATCCACGACCATATCTATCCCGCCACCGGCCAGGTCACGCGCAGCCTGCAACTGGGCAATGCGGATGATGTCGATGCGGCGGTAAAGGCAGCCAGAGCGGCGCAGCCGGGCTGGCGCGCGCTGGCAGGGGACAAACGGCGCGACCTGATGTTCAAGGCAGCGTCCCTCTTCGAACAGGCGATGATGGAACTGGCGACGCTCAGCGTCATCGAAAATGGTTCGATCATCCGCGCAGCGCCCTTCGTCGCGATGGATGCGGCACAGAAGTTCCGCTATTTTGGCGGCTGGGCCGACAAGATTCAGGGGCGCACCGTCCCGACCTGGGGCGGCCCTGCCCATGATTATGTCGCCTATGAACCCTATGGCGTGGTCGGCGCGATCGTGCCGTGGAATGGGCCGCTCTTCGCCGCCACGATGGTGCTGGCCCCGGCACTGGCGGCGGGCAATTGCATCGTCCTCAAGGCACCCGAACTTGCCCCCTGGGCGGTCATGCGGCTGGGTGAATTGCTGCTGGAGGCGGGCTTTCCCGCTGGAGTCATCAATGTCGTCGCCGGTGGCGCGGATGTCGGCGCGGCGATGGTCGCCCATCCCGGCATCGACAAAATCCAGTTCGTCGGCAGCGGCGCTACCGCCAAGACCGTGCTACGCAACGCGGCTGAAACGCTCAAGCCCTGCGGCCTCGAACTGGGCGGCAAGTCGGCGGTGATCGTCTTTGCCGACGCTGATCTTCAGGAAGCGGCCCGGCGTGGCCTGTCCGGCGGGGTAAGCGCCAACGGTCAGGGCTGCGTCAATGGCACGCGCCTGCTGGTCCAGCGGCCGATCTACGAACAATATCTCCAGATGCTGGGTGCAATGGCGGCGCATGTCCCCGTCGGCGACCCGTTCGACAAAACAGTGGCGCTCGGTCCGGTCATCTCCCAGCCTGCCCTGCATCGCATCACGGGAATCGTGGACGCGGCCAAGGCCGAAGGCGCGCGTGTCGTTGCCGGGGGGGCGCGGCTGGAGGGTGATCATGCCGATGGCTATTTCCTGCCTCTAACGATCCTGGCCGATATCAACCCGAACGACCCTGTCGCCCGCGAAGAGATATTCGGTCCGGTTCTGACGGTCACGCCCTTCGATAGCGAGGAGGAGGCGATCGCGATCGCCAATGACAGCGATTTCGGGCTGGGTGGCTATATTCACACGCAAAATCTGCGCCGCGCCCATCATGTCGCAAGCCAGCTGGACGCCGGCCAGATTCAGGTCAATGCGTCCGGCGAAGCCATGACCCCCTGCGTCCCGTTCGGCGGGATGAAGCAAAGCGGCTATGGCCGTCTGGGCGGAGAAGCGGGTCTGCATGAATTTCTGCGGATCAAGAATGTTTACGTCAATCTGACGCCCCCGGCGGTGGCATGATGACGCTGCTCGATCCGCAGCAGCGCACGGCACGCGGCCTGGCCTTGCAGGCACAGATACTTGATTTGCGAGCGCCGGAAGCGGCGACGCTCTACGACCAGTCATGGCGCGATTTCGTCTTTGCCGAAGTCTGGTCGCGCGACGCCCTCGACCGCCGCTCACGCTATCTGATCGCGCTGGCGAGCGCCGCCAATACCGGCCATCGCGTTATGGCGACAGCTTATGCGCGCGGGGCGCTCAAAAATGGCGATCTGACACTGGCCGAACTGCGCGAGGCCGCAACCCATGCCGCCATCTATTGCGGCTGGAGCGCGGGGGCACTGTTTGATGAAGCGGTCAGCATCGCTGCCGACGCACTGGGCCTGCCCCCCGCCGACGTGCCGCCAATCCGGGCCGAACCATGGCGGCATGATGCGCGGATGGCTGACGGCATGGCTGCCTTTATCGACGTCATGACCTTTGGCGGTCCACCTGCGAAAACCGCCTATTTCGAGGCCGGGATCAATGGCTATGTCTTTGGCGAAATATGGAACCGGCCTGGCCTGGACCAGCGCGCGCGTCGCTGGATCACATTGGTCGGGGTCTGCGATTCAGCTGCCTATACGCCGATCCACACCCATATCTACGCCGCAATGAAGAGCGGCAATACGACCCAAAGCGAGATGTTCGAATTCGTCCTGCAATATGCGATCCATGCTGGCTGGCCCAAGGCATCGGTCGCGCAGGGCGCGGTGATTGAACAAGGCGCGCAGGTCGCCAAGGGGCTGGCCTTTGGCGCAAAGGAGACAGACGCATGACCCCAGCATCCATGGTGGACAAGGTGGCGCTGGTCACCGGTGCAGCTTCCGGCCTCGGCCGGGCAACAGCGATCGCGCTGGCCCGCGTCGGTGCCAGCGTCTGCATCGTCGACGTCAATGCGCAGGGGCTGGCCGACACCGCCGGAGAGATGGCGGCGAACGGCGGGGTGGCCCATATCCATGCGACCGACCTGTCGCAGCCCGACAATTGCGCCGCGACCGTCGCCGCGACGCTGAGCGCCTTCGGTCGGCTCGATGCGTTGTGCAATGTCGCGGGTGTCATCAAGTTCGCGCACACGCCGGACATGGCCGCGCGCGACTATATGCTGACGATGGCGGTCAACCTTCACGCCCCCTTCTACCTGTGCCAGGCGGCCATCCCGCACCTGCTGGAACAGGATGGCGCGATCGTCAACGTGACGTCGTCGGCCGCCTTCGTCGGCGAAGCCTATCTTGCCGCCTACTGCGCCAGCAAGGCGGGGCTGACCCATATGACCAAGGCGCTGGCGATGGAATATATGCACCAGCCGATCCGCATCAACGCGGTCGCGCCGGGCGGCATGATGACCGGCATCGTCACCGGCTTGACCATGCCGGACAATATCGACCCATCGCTGATCGCCCGTTTTTCCGGCCTGCGCGGCCTGGTCGAGGTGGACGAGGTCGCCCAGACGATCGCCTGGCTCGCCTCGCCCGCGGCGCAGGGCTTCCATGGTGCCTGCATCAACATCGACCGTGGCATCACCGCAGGGTGAAACGGGGAGGATAGCGGAATGACGATCGGTTTCATTGGTCTGGGCAGTCAGGGCGGCCCGATGGCGCAGCGCCTGATCGAGGCGGACCATCCGGTGATGCTATGGGCGCGTCGCCCCGACAGCCTGGCCCCCTATCGCGATAGCGGTGCAACCTTTGCCGACAGCGTAACCGCGCTGGGCGCGGCGTGCACCATCGTCGCGGTCTGCGTGGTGGATGATGCCGGGGTAGAGGCGATCTGTGCCGATCTGATCCCGGCCATGGCGTCCGGCGGAATTATCATCATCCATTCGACCATCCATCCCCGCACCTGCACTGGCCTTGCCGATCAGGCCGCTGCGCGCGGGATCAGTCTGGTCGATGCACCCGTCAGCGGTGGCGGCGGCGGCGCGGCAGCCGGAACGCTGACCGTGATGCTGGGCGGCGATGCCGATGTCGTGTCGAAGGTCACGCCCCTGTTGCGCGCCTTTGCCGGGACGATCGTTCATCTGGGCGATGTCGGTGCCGGACAAAATGCCAAGCTCATCAACAATGCGCTGATGGCTGCCCATATGGCGCTGGCCCACAATGCGCTGGCGGCGGCAGACGCCATCGGCGTCGATCGCGCGGCGCTCGCCGAACTGGTGAAGGTCAGCAGCGGACGAAGCTTCGGCTTTGACGTCTATGCCCGCCAGCCGAGCGTTGGTGGCTTCGCTCATGGCGCCAAATTGCTCGCCAAGGATGTCGGGCTGCTCGGCGAGGTGATGGGCGACGCGCCGTCCTTTGCCGTGCTGCGCGACACCGCCCGCCCCTATCTCGATCTGGTCGCGCACAGCGCCGCCGCCTGACCCTTTATTCGCAGGAGCCTTTATGTCCTTTTCCATCGACCAGTTCCGTCTGGACGGCAAAGTCGCCATCGTCACCGGCGCGGGCGGACGCGGTAACAGCATCGGTCGCGCCTATGCGACAGGCCTCGCCACCGCGGGTGCCGCCGTCGTTGTCGCCGACATCAATCTGGCAGGCGCACAGACTGTCGCTGACGAAATCATTGCGGCGGGTGGCCGGGCCATTGCCGTCGGGGTCGATATCACCCAGGACGATCAGGTTGCAGCCATGGCGGCGGCTGCGCAGGATGCCTTTGGCGGCGTCGATATATTGGTCAACAACGCCGCGCTGATGCTGGAACTGGGGCAGTTGAACCTCGCCGACGTGCCGTTCGATCAATGGGACAAGATCATGGCCGTCAACGTAACCGGCGCGCTGCGTTGTGCGCAGGCGGTCATCCCGTCCATGCGGGCGCGCGGCGGCGGGCGGATCATCAATCAGGTGTCGGGCGGCGCCTTCCCCGCCGTGTCCATCTATGGCGTCAGCAAGCTGGCGCTGACTGGCCTCACCACCACCATGGCCAAGCAGTTGGGCCGGGACGGCATCACCGCCAACGCGATCGCGCCGGGCAATGTCACCAGCGAAGCGGGCGCGAAGCTGGTGCCCGAAGGCTCCCCTTTCGCACAATATCTGGCGATGAGCGTCTGCACTCGCGCCAGTGGCGCGCCGGACGAACTGGTCGGCGCGTTGCTATTGCTCTGTTCGCAGGCCGGTGCCTGGATCACCGGGCAGACGCTGCATGTCGATGGCGGCTGGGTGCTGCGCCCCTAACTGCCGCCGGTCATCAGCGTACCGCCAATGTACCAGGATCGCGGCCAACCCGCGCGCAATCATCGGCGCCCTCGCTGGCAATCTCTACGTTCGCGCCCTGCGACTGAAGTGCGCGGGCGATGGCCAGGCCGATGCCCCGCGTCGATCCGGTGGCCAGCGCGACTTTGCCGGTGAGGTCGAACAGGCTCAATGCTTGTCCTCTGGCTTATCCTCCGGCAGCGGCTGGCCATTATGGAGATAGGCGGGTGCCTCGATCAGGATGAAGGCGATGCGGTCCCATGCGGCGATGGTGCGCAAGGGCGCCGACATCGCCTTTGTCGTGCGCGAGGCGTTCGGCAAGGGATGTTTCCTGCGCGATTGCGCGGGCAATCCGATCGAATTTGTCGAGGAAGAGGCCGCCTGAAAAATAGGATTTCGGGCGCTTAACTTCGCATATTTCCCGGTAAATGCGACATTATGGTGCGTCGCAGAGACATTTTGTGTCGCGAAACTTTGCTAAGTTCGCCCACATCGTCGATGGTGAATTCTGGCGTGATGGGACCAACAGCAGCCGCGCAATGTGCTGCCGGGGATAGTGAGCGGACGATGGGAAGGAGCCATTGCCGAGCCTAGCAGAATCGGGGCGTGTAGGACAGGATGAGGGATATGATGGCTATTCCGCCGCCCCAAAAGATGCAACTGCCCGCAATTCTGCGAAGGGATGCGGGCAGACAGGGGATATTGCGCTGTGTAAGGAAGCGCCATGACACAGACGAACCCGCTGCTCGATTCCGGCCTTCACCCGCGCTTTGGCGACATCCGGCCCGACCATATCCTGCCCGCCGTTGAGACGGCCATTGCGCAGCATCGCACGGCGATGCGCCGCTGTGCCGAGGCGCAGGGATATGACGCCATCTTTCTTGCGAAGGACCGCGCCGACGCCGAACTTTCGCGGGTGTGGCAGACCGTTTCGCATCTGGTCGGGGTTGCCAATACGCCGGAATTGCGCGCGGCGCATGGCGAGGTCCAGCCGATGATCGACAGCTATTTTGCCGAAGTCGGGCAGGATCGCGCGCTCTACGATGCGCTGGTCGCCATTCCGCGCGACGGGCTGGGCGAGGCGGAGGCGCGCGCGCTGGCGCTGACCTTGCAGGGGTTTGAGCTGTCGGGCGTCGGGCTGGATGGCGCGGAGCGGGAAGCCTTTGCCGCCAACAGTGTTGCCCAGGGGCGGCTGGCGACCGAATTTGCCAATGCCGTCATGGACGCGACCGAAGCCTGGACGCTGCATGTGACCGACCCCGCAAGGCTGGCAGGTGTGCCTGAGAGTGACCGGGGTGCCATGGCCCGCGCGGCAGAGGCGAAGGGTCTGGATGGCTGGCTGATCGATCTACATGCACCGTCGGTGCGGGCGATTACCGGCTTTGCCGACGATCGCGATCTGCGGCGCACGGTTTATGAAGCCTATGGCACGCGCGCGTCGGACCAGGGGCCTCATGCCGGTCAGTTCGACAATAGCGACCGGATCACCCAATTGCTGGCGCTGCGGCAGGCGGCGGCCGGGCTGTTGGGCTATGCCGATCCCGTCGCTTTGTCGCTGTCCACCAAAATGGCGCGCGATGGCGAGGAGGTCGATACGTTTCTGGTCGATCTGGCCCGGCGGGCGCGCCCGCACGCCGAGCGGGAGCTGGCCGAGCTGGCCGAATTTGCGCAAGCGCAGCTGGGTATCGATACGCTGGAGCCATGGGATATCGCCCATGCGACCGAGCGGATGCGGCGCGCGGTCCATGCCCTGGACGAGGCGGAAATCCGCGCGCATCTGCCGCTGACGCGCATATTGGAAGGCCTGTTCGCGCTGGTGACCGAGCTTTACGGGGTGGATATTCGCCCCGCCGACGGCGCGCCGGTATGGCATGAGGATGTGCGCTATTTTACCGTGCATGACGCTGATGGGGCGCCGGTGGCTGCGCTCTATTGCGATCTGTTCGCCCGTGCGGGCAAACGTGGCGGGGCGTGGATGGATGTGTGCCGCCCACGCCTGCGCGAGGCTGACGCCGTGCAAATACCGATCGCCTATCTGGTGTGCAATTTCGCCGGCGGCAGCGCGGGTCGTCCCGCGCACCTGACCCATCAGGAAATGGTGACGCTGTTCCATGAAATGGGGCATTGCCTGCATCATCTGCTGACGCAGGTGGATGTGCCATCGGTTGGCGGCATATCGGGCGTCGAATGGGATGCGGTGGAATTGCCCAGCCAGTTCATGGAAAATTTCGCCTGGGAACCTGCCATGTTGCGGCGCGTGTCCGCGCATGAGGAGAGCGGGCAGCCGCTGGATGAGGCGATGATCGGGCGGATGCTGGCCGCGCGACGGTTCATGGGCGCTGTGGCGCTGCTGCGTCAGGTGGAATTTGCGCTGTTCGACCTGCGCCTGCACCAGTCGGCGGCACAGAAGGATGGTCCTTCGGTGCAGCAGATTGTTGCGGCGGTGCGGCAGGATGTGGCCGTGATCCAACCCCCGGCATGGCATCGTTTTTCGCACAGTTTCAGCCATATTTTCGCAGGCGGCTATGCGGCGGGCTATTATAGCTATTTGTGGGCCGAGCGCCTGTCCGCCGATGCATTCGAAGCCTTTGCCGAGGAGAAGGCGGATCGTGCGGCATTGGGCGGGCGGTTCCGCGACCATGTGCTGGCGCGGGGCGGATCGCGCCCGGCGATCGACAATTTCATCGCTTTCCGGGGGCGTCAGCCGGATTCCGCCGCGCTGCTGCGCGCGCTAGGGCTGGCGGCCTGATTCTAGTGACCCGAATCTGAAGTTCGTCACCTTATTTGGCAGGCGTTGAACGAACTTCAGATTCATAAGGGTCACTAGCAAATATTTGATTCTAGTGGATTTTACGATTTTGACATTTGCAGACCCATCCCAGCCGCCAGGGGATGCAAATGTCAAAATCAATCCACTAGCGGGCGGATACCGCCTGAAAGCTGGCCCGCATCCGCGCGGGATCGGCCTTTCGACCGGTAAAATGCTCGAAGGCTCCGGCTGCCTGGAAGATCGTCATGCCGCTGCCGTCAAGGACGCGGCAACCGGCGGCGCGGGCTTCGGCCAGCAACTGGGTTTCGAGCGGGAAATAGACGATGTCGGTTACCCACAGGCGGGGATCGAGACAGGCCTGTGGCACGGCGCTGCCGGGATAGCCGACCATGCCGAGCGGCGTCGCGTTGACGATGCCGTCGGCGCTGCCGATCGCCTGCGCCAGATCATCGCCCACCATCGCCCGACCCGTGCCGTAAATCGCGTTGAGCGAGGCGCACAGCGTCTGCGCGCGATCCCTGTTGGGATCAAACAGCACCAGCTTTCCCGTACCCATGCCCATCAAGGCGTGCGCCGTCGCGGCCCCTGCCCCGCCGGACCCCATCTGCACAACCTGATCCAGGGCGGCACCCGGCAGGCCAGTGCGCAGATTTTCCGCAAAGCCGAAAATATCGCTATTATATCCGTAGCGGCGGCCATTGCGGAAGGCGACGGTATTGACCGCGCCGATCTGCGCCGCCTGTTCCGACAGTTCGTCCAGATGGGCGATGACCGCCTGCTTATAGGGGTGGGTGACGTTGACGCCGGCAAAACCGCATAGTTGCAACGCCGCCAGCATCCTGTCGAGATCCGCCTCCCCCAGCCCATCGGCGGCGAAATCGAACAGGCGATAGATGAGGTTCACCCCCTGCGCCGCGGCTTCCTGTTCATGCAGCCAGGGCGAGAGCGACCGCCCGATATCGCGACCGATCAAACCTGTCAGAAAGGATGCCATTTGATGAGCCAAGGCTGAAATATCCCGTGAAGAAAATCCGCTCCCCGCCGGATGGCGGAGAGCGGGAGGGGGAGAGTTAGAAGTTGAACTTCGCGCCGACATAGAAGGAGCGACCGACCATGTCGTAGGTGCCTGCATCCGTGCCACTCTGCGAACTGGCGACGAAGGGAATAGCCTTGTCGAACAGGTTGGTGATGCCGCCCCGCAGCTGGAAATTCTCCGTAATGTCGACGGTGGAGAAGATGTCGAACAGGTTATAGGGCTTGACCCCGACCTGTTCGGCCGCCGGTGTGGTGATGGCGCTGATGTCGCGCAGCTTGCCCTGATAACGCCAGCGCAGGCCGACCCCGAACACGTCCGAGCTGTAGCCCACCGTCGTGAGCGCTTTCCATTTGGGCAGCGGGCGGCCCGGCGTGCTGGTGCCGACGAAATCCTGCACCGCCGAACCCGGCAGGGTCTGGACCTTGTAATGGTTGAGCCAGCCGATCGCCGACGAGGCGTAGATTTTGCCGGAGCCGTTGCCGATGCCCGCATCGGCAAGCTTGAGCGACCAGTTGACCTGCACATCGACACCATCGGTATCGAGCGCGCCCAGGTTCAGATAGGGCTGGGCGATGGCAACCAGCTGGCCGGTCGGATCGCGCTGGATCAGCTGGCAGAATTCATTGCTGTTGGAATAGCTGCTGTTCGATCCATCGAGATTATAGCATTTCGCCAGCACCGTCAGGCCGTTGATGGTCGAAATGACGTTGCGGATCTTGATGTTGTAATAATCGACCGAGAAGGAGAAGCCCGACAGCCAGGGCGACGAGAATTTGGGATTATAGACGAAGCCGACGTTGAAGGTATTGGCCTTTTCCGGGGTCAGGCCGCTATTGCCCTGGATATTGCCGCCGGTTGCGGTCGTGGCGAACTGATAGGCGTCGATCGCGGCCAGCGGGATGCCCTGGGCCAGACAAAGCCCCCGAACCTGCGCGCCATTGGCACCGGTGCGTGCGGTCGAGCGGGTATCGCAGGGATCGCCGATCGCGACCGGCGGGGTGCCGATGGCGAGTTGTGACCCGGTAACCGGCGAGAACAGTTCACCGATATTGGGCGCGCGGACCGCGCGCTGATAGCTGCCACGGATCAGCAGCGATTCCACCGGCTGCCAGCGTCCGTCAAATTCAAAGCTCTTGACGCTGCCGGTCGGGTTATAATCGGAATAGCGGAAGGCTGCGCCAACGCCCAGTTCGTGGAAGAACGGGGTTTCCGACAGCAAGGGAATGTCGATCTGCGCCGCAAACTCCTTGACGCTGATCTGGCCACGGGCGGCAGCCGAACCGACGACGGCCTCGACATTGTTGGACACAAGATCCGCGCTGGGATTGAAGGCGTAGCTGTTCTTGCGATAGCCCGCCAGCAGCGCGAGCTGGACTGGCCCGGCAGGCAGGTTGAACAGCGGGCCGTTCACCTGACCCTGCACCTGCGTCTGGGTCAGCCGTTCGGTGCTGTTGATCGTGCTGGTCATATAATCCTGGCACGCCTGCGACAGGCTGGTCGCATTGGTGATGCCGAAGGGGTTGAACCCGCCAGCGCAGATCGACGCGCCGCCATCGGGCGCATTGAGCAAGGTCTGGACCCGCGATTTCAGCACCGCGTTGAACATCGACTGGTTGTGGACAGTCTCATCATAGGAGGCGAAGGCGTCGAACTTCCATGATCCGGCCAGCGTGCCTTTCAGGCCGCCCAGATATTGCTGGACGCGATAATTTTCATCCCACCCCTTGTCGCCGATGCCGACATAGCGCGCGCTCCAGCGGAAGGGCGCAGCCGCATTGGTGCGCGAGGCCAGCAGCGTGCGCAGGTCGGACGGGATGAAGGGATTGGTGACCGGGATCGTCGTGAAGGGCGCGAACTGGGTGAGGCTGCCGCCGCTTTCGGTCGTCACGGTGGAATCGACATAGAGGAACTGGCCATAGGCGGTCAGCGCGTCGGTGATGTCGAATTCGCCCTTGGCAAAGGCGGACTTGCGCTCGAAGGCGTTGAGGATCTGAAGCTGAGGTCCCACCGGCATACGGACATTGCCGCCGATTACGGCATAGGCGCCCGTGGTTGGCCCCTGATAGTTGATCGCCCCGGTCTGGGTAAACAGCGAGCCATTATTGTTGAAGCCAAGGTTGAGCGTGCGGTTGATCGGGCTGGTCACGCCATATTGGGCGAACACGCCCGCCAGTGCCGCCTGGCTGGGCAGGTTGAGCGCGTCGGGAACGAACGTGCCGGTGCCGATGAAGGAGGAAGGGACGCGGTCGGCGAAGAAGGGGCGCTGCGAGCCGGACAGCGGATCACGCTTGGCATAGCTGAGCGCGAGCATCAAACGGCCACGATCGTCCGCAAATTTGGTGCCCAGCGCGAGCGAGGCGTTGAACTTGCCATAGTCGCCCCGGAACGAGTCGCCCTGCTGGATGTCGGCGCGGACGCCGTCAAAATAGCGGTCGGTCTTGAAATTCACGACGCCGGACATGGCGTCCGATCCATAGATGGCGGACGCGCCACCGGTGATGACATCGACCGATCCGATGATCGATTCAGGCAGGATGTTGATGTCGACATTGCCGTTAATGTCCGACAGCGGCAGGCGGCGACCGTCGAGCAGCACGAGATTGCGGTTCGACCCCAGCCCACGCAGGTTGAGCGTGGCGCGCCCGCCCGCCCCCTGACCGCCAGTGCCAGCATTGCCGGACGGGGTGAAGCCGGGCAGCTGGTTGAGCGAATCTTCCAGCGTGATCTGGCCGCTCTGTTGCACCAGTTCATCGGAGACGGTCACGATCGGGCTGACGGCGACATTATTCGGCCGCGCGATCAGCGATCCGGTGACGACGATATCGGCGGTGCCGGGCTGTTCAGGTTCCGCAGCGACTGGCGGGGTCGCGTCAGCGGCCGGTGCCTGGGCGATGGCGGGTGCTGCAAAGGCAGCCAGTATCAGGGCCGTCGCCGACCCGCTCAGCCGCAGTCCCGTCAGAAAAGAAATATTCATGCTCATCCTCCCTTATTATAACGAACTATTTAGTCCATTTCAGACCATGCCTCGTCGTGCATGGTGTCGTTCAATGCGTCATTCAGTCCATTTCCACCCGCTTCACATCGCCGACGATGAAGATATAGGCCGCGGCCCCCACCAGCGCGAGCGTGCCGATAAAGGCCAGTGCGCCGTAAAAGGAGCCGGTCTGCCCCACGATCACTCCGACCACGATGGGCGTGACGATGCCGGCCAGATTGGCGCACAGATTGAACACCCCGCCGGTCAGGCCGATATATTGGCGCGGCGCGACATCCGAAATAAGCGTCCAGCCCAGATTGACCATGCCCTGCCCGAAAAAGGCGACCGACATGATGGCGATGACGAGCGTGTTGCTCTGCACGAAATTGGCAAGGATGATGGTCGATGCCAGCAGCAGTCCGACGACGATCGGCAGTTTGCGGCCGATATTGGCCGATCCCGTGCGCCGGATCAGCATGTCCGACACATGGCCGCCCAGCAGCACACCCGCCGATGCGGCGATATAGGGCAATATGGCGAAGGTGCCGGACTTGAGCCAATCCATGCCCCGTTCGGTCGCCAGATAGGTGGGGAACCAGGTCAGGAAAAAGACCAGCGTTGAATTGCCGCAAAATTGGCCGATCGATGCGCCCAATATCTGGCGCTGCGACAGCAATTTTCCGACATTGGCCCAGGAAAAGCGGACAGATTGCGCCGGGGCGGCGTCTGCCAGGCCACCGCCCGCGCGGATATGGTCCAGTTCAGCGCTATTGACGCGATGGCTGTGCTGGGGATCACGATACCAGGCATACATCAGCAGACCAAAGGCCAGACCGATCCCGCCAGCGATGATGAACAGCGCGCGCCAGCCCATGCTGCCGACCACCCAGAAGAGGACGGGGCTGAAGAAGGCGAGGCCAGCATATTGGCCGACGGCATAGACGGCATTGGCGCGGGCGCGCTCCTGCTGCGGGAACCAACTGCTCAGGATGCGGCTGTTGCAGGGGTAGCAGGGCGCTTCGGACATGCCGAGCGCCAGGCGAAAGCCGAACAACATGGTGACGTTGGTGGCGAGGCCGTGGAGAAGCGTGAAGAAGGACCAGAGCATTAGCGATCCCGCATAGGTGATCCGCGTACCCAGCCGATCAAGCAGCAGGCCGCCGGGAATCTGGGACGCCGCATAGGTCCATGAAAAGGCAGAGAAAATAAGGCCCATCATTTCGGGCGAAATCTGCAATTCCTGCGTCAGCGACGGCGCGGCAACGCCCATCACGGCGCGATCCATATAGTTGAGCAGGGTCGCGATGCTGATCAGGCCAAGAACGCCAAAGCGCGCCCTGGTCGGACGAAGGGCCGATGCGATGGTCATGCCGCCATCCGCCGCTGATCGAGCATGACGAGATGCCGCACAGCCAGCGCATAACCGTCCGTGCCGAGGCCCGACACGATGCCGGTCACCACCTGCGTCATGATCGAGCGCGAGCGCCATTCCGCGTCGCGGCGATGGATGTTCGAGATATGCACTTCAACGACCGGGCATTCACACATTTTGAGCGCGTCGAGGATCGGATAAGCGGCATAGGAGAAGGCGGCGGGATTGATGACGATGCCCGCCGATCCAACCCGCGCTTCATGCAGCCAGCCAACCAGATCATGCTCGGCATTGCTCTGGCGGAACCATATATCGAGGCCCGTGCCCTCGACTTCGCGCCGACAGGCCGCCTCGACATCGACCAGCGTATCACGCCCGTAAATCTCCGGCTCCCGCACGCCGAGCAGGTTGAGATTGGGTCCGTTCAGGATGTGAATACAACGCTGGCCCATGGCTGGCCTGTCCTCCCCGATGCGTCGGGATTGCACCCCGATCGTCATGGACCGTTCGTACGCCGACACTTTCATCAGTGCAAGCGAAATGTACGAACTGGTACATACAATGTCAGGGCAAGGCATAAGGCAGCGCGCGAACTGCGATCCGATCGGCCTGATAGGAGCCAAGCCATAGCTGCTGTCCGATCAGAATGGCAGCAGAAACGCCGTTGAACTGCGGATCAGGCGGGCCATAGGCCAGCATCGTCAGTTGATGGGCGACGGGATCGACCTGCGCCACGGCATAGCCGCGATGACAGGTCATGCCATCGGCGACGCCGCCGACAATCCGGCGAACCCCACCACAGGCCGGTTCGTCCCGCATCATCCCCGCCATGATCAGGCGGTCGCCATCCCAATGAATATTGTCCGGCATGAAATCCGGCACGGTCAGCCGCCAGAGCGGAGCGCTGCTGTCATGTCGATCATAGCCCAGCACCTGCCGCAAACCGAAGGCAATGACATAGAAGCCGCTATCGTCGCGCGCCGCCTCAAGACCATTATTGCCCGGTAGTTGCGTTCCCGGCAGCAACTGGAATGCCGTTTCGCCGGGGCGGCGCTGGTAAACGCCGCCTGTCACCCGCCCTTCGACGAAGTCGGTAATGCGCGTTCCCGGCCGGGTCAGGACGGTCGCCAGCACTGTGCCGTCGCTATAGGTCGTGACGCTGTTGGCGGCATGGCCCGGCGGCATCAGCAGACAGCCCTGCCATTGGAGCGCAGGTATCTGCCTTGCGTTGTTAAAATCGACGGAAAAGACTTCGATCGATTCACGTCCGCCATGATTGACCACATGGAGCCTTGCCTTGCCGGGAGCAACGACACGCAGGCTGATGCCCCGCGCGGTGAACAGGGCTGGGTCAGGCGGCTGGTCGCAATCGGGCAAGGCGGGATCGCGGGCGATCTGATCGGCGCGGGCGGTAAACCAGATGCGCGCGGTCCTTTGGCGGGTATCGACCAGTTTCAGCCCTGCCCCTTTGGCAAAGCCGCTGGCGATCAACCAGGGCGTGTCGGGGATATGGGCGAGATCTTCGGGCTTGTCCGCGCCGCAGACGAAAGAGAATTGCGCCGTCGCCGCGCAGGCGGTCGGCGGATCAACCATGCGGATCGGCGTGTCGGGCAGCGTCGTGCAACTGCCCAACAGCATCGCCAGTATCGCGGCCTTGGCAGCGTGCTTCATGTGACGCGATAGACGCGAATGCGCACCGATGGCTTGGGTGCATCATCTGGGGTTGGCCCCAGCGTGCCGATGAAAATCGCCTGATTGAGCCAGGCATGAGGCCCATCGGGTGCCTCGAAACTGGGGACGGTGCGCAGATAGCGTTCCGGTGCGCCCATGACGCGGCTGTTGGTCAGGCCGACATTGCGGACGTGGATCGGCGTGCCATCGTCGGCCCGCATCATATAGTCCGCCTCTATCACGGTCCAGTCATCTGCCCGCTGCAACTGCCAGTCAGCGCCGCCGGACAGCACGGTTCCACGGATGCGCGGCCCGGCAAAATGTCCGCCGGTTATGGGGATGCGGCGACGGGTGCCTAGCGGCGTTCTGCCGACCTCCATCACAGGCTCCAGCGTCACGATCGCTTCATAGACGAACGCCAGTCCCGGCGCTTCGGCTGCGTCTGACACCGCGGCATGGGCGAGAGTCGGGAGCAGCAGCGGCGTTGCCATGCCAAGGCCCAGCACATGCCTACGCGAATAGTGGGTCATGACGCCCTCCCTCAATCGCGAACGCGCGGCCGGTCCAGCGGCGCTGCAGGTGGGGGTGCTGCTGCCGCCTTGAGCAGTGGCAAGGCGGCATGGTGGGGCCAGTCGATCGTTCCACCTAGATCACCCAGCAGGCGCATTTGCGGGTGCTTTTCCCGAAATATCGGCCAATCTGCGCCGGGCTGGCCAGTGCGGGCGAAGGATAATAAGGCCGTCATCATCGCGTCCGACAGGGCGTGATCCTGCGCCGTCCAGTCGCGGGTGACGCGAAAACGGTTGAGACTGTCAAGCGTCCCCAGCCAATAGGGCACGTCACCGGTATGATAGGCACCGACCGTCGCCGGGTCATGGTCCGCAAAGATGACGCCGGGCCGATAGGGATGCACCCGTGTGAAGAAGAAGGGATAGACCGGTGCCTTGCCATAGCGCGCCTGCGCCCTTGCCCAATCGGCCATTTGCGTGCCGACGCTGGCGTCGCGTTGCAGATCGCGGATCGCGCGGCGGGCCGCTTCGTCGGTTTTGGCGGGATAGTGAGCCAGTATTTGCGCCGCCGTTTCGGGGAAGGCTTGACGCACGGCGGCGGTATAATCGGCCACGCTGTTGACTGGTCCCAGCGCGCGGAAACTTTCGTCACGGGTGAAGCCGATCATCGCGGGCACGTCATTCTGCTGGCCAGCCGCAAAGCTGGCCGCTGGCAGGGATTGCACGATCTGCCCGTCCAGCACGACCGGGCGACGCGGGACGGTTGCCGCCACGCTGATGAGGCGGTCTGCTGGAATGTCGCGCATCGCCTCGATCGACGACGCACCGAGCGCCTGTTGCAAAGCGCGTCCTTCCTGTTCCGCCTGCGCCAGCGGGACCGCCGCCATCAGGTCGCCGAAGCTCGATCCGCTCATGCCGACCACGCGATGGAACAGGCCGCGCGCCGCCGGGCTTGATTGCAACAGGGAGATGGACATGGAGCCAGCCGACTGGCCGACCACCGTCACCTTGCCGGGATCGCCGCCGAAACCGGCGATATTGCGTTGAATCCAGCGTAAGGCCGCAATCTGGTCCTTCAGCCCATAATTGCCCGAATGACCCGCGCCCTCGACCGTCAGATCGGGATGGGCGATAAAGCCGAGCGGACCGACCCGATAGGCGATCGCGACATAGACCACGCCCTTGGCCGCGAGCGGCGCGCCGGAATAATTGGCCATCGACGCCGAACCGACATTGAACGCACCGCCATAGATCCAGGCGATGACAGGATAGGGCTTGCCCGCAGGCGCCGGTTCGGATGGCGCCCAGATGTTGAGATAGAGGCAATCCTCGCTGGTCGCTTCTTCACCGAAATAATGGTTGATCGAACGGCCACGCAAGGGCTGGATACATTCCGGGGCAAAGCGATCGGCGTTCCAGACACCGTTCCAGCCTTCATGCGGACGGGGATCGCGCCAGCGCAGATCGCGCACCGGCGGCGCAGCGAATGGTACGCCCAGCCAGGCCCGCACGCCTGATGGCAGAGTGATACCGCCCACCAGCCCAGCGTCGGTCTGGACCGGCGCGCCTGCGGACCGCTCCACCACCTGCGCCAGCGCGCCCTGATCGCCGATCAGCAGCGCCAGCGCCAACGCAGCCGTCCAGTAGCGGCGCATTAGCGGCGATCCTTGAGCCGGGCGTCGAAAAAGCGGAAGGTCAGGTCGAGCGCATGGAGCGATGCCGCGCGGGTCGCGGCTTCGTTCGCGCCGATCCAGCTATGGCCGACCCCGGCGATGACATCGAGCGTGACGGGAACCTGTGCGGCCTTGAGCTTGGCGGCCAGTAGCTGCGACTGCGATACCGGCACGACCCGATCCTCCGTGCCATGGATCAGCAGCATGGGCGGGTCTTTCCGGTCGACATGGGCGGCTGGACTGGCGGCGGCGACACGATCCGCCGGGCAACTTCCTTTCTCACAATCGAGATAGGCATTCTCCGCCTGCGGGATGTTGGACTTGGGCATGGTGGCGAAGTCATAGACGCCGTACCAGCCGACCCCGGCCTGGACACAGTCCGACTGAGCAGCATTGGCCTTGTCCGCGCCGGTGAGTGCCGCGCCGGTGGGCGCCGCGCCACAGTCCAGCGCGGCCAGCGCCGCCAATTGTCCGCCCGCCGAACCACCCCAAACACCAACGCGGCCAGCATCAATGCCATAGGTGGCCGCATTGGCTTTCAGGAAGCGGATGGCGGTGCGGACATCGTCGATCGCGGCGGGGAACGGGGCTTCGCGCGACAGGCGATATTCGAGCGAGGCGACGACATAGCCGCGCGCGGCAAGGTCCGCCAGGACGGCGGGGAAATCAGTGAACGCGCCGGACTGGCGGGTATGGCCGTTCATCCAGCCGCCGCCATGGATATAGATGACGAGCGGTCGTGGCCCGCTGGTGCTGGCCGCGCGATAGAGGTCGAGCGTGATCGGGCGATAGCCGGGGATGGTGGAAAAGACGATGTCGGTGCTGGCGGTGACGCCGCCCGGAAAGGCCACGCGCCGTTCGGGCATAGGATCGCCCAGCGCGGGTTCGGGTGCTGTCGGCGGTGCGGGGGTGGATGGCGGCTGCGCGTGGGCAGCACTTGCGACTGTGCTGAGCAGGGCTGCTGCCACTGCGTTGAAAGTCGGCTTGTGCATCCGCTTCTCCTCACCTGCTATTTTTATGTGCTAACTATTTCGTACATTACTATCCAAAGATGGGCTGCTGCGCAAGGGCGAGCAACCTTCCAACGGGCCTTGCGCCGATCAGGCCCGGCACCAGCTTTCGATAATGTCGATCACCGACATGCGGCGACGGCCCAGCGCCTTGGGCGATGTCATGTCCCGGTCGAAACCAAAGGCAAAGGTGTAGCGGTTCGACACATTGTAGAAGCATAGCGCGCTGATGGTCATATGCAGTTCGACCGGGTCTATGCCCTCGCGGAAATGACGGCTTGCGACCCCCTGGGCCAATATGTCGCGCAGATTGTCGATTACCTTGCGGTTGCGTTCGCGGATGCCCGGTATCTCCCCGACATGCGCGCCGCGCAGAATATTCTCGTTCATGACCAGCCGGACAAATTCGGGATGCTGGATATGATAGTCAAAGGTCGTGGTGATGAGATCGCGCAAGGCCGCATCCGGGGCCAGATGATCGCGCCGGACGGCAGCGTCGACTTCGCGCACGGCGGTATAGGCACGCTCCAGAACCGCGCGATACAGGCCTTCCTTGCCGCCGAAATAATAATAGATCATGCGCTTTGACGAATTGGTGCGTTCGGCGATTTCGTCGATCCGCGCGCCGCTCAGTCCCTTGTCGGCAAATTCGACCGTCGCAACGTCCAATATGTTGCGCCGCGTCTCCTCGGCCTCCGCCGTGCGCGCGCTCGCCCCACCTTCGATTGCCGTCAGGGCCGCCTTACCCACTCCGCCTGTCCTTCTCGTCAAACCGCCATCAAACCGGCATATCGTCCCTGAAACGCGACTGGGCCGCCAGCCTTATTGTCGCATTACCCGCGCCATAGCCATCATAACCACGCCGTTCGACAAATTCGAAGAAGAAACGCTTGGCAAAGGCGCGGCTGTAGAATTGGAAATATTCCTGATCGCCCACCCGGTCATAGAGAATGCCCGACGCCGCCATGCGCGCGACCAGTGATGGGTCCAGACTGAAGCGGGCCGCCAGATCGTCATAATAGTTGGCCGGGATGTCGAGCAGTTCCAGTCCCCGCGCCACCATCGCGTCGCGGGTGGCGAATATGTCGGCGCAGGCGAATGCGATATGCTGAACCCCTGCCCCCATATAATGGTGCAGGAAACGCGACGATAAGGTTTGTGCCGCTGCCGATCCGTTGAGGGTGATGCGAAAGCCGCGATCCGGGGACTCGACCGCCTGGCTATGGACGATGCCCAGCGGATCGGCGATTTCCAGTTGCGGCGTCTTGGTCACGTCGAACAGCGCGAAATAATAGAGCAGCCAGGATAGAAACTCCTCATAGCCCATGGCCTGCGCGATATGGTCGATCCGGTCCAGACCGGCATCGGCATGCGCCGCGTCGGTCACAGGCACAAATTCCTGCGCCCAGACCGCGTCCTGCGTGCCGGTTTCGATGAAATAGATCAGGCTGCCACCCACACCGCGCACCGACGGAATCTGCATCTCGTCGGACGCCACCGCCTGTTCAAAGCGGGCAATCCGCAGCGCACCCGCCCGATCGAGGGCCGATGCAACATCAGTTACCCGCAGGCCCAGCGCGCAGACCGATGCGCCGTGGACGATGTCATGGCTGTGGGCGAAGCCTTCGGTTTCGCAATTGATGACCAGGTTGATCGCCCCCTGCCGCCATCGCGTGACGGCCTTGCGGACATGGCGTCCGACCAGGGTGAAGCCCATCGCTGACAGCATGTCGGCCAGGACAGGTGCTTCGCTTTCGCTGGCGGCGAACTCGATAAATTCTACCCCGTCAATCTTGACGCGCGGGGCAATGGCGGCTGGCCGGGCGGAGATGCGGCGGGCTTCATCCTCCACCATGCGGAGCGAACGATAGCCGTCGAGCGCGACGCCGGAGGATGAACCGGCGCGGAAGCGGTCGTTGAAGATTTCCAACGACAAGGGGCCATCATAGCCAATGTCGAGCAATGCGCGCACATAGTCGGCAATGGGCAAATCGCCCTGCCCCGGCATGTTGCGGAAATGGCGGCTCCAGTAGAGATAGTCCATGTCCAGCGCGGGCGCGTCGGCGACCTGGACGATGAACAGCTTGGCCGGGTCAATTGCAGCAATGCTGTCGATCGGCACCCGGCGCGCCAGCGAATGGAAGCTGTCGAGGATCAGGCCGATCGCGGGATGATCGACGGAACGGACAATCTCCCACGCATCGCGATGGTCGAATATATGGCGACCCCAGGCGAGTGCCTCATAACCGACCCGCAAACCGCGACGGCCTGCGCGGGCACCGAGTTCTGAAAAATCGTCGATGATGCGTTGGCGATCGCCCAGCGCCTGGGGTGAGACGTTGGAGCAGACCAGCACCAGGTCGGTCCCCAGTTCCTGCATGATGTCGAATTTGCGTTCGGCGCGGTCGAAGGTCTTGGCGCGCAAATCGCCGGGCATCCCTTCAAAATCGCGAAATGGCTGAAACAAGGTGCAGACAAGGCCATGGTCGCGGATCATCGCGCCCACCTCGCGCGGCGATCCGGCATAGCCGATCAGGTCATTCTCGAAAATCTCGACACCGTCGAACCCTGCGGCGGCAATGGCCTGCAACTTGGCATCGAGCGTCCCGCTGACGGAAACGGTCGCGATGGACGTCCTCATATGATGGCCCTTCTCTGCATCCTCGCGGACCATGTACCATTTAGTACAATGAGAGAGAAGGGGTAATCATGACCGCTATTGCCGCGATAGCCCATGACAGGGCCATCGCAGCAAGCGACGCGGCTGGATGGGGCCTGCCCCTATGTAGCGATGCGGCGCAATGTCTCGTCCGTTTCAGCGGCGCATTGGGAGATTGTCGCCGTGCCTGACATTCGGCGGCAAGTGTGGGCGCTGGCGCGGCAGATTACAGGCGCACATTGGGTCGAGGCGGAAGGGCTTTAGCGCCAGGCCAACGTCGGCGCGACGGGAGTGAGGCTCCTCTATTTGCCCAAATCATATGTCGTCGAGGACTTGGCGTTGGTTAGCGCTGGGCGCCTCCAGTAAAACCGGGCGTGGTTTTCCTGAAAGGCATAGTCATGACCCAGAAACGGCATATCAAACTCGGCTTCATCCTGCATGGCGTGGCGCGGACATGGAAAACAGCCAGCAGAGCGCTACGCTGCGGATTCTGACCGAGGTGTGGGCGGAAAATCTGACGCTGCCGCAGGTGGCCAAGCGGCTGGCAAGCCCGCGCGGCGCCTTTGTCGGATCGGCCGAAACGGTGGCGGATCGCTTGCAGGACTGGTTCGAGATCGGCGCTGCGGACGGTTTTGTGGTGTTCGAGCCATTGTCGGGACAGCTGGATCTGTTGGTCGACAGGGTGATCCCGATCCTTCAGGCGCGTGGCCTGTTCCGCACCGACTATGAAGGCACGACTTTCCGCGAACATCTGGGCCTGCCGGTGCCGGAAAACCGCTACTCAGCGGGTAAAAGCCGCAAAAGCGCGGCCTGATGTCCGCTTCGCTTAGACCGGTACGATAGACACCGTACCGCAACCCCGAACATCAGGGGTCTATAGGCAACCGGCGTCGCTCCTGAGAGCGGCGCCGGTTTGTCCGACTAGCCGTTCAGCTTGTCCTTGACCGCCTTGGCCGGCGTGAAGCCCAGCTTCTTGGACGCTGCGATCTGAATGGTCGCACCGGTCGAGGGGTTGCGGCCTTCGCGCGCTGGCGAATCCTTCACCTTGAACTTGCCGAAGCCATTGAGGGACACTTCTTCGCCCTTGGCGGCGGCATCGGCGATGGCAGCAAAAACACCGTCGACAATCTTGCGGGCATCCGCCTTGGTGATGCCATGTGCCGAGGCTACGCCGTCGGCCAGATCGCTGTTGTTCATAAAAAGCCTTTCTTAGGGGTTATTGCCTTGTCCGCATAACCAAGGCTGAGGCGCTGGTCCATATGCCAAGTGCCGCAATCTTAGGCTTAGCGGGACGTTTAGGCCGATTTTCCTGTCCTTCGTCGCACTTGGCCAGTTTCGGAACGGTCGATCGCCCAAACGCATCGGTTAAAGCTGGTTGTCCAAACCAGCCGCATGGCGGGCGGCGATATAGCCAAAGGTCAGGGACGGGCCGATGCTTGCGCCCGCGCCGGGATAAACATTGCCCATCACCGATGCGGTCGTGACGCCGGTGGCGTAGAGGCCTGCAATCACATCGCCGTCGGCGGTGACGACACGGCCCTTGTCGTCGGTGATGACGCCGCCATAGGTGCTGACATCGCCCGGCACGACCGGAGCAGCGTAGTAGGGCGCCTTGTCGATCGCGCCAATGGCGCTGCGCTCCGAGAAGGGATCGCCGACAAAGCCGCAATTGTCATAGGCGCGCTCACCCCGGTGGAAATCCTCGTCCACGCCCATGGCCACATGCCCGTTCCAGCGCGCCACGGTCGCGGCCAGCGCGGCGGGATCGACATGGATGCTGGCGGCCAGTCCCTCGATCGTGTCAGCGGTGTGGAGATAGCCGCTTTCGATCCAGTTTTCAGGGATCTTCTTGTCGATAAATTTGCCCGCGATCGCGTAGAGTTCCACATAATGGCGGTCGAGGATCGCCCAGCTGGGAACCGACGGGGCGACGAGATTCCGTTTGCGCATATTTTCGCAATAGAGTTCGTAACTGCCGCCTTCATTCATATAACGCTGGCCGGTCTGATCAACCAGGATCGCATGGGGCTTGCCGGTCATCGACTGGGCGCCTGGCGCGACATAAGTCTTGTCCCAGCCGGGCGCGAGGGTCATCTGGTAGCCGACAAGCTGGTCCATCTGCGCCAGCTGGCCGCCGACCCGTTCCAGTTCGCGGTGCATCTCTCCGGTGTCGCCCTCGGCGGTTTGCGACCATTGCGCCTGCGTGCCGGGCATATAGGTGTCGCGCATCGCCTGGTTCTGGGCAAAGCCGCCCGCATTGATCAGGACACCCAGGCGCGCGCCGACCCGCCACGGCTTGCCATCGCGCATCGTCACGACGCCGGTGGCTGTCCCATCCTCTATCACCAGTTCGCTGACCGGTGCGTTCAGTCGCAGCTCTGCGCCCGCTGCCAGCCCGGCCTTGAGCAAGCGTCCCTGCAACGCGCCGCCCGCCGTGGTATATTTGCGGCCCAGCACAAGATCACGCAGGGTGCGCAGGATGATACGCGCCAGCATCTTGCCTGACGCCTTGTTGGTCCGGCGATGGCCCTGGGCTTCCATCCCCTCGACCAGGGTGACGTTGAATTCGGCAAAGCCCTTGCGCAACTTGTCGCGCCATGACCCCAGTTCCTTGCGATCGAAGGGTTTGGCGACCACCGTGCGTGACGTCTTGCAGCCGCCCGGCAGCTCATCATAATAATCCGGCCAGAAAGTCGCGCCGCGTTGCAACGCCACGCCCTTGTTCACCAGAAAGTCGATCGCGCGGGGTGCCTGCGTCACATAGGCGAGCCGTTTTTCGCGGGATGTGCCGGGGGCGGGGTTGCCGTCCAGTTGCTGGAGCGCGTCGAGGTAGGTCATCGCCGCGTCGGCGCTGTCCTGTTCCCCGTCGGCCAGCATGAAGCGGTTGGCGGGAATCCACATGACGCCGCCCGACTTGGCCGTCGTGCCACCGGCCCAGGCCGTCTTTTCGAGGATGACGACCGACTTGTTGGCATGGCGCATGACCAGCGCGGAGATCATCGATCCGGCGCCGCTGCCCACGACCACCCAGTCGAACGTTTCGTCAAACCCGGCCATGCTCCGCTCTCCCTTGTATCTAGTGACAGGCTATAGTGCGATGGCAGGGAATGGCAGCCCGCGTGGACGAGCGGGCTGCGCTTATCGCTGTGGCGACGTTGGCAGGGGCATGGAGCATGATAAGGGAAGGGCAAGGAGACCCGCGCATGAGCCAGCCACTGCCCCTGTTCCAGACGATTTTGCTCGAACGCCGCGAACGGTTGCTGGTCGTGACGCTCAATCGGCCCGAAGCGCTGAACGCGGTCAATCTGACGCTGCATGACGAATTGCCCGAAGCGCTGACCTTTGCGGCGACCGACCCTGCGTCCGACGTCATCCTGCTGACCGGCGCGGGGCGCGCCTTTTCGGCTGGTGGCGACATTGCGCATATGGAGCATAATGCCGCCAACCCGCATCTGTTCGACCATGAGGCGCGGCAGGCCAAGCGGATCGCCTTTGCGATGCTGGACATCGAAAAGCCTGTAGTGTGCCGGATGAATGGCCATGCGTTGGGTCTGGGGGCGTCGATCGCCTTATTGTGCGATGTGATCTTTGCCGCCGAGGGGGCGAAGATCGGTGATCCGCATGTCGGCATCGGGCTGGTTGCCGGAGATGGCGGCGCGCTGGTGTGGACGCAGCGGATCGGGCTGGCCAAGGCCAAGGAATATCTGCTGACCGGCGAGTTGCTGACTGCGCGCAAAGCGGCGGAGATCGGTCTGATCAACCATTGCGTCGCGCCGGAGGAACTGGACGGGGCTGTCGATGCCTTTTGCAGCAAGCTGCTGGCAGGTGCGCCCAATGCGATCCGATGGACGAAAGTGCTGACCAATATGGAGTTGAAGCGGATCGCCAGCGCGGTGATGGAAGCAGGGATCGCCTATGAATCGCTTAGCGTCCGTAGCGCCGATCATCGTGAGGGGATTGCCGCGCTGAAGGAGAAGCGCCCGCCACGGTTTACTGGGCAGTAGAATATGATCCGTTCATTTCGAGCGAACTCGAGAAACGGGTTAGCAGTTTCTCGACTTCGCTCGAAACGAACGGAGGTCCGGTTATGGCGTCAGTTGACGTCCGCCAGTCGCACCCAGCGGCGGGTTTCGCTCGAAAGGCGGATCGCTTCCTGGAGGCGTTCGACCTCTAGCGCTTCGGCAAAGTCCGGAGCGCTAACGCCGCGACCATAGATCGCTTCGACCATGGCCTGCATCGATAGCGCCATCGGGTAGCTGGGCTGGGGTTCGCTCTGCCAGTCGAGGACGATGCCCGGCGCGCTTTTGTAGCGGTCGGAGATAGCGATCTCTCGCAACTCGCCGCCCAGCTGGCCACCGCGCAGGGTGCAGTCGCGTGGCGTCGGGAAGGTGGGCGAGGCGGCGACCAGTCGCCCCCTGTCGCCAAAAACATCGATCAGCCAGCCGTCGTGCAGCGCCATGCTCCAGCTGATCTGCATCTGCATGGTCAGACCATTTTCGAAGCGCAGGATGACATTGGCGAAATCAGTGGTTTCCGGCGTGATCGCATCGCCATCAGGGAAGCGCCATTCGCGCAATATCTGGCTGTCGTCGGCAACCAGTTCGGCGACCGGGCCGAACAGATGGCGCAGCATGTAGAGCGCGTGGCTGCCATTATTGCGGACGGCCGAAACCCCCTGCCCGCTTTGCGCGAACCAGTTATAGGGAAATTGTTTGATCGGGCTGTTGAACAGCGACAGGTTGAAATGGCAGGTGCCACCCAGCGGCGCGCCGATATAGTCCGCGTCCAGCATCGCCTTCATCTGGGCATGGGCTGGCAGCCATTGGGAGAAAGCATCGACCACGCCGATGCTGGTCCCGGCGTGCCAGGCCGCATCGATCGCCTTGGCCCCGGCCCAGTCTGGGGCGTGGGGGCTGGCATTATAGACATGCTTGCCATTGGCGAGCGCGGCCAGCACCATCGGCAGACGGACGCTGGGCCGGGTTCCCAGATCGACGATGTCGATGTCCGGGTCGGCGCACATTTCGGTGGCGTTCCAGAACGCGCGCGGCAGGTTCAGCCGTTCGGCGGCAGCGCGGGCCGTTTCCTCCCGCGATGTGCAGATCGCGGTGACCTCTACGCCGGGAAGGGCGCGCCAGGCGGGCAGATGGGCGAAGGCACCCCAGGCTGCGCTGACGATGCCGACGCGCAGAGTCATTCGATCGTGCCGAGGACCGTGCCGACTTCACAGGTTTCGCCGGGCTGGGCGATGATGCGCAGCGTTCCGCTGGCGGGCGATTCCACCTCATTGGCCGACTTGTCGGCTTCGAGCAGATAGAGCGGCTGGCCTTCCTCGACCTGTGCGCCATCCTCCGCCAGCCATTCGGCGATCTGGGCCTCGGTCATCGAAAAGCCGATCTTGGGCAGCAAAATGTCGGTCGCCATGATGGGGTGTTCCTTTTGTCTCTCTTGGCCCCTGTCATGCCCGTTGCGATGGAGGCACGGCAATGCGCAAGACGGAGCGAGGCCGCGATATCGCTACAGCGAATGCCTCAGTAACCGCGGCTGTCGGTCCAGTCCTCTGTCTCGCCGGGCTTGTAGGTCTTGCCGGGGGTTTTGCCGGATGCGGTCTTGAGGTCGAAGCCGATCGGGTCCGCGCCGCCCTCGATCCCGACGCCAAAGGAGGAGAGCGCCCAGCTGGTCATCACATAATGGCCGATCGAAAATACCAGATCCATTTGCTGCTGCTTGGTGAAATGGCGGCCCAGCACGGCCCAGTTGGCGTCACTGATCGTGCCGTCGGTGATGAGTTCATCGACCGAGCGCAGGACTGCGTCGTCCGCCTCGTCCCAATTGCCGCCGTTGGGATAATCGCGGATGGCGGCGATATCCTCCAGCGTCAGGCCGGCGTTCAGGCCATAGCCGACATGATTATGCCATTCATAGGCGGACTTCACAGCCCATGCGACGCGCAGGATCAGCAGTTCCAGATGCCTGGTCGACAGTGAGTTGGACATAAGCAGATGCTTGCCCCAGATATTGTAAACCTTGCCCAGGCCAGGATGGTTGGCCATAACCATTAACACATTGGTTTTAGAGCCTTCTTCCCAGGAATTGGGTTCTCCCCAATAGGAAAACACCTCGCGCGCATCGTCGGTCCACTCCTCGCGCGGCAGCGGCAGGATGCGGGGTTTTATGTCGGTCATGGCTGGGTCACTCCTTGGGTCAGTGCGGCCGCTTCACTGTCGCAGCCGGTGGGCCGGGCCTTGGCACGGGCGATATCCTTACGCGCGGCCTTAAAGTCTTTCTGGAACGTCCGGTCGGCGTTCAGCCGCGCAAATACCACCGTGGCGGCGAGGCGGCCTTCCTCGGTATCGCTGAGCCAATGGACGTTGCAGATACGGCGGCTGTCGCCAAAGGCGCGACCGCGCGCGACCAGGGCCGGAGCAATGTCCGGGCGCAACTCGGCCAGCACCAGCCCCCAGCCATAGCCGATGGCGCTGTGCCCGGACGGATAGGAGCCGTCCTTGCGGAGCATCGGCTCCCAGTCCGGCGTGCAGGTGGGTTGACCGTTGACCATGAAGGGGCGCGCGCGGGCGTAGCGATGCTTGATCGCGCTGGTGGACATGCCGAAATCGGCGATGGTCCGGCGCAGCAGCCGGTCGAGCCGGGGCGTCGTGTCCGGGCCGATTGCGACACCGAGCGCGCAGGAGAAGGTCGCGGTCGCCCTGGGACTGAGCAGGTCAGCGTCGGCGGTCGCCAATGTCCAGCGCGGACCACCTCTTAGCGCCAGCGCCGCCTTGGCCGCTTCATCGTCGCGGGCCTGCGCAGCAGAACCGGGCGCGGGTGGCGGTGGGGCGAAGCTGTCGGGTAGCGGTCCGCTCTTGAGATAGCCGGTGCCGAGCCGCGACATGCCAGGTGCCGTCGCCGGGGGTTCGGCAGCCATGCATGGCAGCGCGATGGTCATGAGGCAGATGGAGACAAGGTGCAGCTTCATGATTGGCCTTTCGATCGGCGACAGGTGACGGATAGCTGCCATCTTAGTGCATCGCATGGTTGACTGCCGCGCCGTTCCAGCCACCGGCCGCCGCAAAATCGGTGCGGCAGGACCGGCTGGCGATCCAGGCCAGGATAGTGCTGGGAATACCGACCAGCAACGCCCAGCGCATCGCCATGCCCAGCGAATCCTCGCCATAAATCGGGCGCAGCATATCGCTGAGCCAGCCGACCAGCACAGGGCCGCCGCCAAGGCCGATGACCTGGATCGACACCATCAGCACGGCGATAGCGGTCGCACGGGAGCGGGACGGGACAAGGCCAGCGACCACGGCCATCAGCGGCGCGGCAGACAGGCCGCCGATCAGCATGTTGAGGCCATAGAGCGGGAATACCCGGTCGGCCGAGCCAGTCAGGATCAACCAGCCAATGCCGGTGGCGAGCGCGCCGCTGATCATCAGCATCCAGACATACCAGCGCATGTCGCGACGGCCCAGAAAGTCCGCCAGCGGGCCACCGACAGTGTGACCGATCGCGGACCCGAAGAAGAGCGCACCGCCCATTTGCAACCCGGCTTCATTGGCGGGCATTCCGTGGGTCCGTTCCATGAAGGCGGGCGCCCAGCTGATGAAGCCCATGGTCAGCAAGGCATTGAGCGAGGCGGCAAGGATCAGCGGGGGCAATGTCTTGATCGCCATCAGTTCGCGCGCGGTCTTGAGAAACGACGCCGGTGGGCTTGTTTCAACCGGCGCGCCATCGGCCAGTCCCGCGCGGGTGTCACGCAGGGTGAACCAGACGATGGGCGCCAGGATGAAGCCTGGGATGCTGCCGAAGATCAGCGTGTTGCGCCAGCCATATTCCTGCACGGCCCAGCCGCCTACCGCCGGGCCAAGGAAAGTGCCAAGCGACGCGCCGAGCAGAAAGATGGAGAGCGCCGTCGCGCGCTGGCGAACGGGGAAAAGGTCGGCGATCCATGCCTGCGACGGCGGGGTAAAGCCCCCTTCGCCAAGGCCGATGCCAGCCCGACCGATCAGCAAGACCCAGAAGTTCTTGGCCATGCCGCAGACGATGATCGCGAGGCTCCAGACGGTAGCGGCGATCGCCACGATCTTGCGTTTCGACCAGCGATCGGCCAGCCGCGCGAGCGGGATGATGGCCAGGATATAGACGATGGCGATGATCATGTCCTTGACCATGCCGATCGCTGCGTCCGACAGGCCCAGTTCGCGGCGGATCGGTTCGACCATGACCACCATCAGATAGCGTTCGCCCTGCACCGATGCGGACACCAGCACCATGATGAAGAGGAACCAGGACCGGTAGGCCATGCTGGGCAGCGCATCTGACAGCGCGGGCGCGCGTGGTTCGATGTCGGCCATATATTTCCTCGCCTCTTATTCTGTCGGGGTCGGCCTACATCGCCGCCGTGTCGGCGGTCGGGCGGATCAGGATTTGCGACACGTTCGCCCGTGCGGGCAATGACGTGATGAAAAGGATCGCTTGCGCGATGTCGTCGGGCTGCATCGCTGTGTCCTTGCCGACATGGTCGGTCATCGCCGCGCGCATCGCCGGATCGCTGATGCCGCCTGCGACTTCCGTCGCGGTCGCGCCCGGCTCGACGATGGACACGCGAATACCCGCCCCGCCCACTTCCTGCCGCAGACTTTCGGTCAGGCCGGTGAGGCCGAACTTGCTGGTCGAATAGGGACCAAACAGCCCCGCCGCGCGCCGCCCGGCGGTGGAGGAGATATTGATGATGTCGCCGCTGCCCTGTGCCTTCATCGGGCCGATCGCCGCCTTGCAGGTGTAGAGCGTACCGAGCAGGTTGATGTCTATCACCCGCCGCCATTCGTCGAGCGAGAGGCTTTCTACCCCACCCGCCTGGATGACCCCGGCGGAATTGACGAGGATGTCGATGCGGCCAAGCTGATCGACGGTATCGGTGACGGCGCGGGTCGCGTCCGCCTCCACCGCCATGTCGCCGGGCAGCGCGATGGCTTTGCCGCCCTCGCCAAGAATGCGATCAACCAATGCGCTCAATCGATCGACGCGCCGGGCCGACAGCGCCACGCTGGCTCCCGCACCCGCAAGAGCCAGTGCAGCCGCCTCGCCAATGCCCGACGATGCGCCGGTCACCAGCGCGACCTTTCCTGTCAGGCTGCCTGCCATGTCCGCTCCTTCTATGTCCGTTGCGGCGATGATCGCCCGAAGGCGCATGGCCGCACAAGGCAAGCGGGCGACATATCGCTCAGGCGGGCGAGCAGCGATTGTCCGGCTGGCCCGCCATATGACCATGATAGCGCGGGGGCGATTTGCCTGGCGCACTCCGACATGGCAGCCAGTCGGTGCCTGAACAGCCCGACAAGCATGGCATCATAACAGGAGATGAGGATGGGATCGGCCTATTGGGGCGAATTGCGGACGCATTGGCGCCCTTTGCTAGCCGCGACCATGGGACTGGGGTTCGGCATAGGCCTGTCCGCCTATACGATGGGCCTGTTTGCGCCCAAGCTGATCGCCGAATTTGGCTGGCCCAAATCGCAATTTGCGCTGCTGGGCAGTTTCGGGCTGCTGATGCTGATCGCGCAGCCGATCACCGGGCGACTGACCGACCGGTTCGGGGTGCGGGCCGTGTCCGCCGTGGGCGTGCTGGCCGGGCCGAGCGCCTATATCGCCTTTGCCATGCAGCCCGGCAGCATCCGCGCCTTCTTTGCCATTGCCGTCTTGCAGATCGTGGTCGGCACGCTGACCACATCGCCCGTCTATACAAGGATCGTGGCGGAGCGGTTCGAGCGGGCGCGCGGGCTGGCCTTTTCCATCGTCATGACCGGGCCGCCGCTGGTCGGCGCAGTAATCGCGCCGCTGCTGGGCGGCTTCATCGAAAGCGAGGGCTGGCGCAACGGCTATCTGCTGATGGGCGGGGTCACGATGTTTTTCGGGCTGATCGCCGTATTGATGACGCCGCGACATATTGGCGTTCACCCCGAAGAGGCTGTCGCGCCGGTCGCAGTCAAGGCGGGCAATGGTGTGATCGTCCGCAATCCGGCCTTCTGGGTGCTGATCGTCGGCATGATATTGGTGAATATCCCGCAAGGGCTGCTGTCGTCGCAGTTGAAGCTGGTGCTGATGGATAGCGGCGCGCAGTCGCAGACCGCGACCTGGCTGATTTCCGTTTTCGCGATCGGCGTGATGGTCGGCCGTTTTGCCTGCGGCCTGTCGCTTGACCGGATGGAGCCGCATCTGGTTGCGGCGTTGACGCTGTCCATGCCTGCTATAGGCATGATCCTGATGGCGTCGCCGTTCGACAGCACCATCGTGCTGGCGCTGTCGGTCGCGATGATGGGGCTGGCGCAGGGTGCCGAGGGCGATATCGCCGCCTATCTGGTGTCGCGGCGGTTCGGGTTGAGCGTATTCAGCCTGGTCATGGGGCTGGTCGGCGCGGCAATTGCGGGCGGGGCGGCGCTGGGGTCGCTGACGCTGAGCTATACGCTGAGCCTATGGGGCAGTTATGCGCCTTTCCTGATGATCGGTGCCTGCGTCACCATCGTGGGAGCCGCTTTGTTCCTGACATTGGGCCATGGTTCCCGCAAGATGGAGGTGGTGCAGGCGTGATGGACCGGAAAAAGGTCGCTGTCGTCACAGGCGCGAGCGCGGGCATTGGCAAGGAAGCAGCGCGCGCGTTGCTGCAACAGGGGTGGCGGGTGATCGGCGTCGGGCGTGATCCCGCGCGATGCGCAGCGGCAGCGGCGGAACTGGCCGCCCTGCCCGGCGCGGATTTCACCATGATCCGGGCGGACATGGCGCTGCTGGCGGAAACCGCGCGAGCGGCGCGCGAGATTGCAGCGCTGGCACCGGAGATCGACGCGCTGCTCAACAATGCGGGCGGGGTGATGGCGCAGCGGATCATCACGCCTGAGGGGCATGAAGCGACCTTTGCGTCCAATCATCTCGCGCCGTTTCTGCTGACGCAAAAATTGCTGCCCAATTTGCTGGCGGGGGCAGCGCAATCGGCACCCGGTTCGGTGCGGGTGGTGGCAGTGTCGTCGACCGGCCATGAGCATTGCAACGGGATGGCGTGGGATGATCTGAATTTTGCCGCGGGGTTTGTCGGTGGCGCGGCCTATTGCCATGCCAAGCTTGCCAATATTCTGTTCATCCGCGAACTGGCGCGGCGGCTGGAGGGAACGGGCATCGTCGCCCATGCGATGCATCCCGGCGTGGTGGCGAGCAATTTCGCCAGCCACTGCGACGCGCCGATGCAGGCCTATATGGAATCGATCGCCGACCGGGCGCTAACCCCGGCGCAGGCGGCGGACACGCTGGTGTGGCTGGCCAGCGATCCGGTGCCGGGCCGGTCGAGCGGCGGCTATTTCCATATGCGCGAGGCCGTGGCCTGTTCGGCGGCGGCGCAGGATGATGCCGCCGCCGCGCGATTATGGCAGGTGAGCGAGGCACTGGTGGCGGGCTACTGAAAGCGGGCGATCACTTGCGGCATGTCCGCCGTGGTGCGGATGCCGGGCGGGGCGGCGCAGACCGCCGCAATCGCGTTGACCGCGCGATGGGCGGTCAGGCCGGGGGTGAAGGCGGCATAATCTTCCGGGGCGACCGGGAAGCTTATATCGACCTCCACCGGCGTGTCCCCCTCCACCCGGATGCGCCAGCCGGATTCGCGCAGACGCCAGTCGGGCCGGTCGATTTCGCGGCTGCAATACCAGTTGGCGCGGAAGCGCAGCACCGGCTTGCCATTGCGTAGTCCCGATATGGTGATGCGCTGGGCCGCGACGGTGCCAGCAGGGATAGTGCCAGCCGCGATCACGATATCGCGGGTTGCCGCGCCCATTTCGCCGACAGCGTCCCAGCTGTCGATGGTGATGCCAGCAGCATCGGCCAGCTGGGCCAGCGAGCCGGCGAAGTCGCCCTTCACATGATCGATCTGGCGGGGGTCGAAGGCGCTGGGGGTGCGGCCAAAGCCCATGATGTTGAACAGCAGGTCGGGCGAATTGCGGCTCGACACGTCGCCATATTCGTCGATCGTCAGGCAATCGAGCCGACGCGAGAGGGAGAGTAGCGGGATGGGCAGGGCTTCGGTCACGAAGCCGGGGCTGGAGCCGGTGCTGTAGATGGAGCTATTGCCGGTGCGGCAGGCTGACTCGATCTTGTCGCGCGCTGCCGGGTCCATTGCGGGCGGATGGTGGAAGTCGCCGCGGGTCGTGACGACATTCTTGCCCGATGCGAGCAGGCGGCACAGCTCGTCCATGTCGGTGCCCTGCCGCATGTAGAGGACGCAGTCGGCCTCCATCGCGACCAGATCATCGACCGAACCTGTGGCGATGACGCCGCAGGGGGCCAGCCCGGCAAGGTCGCCCGCATCCTTGCCGCGCTTGTCGTTAGAACTGACCCACAGGCCGACAAGATCGAGCGCGGGATGATCGATCACCGTGCGCAGCGCGCGGGAACCGATATTGCCTGTTGCCCACTGGATGACGCGGTATCGCCGCTTGCCTGTCATTGCCTCTCCTTCCGGGCGTCATGGCCCGATATAGTTGATCATACCCTGTTGCGGGTCAGGCGTATCGGGACGCCAGCGCACCGATCCGAACGGCCGTTCCAGCCGTCGCCGCACCCGCAGGTCGCCCGGCCTGCTGTGGAAGGAGCTGGCGTGGGACTGTATGTCTCTGTCCGCCTGGGTGAAGCGTTCGCGCATGTGCAGATAATCGCCCCAGGTCGGGCATTGATAGCGCTCGGTCCAGTGGGCCGGATCGGCAATGTCGCGCGAAATGGACCAGTTGAAGCCGCCATTGCGCAGCCGGGTCCGCTGGACCTGCAACATCGCGCCATAGAAATCGCGCGCCCGTGCCGGATCGACATCATAGTCGATTTCGATGATGATCGGTCCCGACCTGCGGGTCAGCGCCATGCCGACTTCCGGCTCATTTTGGAGCGATATGGGTTCGACATCGGCTTCGTTGGTGTCGGGCAGGGGCAGCAACAGGCCGATGACCGGCAGCGCCGCGAGCGCAAGGCCCGACAGATAGAGCGCACCATCGACCGATAGCTGTCCCGCAACCCAGCCCCACAAGGCCGCGCCGATGGCGATGCCCCCGGTCAGCGCCGAGGAGAAGAGCGAAAGCGCCCGCGCCGTCACCCAGCGCGGGGCGGACATTTGAACCGCGACGTTGAACAAGGCGATAATCAGGATACCCGCGCCGCCTGCCACGAAGAGCGCGAAACAGGTGAGCGGCGCCGAGCGGCTGAAGCCAGCCAACGCCAGTGCCGCACCATTGACGAGCGCCATCAGCGTCACGGTGCGGTGAGTGCCAAGCCGTTCCCGGCACGGGGTCACCAGTAACGCCCCGCCAACCGCACCCAGTCCGCCAGCCCCCAGCAACAGGCCAAAGATACTGGCATCGCCACCGAGCAGTTGCTTGGCAATCAGCGGTGCGAGCGCGGCGGACGATGCCCCTGCCATGCCGAACAGGAAAGCGCGCACCAATACCGTGCGGATCGGCGCGGCGTGGAGGGCGTAGCGCGCGCCGGATACGATCGCGCGATGAATCTGTTCAGGCGGCAGGCGCGAGGAGACATGGCGGCGCTGCCAGAGGACAAAGGCGATGAACAGCGGCAGATAGCCGATCGCGTTGACCGCAAAGGCGGCATGAGCGCCCGCAGCCAGCACGATGACGCCGCCGATCGCCGGGCCGAAGCTGCGCCCGACATTATAGCTGATGGTGCCAAGCGCGATGGCGGCGGGCAGATGATGCGCGCCGACCTGCTCACTGATCGAGGATTGCCAGGCCGGGGAATAAAGCGCGACCCCTGCCCCGATGAGCGAACAGAAGGTCAGCAGCATCCAGGGCGAGCTGTAACCAGACCAGGACAGCAGCGTGAGGATGGTCGCGCAGACCATCGAGAAAGCGAGGCCCGTCATCGCGATTCGCCGCCGGTCCAGCATGTCGGCGAGCGCGCCTGCAGGCAGCGCCACCAGCATCAGCGGCAGCATCAGCGCACTCTGCACCAGCGCGACCATGCCGGGCGACGGGGTGAGCCGGGTCATTTCCCATGCCGCACCGACGCCCAGAATCAGCTGGCCGAAATTGGACAGCAGGCTCGCGCTCCAGATGCGGCGGAATACAGGTTCGCGCAGCGGCGCAAAGGTGCCGCCCGATGACCGATCATGCCCGGCACTCGCCATCCTGCCTCCTGCGCTTTTTTATCCCGACCCACCTTGGGCAGCGGGCTGTCCTGCCGTCCACCCTGCACGCCCCGGCCCGTCTGATCAATCGCCCATGCGATTGGGGATGTGCGCCTTCCATGCGATAGCAAAGCCAGCAATCTACAGGAGACGAGCCTTGGCAGAGGCCTATATTATCGACGCGGTCCGCACGCCGCGCAGCATCGGCAAATTGGGCAAGGGCGCGCTGTCGCATCTGCACCCGCAGCATGTCGCTGCGACCGTGCTGCGCGCGATCCGCGACCGCAACGACATCGATACCGCAGATGTGGACGACATCATCTGGGGGACCAGCGCGCAGATGGGATTGCAGGGCGGTGACATGGGCCGGATGGCGGCGCTTGACGCCGATTATGACGTGCGCGCGTCCGGGGTCACGCTCGACCGCTTCTGCGGCAGCGGGCTGACCGCCACCAATCTGGCCGCCGGGCAGATCATGGCCGGGATGGAAGATCTGGTGATTGCGGGCGGCACGGAGATGATGTCGCACGTCATGTCCTATGGCCAATCCCTGCGTGAGGCGGGCGTGCCATCGGTCGGCGGGCTTGGCACCGGCAATATGCGGTTGCAGGCCAAGCATCCCCAGTCGAACCAGGGCGTCGCCGCCGATGCGATTGCCGCGATGGAGGGGATCAGCCGCGAGCAGCTGGATGCCTTTGGCGCGGAGAGCCAGCGGCGCGCCGGAATCGCAATCAAGGAAGGGCGTTTCGCGCGATCGACCGTGCCTGTTGTGGACGACGCGGGCGCGGTGATATTGGACCATGAGGAATATCCCCGGCCCGACACGACGGCCGAGCAGCTGGCGCAGTTGAAGCCTGCCTTTGCCGCCTTTCTGGACATGCCATCGCGCGCCGACGGGCCGACTTTCCGCCAGCTGATCAACCAGGTCTATCCCGATCTGGCGATTACGCCGCTGCACCATGCCGGAACATCGTCGGGTGTGGTGGATGGGGCGGCGGCGATCCTGCTGGCGTCGGCGGATTATGCGCAGCGCCACGGCCTGAAACCCCGCGCGCGGATCGTGGCGACCGCCAATATGGGGGATTGCCCGACGCTGATGCTGAATGGGCCGGTGCCTGCCGCGCGCAAGGTGCTGGCGCGGGCCGGGCTGCGGGTCGAGGATATCGATATCTTTGAAGTGAATGAGGCGTTCGCGGTCGTGACCGAGAAGTTCATCCGCGATCTGGGCATCGACCGGGCCAAGCTCAATCCCAATGGCGGCGCGATTGCGCTGGGCCATCCGATCGGCGCGACCGGGGCGGTGCTGATCGGCACGGCGCTGGACGAGCTGGAGCGGACCGGCGGACGTTATGGCCTGATCACCATGTGCGCGGCGGGCGGCATGGCGCCAGCGATCATCATCGAACGTGTCTGATCCAGCACAGACCATCGCACCGGCCTGCAACGAGGACGGTTTCGTTTCGCCGCAATGGCGCTATGGTACGCGCTTCATGGCTGAACCGAATGACGATCTGCTGGCTGATGACGCGAAGGCGCTGATGCGCAACGCTTCGCTGAAGCTGGCGGTGATTGCGCGGCAGTTGCGGGCGCATTTCGACCAAAGCGTGGTGCGGCTGGGCGTGACGCGGTCGCAATGGACGGTGATCGCGGTGGTCGCGCGCCACCCCGGCGCGACCCAGCGCACTATCGCCAATATGCTGGAAATTGCCGAAGCGTCGGCCGGGCGACTGATCGACCGGCTATGCGCCGAGGGCTTGCTGGAGCGACGGCCCAAGGACGATGATCGCCGCGCTCATGCGGTGTTCCTGACCGCGGCGGGACAGGCGATCACGGCGCAACTGGCAGGAATCGCGCGCGCCAATGAGGAGGTCGCGTTTGCCGGCTTCGATCATGACGACCTACACCGGATCAATGCGCTGCTGGATATGATTTCCGAGAATATCGCCAAGACGTGAAAAAGGCCGCTCCGGGTTACGGAGCGGCCTTTTCAATGGGTAGAGCCGTGGCCCCTCCGATCAACGCGCGGTCAGCAGGTCGCGCTTCGACAGGTTGGTCACCAGCTTGCCATCGGCAGCAGCCAGGCTGGCGGCGGGGACGGCAACCATCTTGCCGTTGAGGATGATCTGCGCCGCACCATCGGCACCGACGCGATAGACGGCGGCAAGGCGATCGCCCGACGCGGTGTAGAGCATCTTGCCCTTATATTCGGTGGCGATGGTCGAGGCCGAGGTCAGCTGCACGGCGTCGTCCGCAGAAGCGACCTGCGGCACGATGGCGACAGCGAGTGAGACATAGGCGGCGATTTTGGCAAAACGGATCATGGTGAACCTCTGGGCATGAAAGGGAGAGTGACTCATTTAATACTAAGCCAGGTTAGTAGTTCGTCAAAATCATGTCAAGCTAGCTTAGTATTTTATTTTTGCATGTGCGAAGAAAGGGGCGCGCCGCTGGTGCGACGCGCCCTGCAATCGGCGTCAGATTTGCGGCTGATCAGCGCGGCGGGAAACGAATCGCGCCGTCGATGCGGAACGTCTGCGCGTTGATATAGCTGTTGCGGGCCAGCTCCATGGCGAGCGACGCAAATTCTTCGGGCTGCCCCAGCCGACGCGGAAACGGCACGGATTTTTCCAGATTTTCATACATGGGCGGGTTCATCTCCTTGAACCGCAGCATCGGCGGGGTCGCGAAGATGCCGGGCATGATCGCGTTGACCCGAATCCCCAGATCCATGAGATCCCGCGCCATCGGCAGGACCATGCCGTTGACCCCGGCTTTGAGCGATCCATAGGCGATTTGGCCGACCTGCCCATCCTCGGCCGCCGCGCTGGAGGTCAGGATGATGCTGCCCCGTTCATTGTCGGCCAGCGGATCGAGCGCGGCCATGCCGAGGGCGGAGATGGAGGCCATGCGGTAGCTGGCGACCAATATGCCCTGCGCGGAAATCGCATAATCTTCGGTCGACAGCCGTTTGAAACCGCCGCTTTCCTTGTCTTTCGAGACGGTCTTGCCGCCCTTCGACACCATGGCGCAATGGACCAGCAGCCGTTCCTGCCCCTGGGTGGCACGGGCGCTGTTAAAGCCTGCGATCGCGCTGTCTTCGGACATGATGTCGACGCGGTGGAAAGTCGCGCCGACCTGCGCCGCGATGCCTTCGCCCTGATCCTGATTAATGTCGAAGATTGCCACCTTCGCACACGCAGCACGCAACGCCTTCACCGTGGCCAGGCCCAGGCCCGATGCGCCGCCGGTGACGATGGCGGAAAGCGAAGAGTCGATCAACATGGCAATCCTTCCGGTATCTTATCCCGTCCGCTATCGGCCCGGATTTCCCGGCGCTCAATCCCAGTTTTTAGGGCCGCGCCGCATATCGTGGCGGCGTTGAGGCGGGGCTTTGCATCGCGCTAGCGATAGCCCGCACCCAACAGCCTGTCGGCTCTTGCGGCAACCGCCACAGCTTCTACCACTTTTAGGGATGAAGGCTGCGTTGCGCGGCGAATGAGGGGATGAGAATTTATGACCCAGGTCATGAAGGGTGTGCGCGTACTGGAAGTGGCGCAATTCACCTATGTACCTGCCGCAGGGGCGATCCTGGCCGATTGGGGCGCGGACGTCATCAAGATCGAGCATCCGGTGCGCGGCGACACGCAGCGCGGGTTCCTGAACATGGGCGGGGTGACGCTCGATCCACTGCGCCATACCCTGTTCGAACATCCCAATCGCGGCAAGCGCAGCGTGGGCATCGACCTGTCGACGGCTGAGGGACAGGAGGTATTGTACGAGCTGGCCAAGACGGCCGACGTGTTCCTGACCAACTACCTCCCCCAGGTGCGGCAGAAGAACAGGTTTGACATCGAGCATATCCGTGCGGTCAACCCGAACATCATCTATGCCCGTGGCAGCGCGCTGGGCGACAAGGGGCCTGAGCGGCTGGTCGGCGGGTTTGACGGCACCTGCTTCTGGTCGCGCAGCGGGGTCGCCTATGCGATGACGCCAGAGGAGATGCCCGGTCCGTTGACGCAGGGGATCCCCGCCTTTGGCGATTCGATCGGCGGCATGTTCATCGCCGGGGGCATTTCTGGCGCGCTGCTCCATCGTGAAAAGACCGGCGAGGCGACCGAGGTGGACGTGTCGCTGCTGAGCGCGGCCTGGTGGGCGTCGGGCGCGCTGATTTCGCAGGTGATGGAAACCGGGATCGAGACGCGCAACGGGATGCCGGTATCGGGCGGATCGCTGCGCAACCCGTTCATGGGCAATTTCCGTACGTCCGATGGCGGCACGATCAACCTGTGCATGGTCAGCCCGACCGGCCTGATCGCCGACACCTTCGCGCATGTGGGCGTACCCGAAGCCGCGGACGATCCGCGCTTCAAGGATGTGCTGTCGCTCATTGAGAATGCAGGCGCGGCAAGCGACATATTGGTCAAGGCGTTCGCGCAAAAACCCTTCGCCTATTGGCGATCGCACCTGAAAACGTTGAAGGGCCAATGGGCGCCGGTGCAGAGCTTTGCCGACCTGTTGACCGACGAACAGGCGCTGGCCAACGACATGATCATCGAGGTCGAGGGAGCCGATGGTGGCAAGCCGTTGCGGCTGGTCCGTGGCCCGGTGCAGTTTGACGGCAAGCCGCTGGAAACGACCCGCGCGCCCCAGGCATCCGAGCATACCGAAATCGTGCTAATGGAACTGGGCGTCGAATGGGACCAGATCGAACAATGGAAAGCCAGCGGCGCAATTGCGTAACGCTTTGAAAGGCAGGATGGACATGAAGCCCGGAACGAAACTGAAAAGCGCGGTGTGCCACACCGAAGTGATGGTGATCCGCTGCGGCTCAGGCGGCATAGAGTGCGGCGGCGCGGCGATGGGCGAGGCGAAGCCCGATGCGATCGGCACGCCGGACGCGGCCTTTGCCGCCGGCACGCTGATGGGCAAACGCTATGTCGATGCGGCGGGGACGTTCGAGCTGCTCTGCGTCAAGCCGGGCAAGGGATCGCTGTCGGTCGATGGCGTGGCGCTGAGCATCAAGGATGCCAAGCCCCTGCCCGCGTCGGACTGACAATACCCCATGAACATCGCCCTTTTTCTGGAAATGGCCGCCGATACAGCGCCCGACCGTATCGGCCTGGTCTGTGACGGTCAGCGCTGGTCCTATGCCGATCTGCTGGCTGGCGCGCGCGGCGCGGCGGCGCTGATCCGTGACAGCGGCTGCGCCCATGTCGCTTTGCTTGACGAGAGCAGCGAGGCGGCGGCAATGGCGCTGTTTGGCGCAGCGCTGGCGGGTGTCCCCTATGTGCCGTTGAATTACCGGCTGGCGGACGCGGACCTTGGCGCGCTGCTGGAGCGGATCACCCCGGCGCTGATCGTGGGCGATGTCGACCGGGTAAGGCGACTTTGCCCGGCGGACAGCAATGTGGTGCTGACGCGCGCGGCTTTTGTCGAGGCCGCCCAGGCGCGCGCTGTCGATGCACCGAGCGAGGGCGAGGATGGCGAGGGCATCGCGATCCAGCTATTCACCAGCGGCACCACCGCTGCGCCCAAGGCGGCGATCCTGCGCCACGCGAACCTTGTATCTTATATATTGGGGACGGTTGAATTTGCTGCCGCACCCGAAGAGGATGCGGCGCTGGTCAGCGTGCCGCCCTATCATATTGCAGGCATCGCCGCCTTGCTCAGCTCCATATATGCGATGCGGCGGATATTGATGCTGCCCGCTTTCTCGCCTGAAGCCTGGCTCGATCTGGCTGCGGGCGAAAGGGCGAGCAATGCCTTTGTCGTGCCGACCATGCTGGCGCGGATCATCGAGGCGATGGCGAAGGGGCATCAGCCAGACCTGTCGGCGCTGCGCGCGATCGCTTATGGTGGCGGCAAGATGCCGACCGAATTGATCCATCAGGCGCTGGACCTGTTCCCGGCGACCGGCTTCACCAATGCCTATGGGCTGACCGAGACCAGTTCGACCATCGCCCTGCTGGGACCGGACGAACATCGCGCGGCGCATGGATCGGACGATCCGATCGTGCGCGCGCGGCTGGGATCGGTTGGCCGACCGCTGCCGACCGTGGAAATCGAGATTCGCGACGAGGATGGCGCGGTGCTGCCGCCGGGTGAGCCAGGCGAAATCTATGTGCGCGGCGAGCAGGTGTCGGGCGAGTATAAGGAACGTAGCGCGCTGGACGCCGACGGCTGGTTCCCGACGCGCGACGCGGGCTATATCGACGCGGACGGCTATCTGTTCCTGTCGGGGCGGGCCGACGATGTGATCGTGCGCGGGGGCGAGAATATCTCGCCCGGCGAAATCGAGGATGTCGTCATGACCCATCCGGCGGTGGCAGAAGCCGCGGCGGTCGCGATTCCTTCGCACGAATGGGGTGAGGCGGTCGGGCTGATCGTCGTGCCGCGCGCGGGGCATGATGCGCCGGGCGAGGAGGAATTGAAGCAGATGGTGCGCGCCCGGCTCCGATCCTCGCGCGTGCCGGAACGGGTGCTGTTCGCCGACGCCCTGCCCTATAATGAAATGGGCAAGCTGTTGCGGCGGGAGATCAAGAAGCTGTTTGCCGCCTGACATGCCGCGCCCGCTGTCCCTGCCGCTGGCTGGATGGGCGGAAGGAGAGTTGCGGGCGATGGGGATGCCTGCGGCGCTTTCCGGCACGATGCTGATGGGTGAGCGGGCGGCGCTCAACCGCTTTGTCGTGCCGGGGGCGGTATCGGCGGGGGGCGGATGCCGCCTATATGCGACGCGGGACGGGCATGTTGCGCTGACGCTGGCGCGGCATGACGACCGGGCGATGCTGCCTGCGCTGTTTCAGGATGACGGACTTGATCCTGACGATGAGGCGCAGATTGTCGCGACCTTTCGCGCGCATGATGGTGCTACGCTGGTGGCGCAGGGGCGGATGCTGGGGCTGGCGATTGCGCGTTTGGGGGAAGTGCCGGTGTCGCCGCCCTGTCAGGTCACAGCGGAGGGAGCCTTGAAGGCGCGGACGAGGCCCTTGCTGGTCATCGACCTGTCGGCTCTGTGGGCTGGGCCGCTGGCTGCGCATCTGATCGGCCTGACCGGCGCACAGGTGGTGAAGGTCGAGAGCCGCAACCGGCCCGACCGGATGCGCGAGGGCGACCCGGCGCTGTTTGCGCGGATCAATCAGGACAAGGCGAACGTGGCGCTGGACCTGCGCGAGGGTGCGGATCGGGAAGCGTTGCTGGCGCTGATCGCCCAGGCCGATGTGGTGATAGAGGCGGCACGGCCACGCGCCTTGCCGCAGTTGGGGATCGACGCCAATGCGCTGGTGCGGGCGGTGCCGGGGCTGGTGTGGATGACGATCACTGGCCATGGCGCGACGGGCGATGCGGGCGACTGGATCGGTTTTGGCGATGATGCCAGCGTGGCAGGTGGGTTGAGCGATGCGCTGCTTACCGCGAGCGGGCGGGTGGGCTTTGGCGGGGATGCCTGCGCCGATCCGCTGACCGGCATCCATGCCGCGCGGCTGGCGCTGGAGCAGGTGCGCGACGGACGAGGCGCACGAATGATCCTGTCGATGAGCGCGATCGTCGCCATGGCGCTGGACAGCGAAAGACGGCGCGACGAGAAGGCGCTGATGGTGGATTTGCAGGCATGGGGTGCGGCTCAGGGGGAGGCTTTTCCGGTGACGGATATGCGTCCCGCCGGGCGCGTGGCGGCGATGGGGCAGGATAACGACGCTTGGCTGGCGCAATGCTGATCCGGCGGGCGGAGATGGGCGGGCCGACGCTGTTGGACGTGCGGATTGCAGGCGGGCGGATCGTCGCGATGGGGCAGTTGGCGCCGGTTGACGGCGAGCGGGTGATCGAAGCGGCGGGCGGGGCGTTGCTGCCGGGCTTGCATGACCATCATATCCATTGCGCCGCGCTGGCGGTGGCGCGCGAGTCGGTAGCGTGCGGGCCGCCCGATATAGTGGACGAGGATGGTCTGGCGGCGGCGCTGGCCCGGCCCGGTGACGGCTGGCTGCGGGGCATCGGCTATCATGAGAGCGTGGCCGGGATGCTGGACGCGGCGCGGCTGGACCGCTGGGCGGGCGCGCGGCCGGTGCGGGTGCAGCATCGGTCGGGGCGGATGTGGTTCCTGAACAGCGCGGCGATGGCGCTGTTGCTGGGCGATGGGCCAGTGCCGCCTGGGCTGGACCGGGCAAGCGGTCAGTTGTTCGATGCCGACCCATGGTTGCGCGATCGGCTGGAGAGCGTGCCGCCCGATTTCGCCGCGATCGGGACGGAGCTGGCGGCGATGGGAGTGACGGGGGTGACAGATATGTCGCCCACCAATGACGGGGCGATGGCGGCGCATTTTGCGGCTGAGCATCAGGGCGGTCGGCTGCCGCAGCGGGTGGTGCTGGCCGGGACGCTGGGGCTGTCAGATGCGCCGCCCCTGCCCGGCATCGCGATCGGACCGGCCAAGCTGCATCTGCATGAGGAGGCACTGCCCGATTTTGACGATTGTGTGGCCTTCCTGCGGGGCGGGCATGATCGCGGGCGGGTGGCGGCGATCCATTGCACGACGCAGACCGAGCTGGTGTTCGCGCTGGCGGCGCTGGGAGAGGTCGGGGTGATGCGGGGCGACCGGATCGAACATGCGGGCGTGACGCCGGACACGCTGCTGGCGGACATGGCAAGCATGGGATTGCACGCCGTCAGCCAGCCGCATTTCATCGCCGAACGGGGCGACCGCTATCTCGCCGATGTCGATGTGCGTGACCGGCCCTTCCTCTATCGGCTGGGCGCGTTCGTGCGGGCGGGCGTGGTGCTGGCGGGGGGGAGCGATGCGCCCTTTGGCAGCGCCGATCCCTGGGCAGCGATGCGCGCGGCTGTGTCGCGACGCACGGCGGCGGGCGCACTGGTCGGGGTGAACGAGGCGCTGACGCCGGAGCAAGCGCGCGACCTGTTCCTGGCCGATCCGGTCGATCTGTCGCGAGTGCGTCGGGTGGAAGTGGGCGCTCCGGCTGATCTGTGCTTGCTGGACCGGGGCTGGAATGAGGCGCGTCGTCGGCTGGACGCGGGAGATGTCAGGCTGACGATGATCGACGGGTCAATCGTCCATGATGGCGTCGATCAGGCCCCAATCGAGTGCCGTCGCGGCGCTGATCCGGCGGCCTGACAGGATCATCAGTGCCGCGCGTTGCCGCCCGATCCGGCGCGATACCGACACGCAGCCGCCCGCGCCGGGGATGATCCCCATCGCCAGTTCGGGCAAGTGGAACCAGGCGCTGGCACTCGCGGTCAGGCGGGTGGCGAAGGCCGCCATCTCCAATGCGGAGCCGACGCACGCACCCTGCACATGCACGTCGAGCCGGTCGGCGCAGCCTATGATCGCATGGGCGGGGAGCGTGACCATACGGATGGCGTGGGCGGTCGCGGGATCGCGGGTGGTGCCGAATTCGGACAGGTCTGCGCCGACCGAGAAGCTGCGCCCTGCCCCGCGCAGGGAGATGCGGGCAATATCGCGGTCCAGCGCCGCCAGAGCGAACGCCTCGCGCAGGCCATCGCGCATGGGGCGGTCGATCGCGTTATGGGCGTGGGCGCGGTCGAGCGTGATGGTGAGATGGTCGTCGGTGCGATTGAGCCGGACTGCGCCGGGCGGAGCGACGGGCGCTGGGGTCCGAGTCGCAAGCCATTGCGCGTGGCCTTCGCTGCCCTGAAGCAGCCCATAAGCGAGCGACTCGGCGACTAACGCAGCGGCGGCATCCATGCCCGCGATCAGGCGCAGCAACTGGACCAATATGGTGGCGGCCTGCGGCTGGGCGGTGATGGCGGTAAGAATCATAGTGAGCGATGCAGGCGGCTCGATCAGCAGATCGACATCTTTGGCACGGGGGTGGTCGGGGGGACCGATGCCGATCAGCGGACAGGGCGGCAGGTGCCATAGCGTGGCGTCCTGCACTGTCGCCAGATCCACAATTGCATGGGATACGCCGTCCCCGTCCCACGGAATTGTGAGCAATTGCGGGTCGATCGGGGCGGCGGGCGACGTCATGACCGGCAAGCTAGAAGGCTGGGCCGCGGTCGCAAACCGCCCTGCCCGATTGATCGCCATGGCGTTGCCCTGCGTATCTGAACTGGTCTTAAAATCGGGTAGGTCATCCCTTCACCACCGCTCCCTGAAAGGCATCGCACGCGACATAAACGAGAGTATCTCATTTTTAATTGACAGGTCCGCCGCGTTAGTGAACACTACTGTTCATAAACCGGAGGAGAGGACCATGGCTCAAGTCGAGTCCAACAAGGCTAAGATCGCCAAGCGCGTCATCGAAGTGCTCGAATTCTTCGATGAGGATCATCCCCAGGCTACCGTGATGGACATTGTCCGCCGGTTCGACCGTCCCCAGTCCAGCACGTCTGAACTGCTGTCGAGCCTTGTCGACCTTGGCCTGCTGCACAAGGATCCCTGTTCGCGTTCCTATTCACCCACCCCGCGGGCCGCGATGCTGGGGGCTGCCGTTCAGCCCAAGCTGGTGCGGGATGGCGCGCTGACGGGCCTGATCGACCGGCTGTCGGCGCAGACCGGGCTTGGCGTGGCCGTGTTCGGCATGGTCGGCCTGAAGGCACAGGTGTTCAACTGGCGCGTTGGCAAGCGGACCTTCCGCACTGCCGGTCCCGCCGGTTTCTGCGGTGGCCAGCAGGATCATCTGACCGATAGCGCCGCTGGCTGGCTGTTGCTGTCGACCATCGCCCAGCCGCGTCGCGACGGCATGATCCGTCGCCTGAACGCCGAAGCAAGCGCCGACCGCAAATTCCTGCCCGCCGAAATGGCGGCGCAGGTCCAGGCCTGCCGCGACCATGGCTTTGCCAGTGGCAAGGCGGGCTTCGGGTCGATTGCCGATGTCACCGCCGTGCTGTTGCCCAACATGCCCGACGGCCAGCCGCTGGCCATTGGCTTTGTCTATGAGCCGTCCGACCAGATCGATGCCGATAGCCTGCTGCGCACCCTGAACGAGGCCGTCCGTCGCTGCGTCGAGGAACCGGCACCCGCGCCTGTCTCCCCACTGTTCGATGCAAGCCGCCAGACGATGGAGGCCAAGCATGGCTGATGTGAAGGACAAAGCGGACGAAGGCCTGGCCGCTTCCGCGCGCAAATATTGGTCGGCCGAAGGCTATACCGAGGGCGGCGTCATCCGTGAGGTCGATTATGCGTCCCAGTCCGGCGGGCTGGACCCGTCGCTGGCGGGGATCAAGATCGTCGATACCGACACGCATATCACCGAAGCGCCCGACCTGTTCACGTCGCGCGCGCCCGCCGCGCTAAAGTCCAAGGTTCCCTATGTGAAGCTGGACAATGACGGGGTGGAACGCTGGTATGTTGGCGACCGCAATTTCGGGTCGATGGGTGGCAACGTCATCCGCGCCGACAATAACAAGCTGCTGGGACGGCTGGCTTTCCCCAAGCTGGAGCAGGCGCATCCGGGTGGCCACCTGATCAAGGAACGGTTGCAGGCGATGGACGATATGGGCGTCTACGCCCAGATCGGCTTCCAGAATTCGGGCGTGACCCAGGCCGGGTCGTTGATGTCGCTGGGCGATCCCGATCTCGCGCTGGCCATCGTCCAGATGTATAATGACGCATCCGCCGAATATCAGCAGGTGTCGGGCAACCGTATTTTCAACATGGGGCATCTACCCTTCTGGGACCAGAAGGCGCTGGAGACCGAAGCGCGCCGTTGTTACGACATGGGTATCAAGGGCTTTGTCCTGCCCGATACGCCCGAACGTGTTGGCGTGCCGAGCTTCCTGCACGATTATTGGACGCCGTTCCTGGAGATGTGCGAAGCGACCGGTATGCCGCTCAACTTCCACCTCAATTCAGCGGTCGATCCCAATACGCTGACATGGGAAGGCTTTGGCTTTGAACAAACGCTGTCGGTGGTGGCGACGATGTTCTCGATCGGCAATGCCGCGACGCTGGGCAACTGGATGGTGTCGGGACGGCTGGACCGTCATCCCAAGCTCAAGATCGGCCTCATCGAAAGCGGCATGGGCTGGCTGCCCTTCGCGATCGAGGCGCTGGAGCATCAGTTTAACGAGATGCTGCCGACCAAGAAAGGCCTACTCAACAAGCGGCCATGGGAATATTTCCGCGACCATTTCTGGGTCACCTTCTGGTTCGAGAAGGTCGGTCCCAAGCTGCTGCTGGAAACGATCGGCGTGGACAAGGTGATGTTCGAAACCGACTTCCCGCATCCCACTTCGCTCTATCCCGGCGTGCAGGCGCATGTCGTCGATGTGCTGGGCGGCTATGACTATGCGGTCAAGAAGAAGGTGTTGCAGGACAACGCGACGACCATGTATAATTTGCCCTTCTGATTGAGGGCATAATCGGGGCGCTCTATCCCTCTCTCCAGAGCGCCCCGTTTTTTGGCGATCATGTCCTTGGAAAGTTGCTATTGGCGCTTTGAATAACGCCCATCCTCCCCTGCAAGGGGAGGTGGATGGCCGAAGGCCAGACGGAGGGGTGTCGCCCTATCCTGAGGGTGACACCCCTCCACCATTCGCTTCGCGAACGGTCCCCCTCCCCTTGCAGGCAGGGCTATCGCATATGAAATTTACCGTTGGTGTGGAGAAGTATCTAGCAAAGTTTCCGTTCGCCCTGAGCCTGTCGAAGGGCCGTTTTTTCTTTGTTCCAAGCTTCCGCGCCAAGAAAAGGACAGTCCTTCGACAGGCTCAGGACGAACGGATTTTTCATATGCAATTCCCCTGCCCTTGCAGGGGAGGATTTTGGTGCCGTGCCGGATCAGGCGCGGGCGGCGGTGATGATCACTTCCACCTTATAGTCGGGCGTTGCCAGTTTCGCTTCGCCGGTGGCGCGTGTGGGGGCCGCGACGTCAGCGATCCAGGCGTCCCATACCGCATTCATTTCCGCAAAATCAGCCATGTCGGCCAGCCAGATGGTCGCGCGCAGGATGTGCGCCTTGCTGCTGCCCGCCAGCGCAAGCAGGCGCTCGATCTCGGCCAGAGCGCTATGGGTCTGGGCGGTCACGCTATCGCCTTCGCCGACCTGACCGGCCAGATAGACGGTGTCGCCATGAATGACCGCTTCGCTCATGCGCGGGCCGGTTTCGATGCGGGTAATGGTCATGGGGTTTTCTCCTTGAAAATCAGCGCCAGTAGCGCGCCAGCGCCAGATCGGCGGTTTCGATCGCGGGGGCATGGCCGCTGATCAGGTCGGCGATCACCTGCCCGGACCCGCAGGCCATAGTCCAGCCCAGCGTGCCATGGCCGGTGTTAAGGAACAGATTGTCGATCGGCGTGGCCCCCACCACTGGGGTGGAATCCGGCGTCATCGGCCGCAGCCCACTCCAGAATGTCGCTTTGCTCAGATCCCCCGCGCCAGGGAACAGCGTGCCGACACTATGGTCGAGCGTGTCGCGGCGCGCCTGCGGCAGGTCGTTGGTATAACCCGACAGTTCCGCCATGCCACCCACGCGGATGCGGTCGCCCAGCCGGGTGATCGCGACCTTGTAGCTTTCATCGAGCAGGGTCGAGACCGGGGCGGCATCCGGCTGCACAATGGGGACGGTGATCGAATAGCCCTTTACCGGATAGACGGGCAGGCGCAAGCCGAGCGGGACAAGGAGCAAGGGCGAGAAACTGCCCATGGCGACGAGATAGGCGTCCCCGGTGATGGGGCCATCGTCAGTCACGACATGGGTGATGTGCCCGGCTTCGCGCGCCAGTCCCTTTATCGTGCGCCCCATCAGGAACTGGACGCCGCGCGCGCGCGCCATGTCCGCCAGCGCATTGGTGAATTTGAAACAGTCGCCCGTCTCGTCATTGGGCAGGCGCAGGCCGCCCGCGATGGGCGAGCCGCTAGCGGCGAGGCCCGGTTCGGCGGCCAGGCATCCAGCGCGGTCCAACACCTCGAACGGGACATTGTCGGCGCGCAGCACCTCTATATCCTTGGCGATGCCGTCGAGCTGCTTTTGTTCGCGGAACAGTTGGAGCGTCCCCTGGCTGCGTTCGTCATAGCTGATGCCAGTGGTGGCGCGCAGGGCAATCAGCTGGTCGCGGCTATATTCGGCGAGGCGCACCATCCGCCCTTTGTTGATGCGATAGTCGGCCGCGTTGCAATTGCCCAGCATCGCGATCATCCAGCGCAGCATCGCCATGTCGACATTGGGGCGCAGGATCAGCGGGGCGTGTTGCATGAACAGCCAGCGCAGCGCCTTGGCCGGGATGCCGGGCGCAGCCCATGGCGACGCATAGCCGGGCGAGATTTCGCCGGCATTGGCGAAGCTGGTTTCCTGCGCCACGCCAGTCTGGCGGTCGATCAGGACGACGTCATGGCCAGCCTGCGAAAGATACCAGGCGGAGGTGACGCCGATGACGCCGCCGCCCAGAATGACGACCTTCATGCCGTGATGCTCCTGTCGGGGGTGACGACCGGCGCGGGCAGATAGGTGCGCGCGTAGCGGTGGCCGAGCCGGGTCAATATTTCGTAGCTGATCGTGTCGGCCTGCGCCGCGACATCGTCGATCGTCTGGTGCGGGCCGATCAGTTCGACCGGCGCACCGGCGTGAAGCAGCGCATCGGGGACGTCGGTGACGTCGAGCGCCATACTGTCCATCGACACCCGCCCGACGATCGGCACGCGCACGTCGCCGATCCAGGCGCTGCCCCGATTGCTCAGGTGACGCGGCCAGCCATCGGCATAGCCGACCGAAACGGTGGCAACGCGCGACGGGCGGTCGAACCGGTGGGTCAGGCCATAACCGACCCCTGCCCCCGCATCGACGGTGCGGAGCTGGACGATGGTGGCGTCGAGCGCGACGACTGGCTGCATCGGATTGGGCTGGCCATGGGGCGCACCGCCATAGAGGGCGATCCCGGCGCGGACGATATCGCCATGACCCACACCCGGTGTCATCGCGCCGCCCGAATTGTCGATCGAGCGGGGGATGCCGGGAAACTGGCGGGCGATGGCGTCGAAGGTGGCGCGCTGGTGCGGGTTGAAGGCGTCGTCGGGATCATCGGCGCAAGCGAGATGGGTCATGACCAGCCGCAGGTCTATGCCGTCAAGCCGCTCCGGCTGGTCGCGGAGCGTTTTCAGGTCGTCGGGGGTCAGGCCGAGGCGGGCCATGCCGCTATCGACCTGGATCACGCCTGGCAAGCGGCGGCCCTGCGTGCGGGCAAGGGCGGCCCAGCGATCAATCTGTTCCAGCGCGTTGAGGACCGGCACCGCGCCGATCGCGGCGCAATCCGCTTCCGCACCGGGCGGCAGGCCGTTGAGGATATAGAGGGTGGTGTCGGTCGGCAGATGCGGTTTCAGGGTCACCGCTTCGCACAGATGGGCGACGAAGAAATGGCGGCAGCCTGCGGCATAGAGGGCAGCCGATACCGGGGCGGCGCCCAGCCCATAGGCATCCGCCTTGACTACGCCCGCCACGCTGGCGGGGGCGACATGCCGGGCGATCAGCCGATAATTAGCGACCAGCGCGCCAAGGTCGATGCGCAAATGTCCCGCCGTCCCATGCTGCATCGCCATTCCCTTTCCGACACCGCCGCAGTGTAAATCACGTTTGTGCGAATATCCACGCAATGAGCGGATGATTATTCGATATTTTCCGCTTATATCGCAGATTGTTTCAGGGAATTTGCATATATGGCCATGTCCTTCGACAATATGGATCGCGCGATTCTGCGCCTGCTCAAGCTGAACGCGCGGCGATCCAATGCCGAGATCGCGGCGGAGGTCGGCCTGTCGCCATCGGCCTGCCACCGCCGCATCCGCCAATTGGAGGCCGAGGGCTATATTCGCGGTTATACGGTGGTCGCGGGCGGGCGCGACGACAATAGGCTGGTCAATGTGTTGGTCCAGGTAACGCTCGATCGGCAGACCGAGGATCATCTCGCCCGTTTTGAACATGCGGTGCGGCAATGCCCGGAAATCCGCGAATGTTTCCTGATGACCGGCGCGGTCGATTATTGGTTGCGGGTCGAGGCGGACAGCGTGGACGCCTATGAGCGTATCCATAGCGAGATATTGTCGCGGATGCCCGGCGTAACCAGGATCAATTCCAGCATCGCCATGCGCGACGCGCTGCGCCCGCGCCGCAGCAAGGGGTGAGAGGCTGGACAAGGATAGCGTATAGGTTGGATCATGCGATTTCGCAGTCTCGACCTTGATTTGCTGGCGGTGTTTGAGGGGCCGATGCATCTGAGAGTTTGTCTCGAAATGCGCCTCCGGCGCATCCGCACCAGCCCTCACCCCCACCCGACCTCCCACAGAGTGTATCCTGAATGGGAGGTCGGGTGGGGGTGAGGGCTGGTGCGGCAACCGAAATGCGCTCTTCCGCGCATTTCGAGACAGCCTCTGAGCCAGCCTGCGATGAGCGCGGCGCTGATGGTTGTGCGGCAAGGCAGTGGAGATTTTCCTGCCCGACGGAACGATGATTGCGCAGGTGCCATCGCCCCGCTTGGTGGAGGGCAAGCCCGCCAATGTCGGGATTGGCCGCCCTGCGCTGCACAGAGTGCTGGCGACCGGACGCAGGCCAGCGGAGCGATCGTCAGTCTGGGCGTTCCAGCAGAGGCGATCGAGGACGATGGCGTGGTCTACGCCCGCTTGAAGGGCTGCTAGCCTAGAGACCCTGGCACAAAGGACATATTGTCCTGCCGGGTGACGGCGTGCAGGCGACGAATTCGCGTTTGGGGCAATGGGCGGGCATCTCGGCGCGGACAATATGGCCTATGGCCGCAACCTCATCGCAGACTGGTTCGCTGAAACTTTAGGAGGACACAGGGCATGAGCCGCCAATTCATCGACCTGTCGATCACGCTCGACAATGATGTGGTGTCCGACCCGCCTTTCATGCGGCCCAGCATCACCTATCAAACCCATGGCGATACGGTGCAGGAATTGCAGCATTTCTTCCCCGGCGTGACGGCGGAGCAGACGCCCGATGGCGCGGGTTTTGCGGCGGCCGAGTGGGTGACGCTGACCACGCATAATGGCACGCATCTCGACGCGCCCTATCATTATCATCCCACCATGGATGGCGGTCAGCGCGCGATCACGATCGACGAGGTGCCACTCGACTGGTGTTTCCGGCCGGGCGTGAAGTTGGACTTCCGCCATTTTGCCGATGGCTATGTCGTGAGTGCCGCCGATGTCGAGGCGGAACTGGCGCGGATCGGCCATGATCTCAAGCCGCTCGACATCGTGCTGGTCAACACTGCGGCGGGCCAGGCGCTGGGGCGGCCCGACTTCGTCAATGTCGGCTGCGGCATGGGCTATGAAGCGACCATGTATCTGACCACCCGCGGCGTGCGCGTGACCGGCACCGACGCATGGAGCTGGGATGCGCCCTTTGCCCATACCGCGCAAAAGGTGCAGGAGACCGGCGACACGTCGCTGATCTGGGAAGGGCATAAGGCGGGCCGCGACATCGGTTATTGCCATCTGGAAAAGCTGCACAATCTCGAAGTGCTGCCCCCTTACGGCTTCACCGTCAGCTGCTTTCCCCACAAGATCAAGGGTGCATCAGCAGGCTGGACCCGCGCCGTCGCCATTATCGAGCGATAAGCACTGTCGCTTAGCGGAAGCCGATGGCCCAGATGCAGGCGGCGGCGATGAGCAGGCCGATCACCGCTTTCCAGGGTGAGCCGGCAGGCAGGGCATTTGCGTCCTCGACCGGCATGGTGCCACGGCCATGGATCATCGGGCCGATCAGATTATGGCGCAGGCGCAGCAGATAATAGAGGATCGCGACGATGTGGAGCGCGACAAGCGTGAGCAGCAGGTTGAACAACAGGCCGTGCAGATCAGCGGCCATCCGCCCCTGATCGAAGCTGACATAATCGGCGAGGGGACCAGATTCCAGACCATCCACGTCCACCGCGAACAGCCCTGCCGTCACCATCGCGATCAGGCTGACGAGCATCAGCAATACGCTCCAGCCGCCAACCGGATTATGACCGGCCGGGGCGCGATAGGGGCGCGTCCTGAGGGTGCGGAGATAGGCGAAGGCCGTGCGCGGGCTGCGCACGAAATGGGCGAAGCGGGCCGTCCCGCTACCCACAAAGCCCCAATAGAGGCGGAAGATCAGCAGGAAGAGGATGGCGTAGCCCGACAGGCGGTGCCATTCCATCTCATGCCGTTCGCCGCTCCACCAGGAAAAGCCCAGCAGGCCGACCAGCAGCCAGTGGAACAGGCGGATATAGATATCCCAGACAAGCTGGCGTCGGGATGGGGCGTCGGTCGGCATGGCAGGATCGCTCAGCTGTCGGCGCGGAACTGGCGATGGCAGGCGGCGCAGGTGCCGCCGGTCGCCTTGGCCTGGGCGCGGATGGCGTCGGCATTGCCGCCATTGACGATGCCGACCAACTTGCCGGATTCGGCGACCAGCTTCGCCATCTGGCCGTCAAAGGTCGCGCGATCGGTCCAGATATTGGGTAGCGCGTCGGTGGGGACGCCCGCCGTTGGGCCGCTGCCCGCCGGGAACAGCCGGGACTGATCGCGCGCGGTGGCGGCGATCGTCTGGGCCGCAGCGAGCATCGCGGCTTTCGCCGGGGCCTCGCTCTTGAGCTGGTCGTTCAGCGCCTTCATCGCTGCGCCCATTTTCTTGTAGCCCGCCTGACGCGCGGCAATTGCCGCCTTGGGCGCGGGCGCTGCGGCTGGGGCGGCTGTCAGTGGTCCCGCCAGCATGGGCAGGCCGATCAGGCAAAGCCCCACCAATGCGAGCATCGGGCGGCGGAAAAACGGCAATATGGTCATGCTATATTCTACCCTGCTTTTGGCTGGTCAATGGTCTGGAACGGTCTGCGGCGCGGCACCCGCCATCTTCACCGACGCCTTGTCGGGAAAGACGGTGCGAAAAATCTGCTTCACTTGCGTGAGGCCGCCATCGGCCATCTGGGCAGCCGTCGCGCCGAACTTGTTGGGGATGTCGGTGCGCGCGCCATGGGCCGCGAGGATGCGCAGCATCGCTTCAAGCTCCGGCTGCACGCCACCGGCGAGCACCAGGTGGAGCGCGGTCATGCCGTTAGCCCCCGCAACATCGACGGCGGGGGACAGGGATAAGGCATAGTCGAGCGTCGCTGCGCTGCCCCCGCGCGCTGCTGCCAACACCACATTGGTGCCGTCAGCTGCGACGAAGCGGGGGTCGGCCCCTGCGGCCAGCAGCAGCGCCATCGCATCCTTGCGGCCATTGGCGGCGGCGATCAGCAGCGGCGGCGTGGGTGGCACTGGCGGCGGGGGAACGCCGAAATTGGCCTCAGTTACCCAGGTGACGCGCGACGGGCCGGTCAGGCCATTGGGATCAGCCCCCTTGGCCAGCAACAGGCGGACGAGTTCCGTGTCTCCGCCCGCCGCCGCGCCGTGGAGCAATTGTTCGCCGATCCGGTCCCGCTCCGTCACGTCAACGCCATGCGGCACCAGCAGGGCGGCTGCACCGTAATTTTTCTGATAAAGCGCAAGCTGGACCGCACTTGTGTTTTCCGGGCCGCGATAGGCGCTGTCCGCACCCGCAGTGAGCAGCGCTTGTGTAGCCGCAACCACGCCGCTCTTGATCGCGAAGAATAGGGGCGTGAAGCCGCCCTTCGACACGCGGTTGGGGTTGGCTCCAGCCTTCAGCAACAGGGCGATGGCTTCGGTCCGTCCGGCGGCGGCGGCCCACATCAAAGGCGTCTGGCCGCGACTGTCGATATGGTCCGGGGCCGCGCCCATGGCGAGCATCCGCGCGACGGCGTCGGCAGGGCCATAGCGGGCGCAGATGGCAAGCGGGGTCGTGCCGTCCGTCCGCGCCACGCGCACATCGGCGCGGGCGTCGAGCAGTTGCGCGACGATTGTCGGCTCGCCCAGTTCGCAGGCAAGCGCCAATGGCGTCACACCGTCCTGATCGGCGCTGTTGACGCCAGCGCCACCGGCCAGCAGCGCATCAACGATGGCGGGATTCTGGACGTTGACCGCCCAGCTGAGCGGCGTCGCGCCGAAGGCCAGTATCTGGTTCGGGTTTGCCCGATCCGCCAATGCGGCCTGCACGGCCACGACGTCATTGGCCACGATCGCCTGCGTCAGCCCATCATCCTCTTGCGGCGCGCGCGCCTGCGCCATGCCGCAACCGGCGAGCAGCGCCAGCAAGGCGAGGAGAGCGCGCAGGCGATCAGCCACTGGTCAGCGCCTTGAACGGGCCATCGCTGTCGCCGAAGCGGGTCGCGGGGACATCCAGCACATGCAGCGCGCTCAGCAGCAGGTTGGACATGGTCGTCCCCTTTTGCGCGACGATATGCCGGTCGCCCGGCACCAGCCCGCCCGCGACGATGACGGGCAGGTCCATATGGTCATGCTCATTGGGATCGCCAAAGGCCGATCCGCGCAACACCAGTGTCCGGTCCAGCAGCGATCCTTCGCCGTCTTTCACCGCCTTCATCCGGTCCAGATAATAAGCGAAATATTCCATATGGTGCCGGTTGATCCGGGCCAGCTTTGTCATTTTTTCCGGGTTATTGCCATGATGGCTGAGCATATGGTGCGAATCCGGCACGCCGATTTCGGGATAGGTGCGGTTGCTGAGTTCGCGGCCGATCATGAAACTGCCGATGCGGGTGATGTCGGCCTGCATCGCCAGCACCTGAAGGTCGATCATCAGCCGCACATGCGCGTCGAAACTGTCGGGGATGCCCGCAGGCCGTTCCAGATCGGCGCTCTGCGCGCCGCCGCCCGATGCGATGGCGCGCTGGATGCGCCGTTCGATGTCGCGGGTCGCCTCCAGATATTCGTCGAGCTTGTGGCGATCCTCCATCCCCAGCACGCCGGTCAGCCGGGCGCTGTCGTCCATCACGAAGTCGAGGATGCTCGATTGGCGACGCAATTGGGCCAGGCGGCTTTTGGCGTCCAGCGCGTCGCCATCGCCAAACAAACGCTCGAACACATCGCGCGGATTGGCGGTGACGGGTAACGGCACGGTGGGATTCCGCCAGCTGATGCCGTTGGTATAGGCGCAGCTATAGCCGATGTCGCAGCTGCCGAGCAGGCTGGCCTGATCGATCCCCAGTTCCAGCGAGCTGAGCTGGGTCGCGTCGCCCAGATGATCGGCATAGGCCTGATCGACCGAAATGCCGCAACGTATGTCGGTGCCCTCGGTCTGCCTGACATGGACGCCGGTTATGAAGGCGGGACAGGAGCGGCCATGCCCGGCGGGACGATCCCCCATCGCCGCCGCGCTGGGGTGGCCAAGGCCGGTGATGACGCTGATCTGCGCGCGGTGCGGCGCCAGCGGCTCCAGTGTTGGCGGCAGTGCGAAACCCGGTCCCTGCGTTGTCGGCAGAAACTGGTTCATCATCATGCCGTTGGGGGAATAGAAAATCTGGAGCCGCATGGGCCGGGCCGCGACATCGGCGGCTTTGGCCGATGGCATCATCGCTTCGAGGAACGGCAGTGCCATCGTCGTCCCCGCGCCGCGCAACAGGGTGCGGCGGCTGAGCGGTTTGCGCAGGATGATCATCGCTTTGCCCTCATTGGCCGGTTGTCCTTCGCAGGGTGAAGGGCGTGCTGTGCACGATCCCCTTGATAACGGTCTGGATGCGATAGCCATCGGCGGCGGCGCTGCGGCCGATAGTGCGGATGGCGGGCATGTCGCGCGCATCCACCCCGCGGGCCAGCGCATAGGTCAGCAGCCGCTCGGTAAAGGCGCTGGCGAACTCGTCCTTCTGCGTCAGCAAAATCCGTTTCAGCCCGGACAGCCCGGCAAATTGGGTGCCGTCGGGCATCCGCGCCGACACGTCGATGGGCTGGCCCGCATCCTTCTGGCGGAAGGCGCCGATCGCGTCGAAATTTTCAAGGCTAAAGCCCAGCGGGTCCATCTTCACATGGCAGGCGGCGCAGGCCGGGCTTTTGCGATGCAGTTCCAGCTGTTCACGCGCGGTCAGCAGACGGCCGTCATGCTTGTCCTGAAGGGCTGGCACGTCGGGCGGTGGCGGGGGTGGCGACGCGGCGAGCAGATTGTCGAGGATCCACTTGCCCCGTTTCACGACGGACGTGTGATTGCCATAGGAGGTGACGGTCAGGATGCTCGCCTGCCCCAGCAAGCCGCCGCGATTGGACGCCGGGTCCAGGCTGACGCGGCGCATGGCGGTGCCGGTGACGCCGCTTATGCCATAATGGTCGGCCAGCCGCTGGTTGAGGAAGGTATAATCCGCCGCGATGAAATCGAGCAGGCTGCGGTTGGTGCGCAGCACATAGCTGAAGAACATTTCCGTCTCCCGCGCCATGGCGCTGCGCAGGCGGGTGTCGAATGTGGGGAAAACGGTGATGTCGGGGCGCTGTTGGTCCAGGTTGCGCAGATAGAGCCATTGCCCTGCGAAATTGGTGGTCAGCGCCTGCGCACGCGGATCGGCCAGCATCCGTGTAACCTGCGCGTCTATGACGCCCGGTTTCTGCAACTGGCCGGTTTCAGCCAAGCGCAGCAGGGTTTCGTCGGGGATGCTGCTCCACAGGAAGAAGGACAGGCGGGATGCGAGTTCAAGATCGGTCAGCCGCCGGACGCCGCCCGGCTTGCTGCCCGCCGGGTCCTGTTCGACCAGGAACAGGAAGTGGGGCGACACCAGGATCGCCTCTACCGCCGCCTCGACCCCATGTTCGAAATCGGACTGGGCGCGTTCCGTAGCATAAACGCGCATCAGCGGGGTCAGGTCGCTGTCGGTCACCGGACGGCGATAGGCGCGACGGGCAAGCGATGCCACGATCTGCCGGGCACAGGCTGTTTCGGCGGCGGCGCGAGTAGGCTTGCACAGGAAGATGCGGTCGCGGCTGGGGGTTCTGCCGATACCCTTGGGCGAAAATGGTCCGGCCACGTCGATCTGGAGGACATCGCGCGGGAAATTCTGCTGCGAATAGCGCGGCGACATGCGGTAGGACGGCACATCGACCGTTTTGACGCGCACGCCGTCGACCGAAACGTCCATCGGCAGCATCACCGGCGCGGCGGTCGGCACCGGCACCTTGTCGAGATCATTGCGCAGCGTCTGGACGCTTTCGTCGGGCGCGATCTGGCGGCGGAACGAAAGCCCGATGACATGCGCCCCGGCTTTCAGCGGCACACGGACGCTGACCCTGTCCTCTTTCTGCCGGTCGGTTTCATTGTTGGTGTTGGCGTTCAGCCAGCCGCTAATCTCGTAAGTCGCGTCGTAGCGGGCAAAATAGCTGAACGCGCCGCCGCCCCGCGAACCCAGCGGCAGGTCGTCGCTGGCGCGTTCATTATAGGCAGGGCGACCGGCGTTCATGACCGATCCGTCCTTTGGCACTTCATAGGAGGTGACGAATTCACGCCGGGACGTCAGGCCGGTCGCCATGCGCCCGACCTTGCCCGCCACCGCGATATAGCGATCCATCAAAGTCGGCGATACGCTCAGCACATCGGCGATATTGTCAAAGCCATAGCCCGAATTATCCTGCGGCAATTCGCGGCTGACATCGACCTTGAGCGCCAGCAGGTCACGCACGGCGTTGGCATATTCGACCCGGTTCAACCGGCGGATGGTGGCGCGGCCGGGATCGGGATGTTGGGCGGCATAGCTGTCCAGCCCGTTTTCCAGCCAATGAACGAAGGCGGCTCTGGCGGCGGGGGTTGGCTGCGGCTTGTTGAGCGGTGGCATTTCGCCCTGCCGGGTGCGGCGCAGCACCTTTTCCCAAATCTCCATATTCTTGCCGTGAAACAGGTCACCATTGCGCACGTCGTCGAGCGACAGGTTGGCGATCTTGTCGCTGTCATTATGGCAGCGCGAACAATAGTCGCCCAGTATCGCCGGAGCCGCGTCCGGCGCAGGCACCGTAGCAACGGCGGGTTGTTGCGGCACATCGTCAGGCTGCGCCAGAACCGATGCCGTGGCGACCAGCGCGCTGAACGCTAATATGCAACTGGGCAAAGTCGGATGCATCTAATATGATTCCATGTCCCGCAGACGGTCGCGCGCCGCCCCCTTCAATCTAGCAGAACGCTTGGCGGCGCATCGTCCGCCGTCGGTCCATGCAAATTGGGTATGAGCGCGGCCCTATTGGGCTTTGCGCGTTGCGTCCATTGCCGTTAACGGGACGGAGGAATCGCAAAATTAGGCCGCCCCGGCGCGATGCCCGTGCGCCAAAGCGCTCTGATTTTCGCAACGGGACGTCCACAATATCGCCATTGAACATCGCTGGAGTCGCCGCCAGAAGGGCCGCGAAACGGGGGATATTTATGACGCGGGTGGCTGCATTGTTGGTGGCGTTGATGGCAAGTACCGGGCCGGTCATGGCACGGACCCCCGCTGCCCCCCTATCCAATGAAGCGCGCACGGCGGCCTATCTGAACCGGATCGCGGGCAGCAGTCCGCGGCTGCGTATTTTCCTGCAAGCCATGCCCAAGGGTGGCGACCTGCATAATCATGCGGGCGGCGCCAATTTCGCCGAAGATTATCTGCGCTGGGCGGCGGCGGATGGCCTGTGCATTGCGACCGACAATCATCATATCGTCGAACCGCCCTGTGCAGCGCCGGGACGCATAGCAGCGGCGGGGCTGGAGAAGGCCTATCCCCATTATTCGCGCGCGATCGACGCCTTTTCCACGCGCGGGTTCGAAGCAGGCGTAGGTGACCCGGACGTGTCGGGCTATGACCGTTTCTTCGCGACCTTCGACGCATTCGGCCCGGCCTATAGCCGCCATGTCGGCGAAGCGATGGCGCTGACCCGGCAGCAGGCGGCGGCTGACCATGTGTCCTATGTCGAACTGGGCAGCGGTGCGCGGGCGGGCTGGATGCTGGGCATGAAGATGGCCGATGCCGACGCCAGCGACCTTGGCGTGCTATACGCGAAGATCGCGCCTTTGCTGCCGGATGCCATCGCCAGCGCGAAGGCCGATTATGACGGCTATGATGCGCAGGGTGCGGCGATCGACGGGTGCGGCACGGCGAGTGCCAGGCCAGCCTGTGGCGTCGAAATGCGCTATCTCTACACCGCGATCCGCACCAGCCCACCTGCGCAGGTGTTCGCGCAACTGGCCTTCGGCTTTGCCTTGGTCGAGGCCGATCCGCGCTTTGTCGGCGTCAACATCGCCGCGCCGGAGCATGATCCCGTCGCGGTGCGCGACTATGCGCTGCACATGCAGATGTTCGCTTTCCTAAAAGCGCGGCATCCCACGGTCCAACTGTCGCTCCATGCGGGCGAATTGACGCTGGGGCTGGTGCCATCGCGCGACCTGACCTTTCACATTCGTAGCGCCGTGCAGGTCGCAGGGGCCAAGCGGATCGGCCATGGTATCGACATCGCCTATGAAAATGACGCGCCCGCGCTGCTGGCGCAGATGGCGCGCGATCAGGTGGCGGTGGAGATCAACCTGACCAGCAATGCGGTCATCTTGGGCGTGAAGGGCAGCGATCATCCACTGTCCCTCTATCGTGAGGCGGGTGTGCCGGTGGTGCTGTCCACCGACGATGAAGGCGTGTCGCGCAGTGACATGACCAACGAATATCTGCGCGCGGTTACCGAACAGGGGCTGCGCTATGCGGACTTGAAGCAGATTGTGCGCAACGGGCTGCATTACAGCTTTCTGCCGGGCAACAGCCTGTGGCAGGACAAGCCCGGCGGCGCGCGGGTCACGGCGTGCATGGTGATGGATGCGTCGGCGTGCAGTGCCTGGCTGGCGAAAAATGTGAAAGCTGCGGCGCAGGCGCGGCTGGAGCGCGATCTTACGGCGTTTGAAGCGATCCAGCGCTGAACCGGTCGGGGACGACAAGGTTCAGGATCACCGCGACCAGCGCGGCGGGCAGGACGCCCGACGTCAGGATGATGCGCAGCGTTTGCGGCAGGTGCGATACGGCATCCGGCTCCAGTTCCAGCCCGATGCCGATCGACAGCGCGACGCCAAAGATCAGCATGTTGCGCTGGGTCCAGTCGACGCCCGACAGGATCGAGAGCGCCGCCGAGGCGACCATGCCGAACATCACAATCACGCCGCCGCCCAAAATCTCGATCGGGATGGTGGTGATGAGCGCGCCGATCTTGGGCGCAAAGCCGCACAGGATCAGGAACAGCGCGCCGATCGTCACGATATGACGGCTCATGATGCCGGTGATCGCGATCAGGCCGACATTCTGGCTGAAGGAGGTGTTCGGCATAGCCCCGAACATGCCCGCCAGCGCAGTGCCAAGACCGTCCGCGCTGGTCGCGCCGATCAGTTCGCGGTCAGTGGCCGGGCGTCCGGCACTGCCTTCGCAGATGGCGGAAACGGCCCCAATGGATTCGATCGCGGAGATGAAGCCCATAAGGCAGAAACCCAGGATCGCCGGGAAGGACAGGGCAAAACCGAAGTGGAAGGGTTGCGGGACCATCACCCAGCCCGCCATCGCAACCGGGGTGAGCGACACCCGCCCCATCGCTGCGGCAACCGCATAGCCAGCCAGCAGGCCCAGCAGGACCGAGGCGGTCGACCACAGACCGCGCCCGTAGAAGCTGAGGCCCAAAGTCACGACCACGACGATGCCCGCCAGCATCCAGCTGCTCCCAGCGCCATAAGCGGGCGTCCCCTGCGCCGCGACGCCACCGGCGGCATATTGCACCCCGACGCGCATCAGCGACAGGCCGATCATCAGCACGACCAGCCCCGTGACCATCGGCGGCAGGGCGAAGCGGATACGGCCGATGCAGCTGCTGACACAGGCGTGGAACAGGCCGCCGATAATGGCGGCGGTCGTGAGCTGCGCCATCGCCGCCACCCCCTGCCCCGCGACGATCGGGATCATCACCGGCAGGAAGGCGAAGCTGGTCCCCTGCACGATCGGCAGGCGAGCGCCGATCGGGCCGATACCGATCGTCTGCATCAGCGTGGCGATGCCCGCGAACAGCATGGCCATCTGGATCATGTAGATCATCGGCGTGGGATCAGCCGATCCGAAACCGAAGCCAGCCGCGCCCGCGACGATGATCGCCGGGGTCAGATTGCTGACGAACATCGCCAGCACATGCTGGACCCCCAGGGGAATCGCGACGGCGAGGCCGGGGAAATGATCGGGGTCGCGGGCTTGCTGCGCCGTCATGGGTGCCATCAGGCGAGACTCATCAGGCGGGTGAGCGAACGGTCGGCGGCGTGGAGGATGATCATGCGATCGGCCTGGACCAGTTGGCCGTCGCGCACCACCGCGCGGCCTTCGACGAACATATCGCGCGCGCCCGTGGGCGGGCTGAGGATCAGGCCTGCAACCTTGTCCCACGCGCCCATCGAGGCGACGTTCACAACGTCCCACAGGACGATGTCGGCGCGCTTGCCCGGTGCGATCTGACCGCAATCGTGGCGGCCCAGCATGTCCGCCCCGCCACGGGTGGCGATGTAGAGCGCATCGCGCGGATCGAAGGCGGCGGGACCACCGATCGCGCGCTGGAGCAGCATTGCCTGGCGCGCTTCCAGCAGCAAATTGCCGCTGTCGCTGGAGGCGGAGCCGTCGACGCCAAGGCCGAGCGGCACACCCTGTTCATGCATCGCCTTGAGCGGGGCGATGCCGGAGCCAAGGCGGCAGTTGGAACAGGGGCAATGGGCGATGCCGGTGCCGGTGCGCGCGAATAGGGCGATTTCGCGGGCATCGAGCTGGACACAATGGGCGTGCCAGACGTCCGGGCCGACCCAGCCCAGACTTTCAGCATAGTCGCCGGGTCGACAGCCGAAGCGTTCGAGCGAGAAGGCGACGTCGTCCGCATCCTCGGCCAGATGGGTGTGGAGCATCACCCCCTTGTCGCGGGCGAGCAGCGCCGCGTCGCGCATCAGCCCCTGACTGACCGAAAAAGGCGAACAGGGGGCGACGCCGATACGGACCATGGCCCCCTCCCCCGCGTCATGGAAACGGTCGATCACGCGGATCGTGTCATTCAGGATCGCACGCTCATCCTCGACCAGACTGTCGGGCGGCAGGCCACCGTCGCTTTCCCCCACGCTCATCGCGCCGCGCGTGGGGTGGAAGCGGATGCCGATGCCCTGCGCGGCGGCGATCGTGTCATCGAGCGTCACGCCATTGGGGAAGAGGTAGAGATGGTCGGAGGTGAGCGTGCAGCCCGACAGCGCCAGTTCGGCGAGGCCCAGTTGGGTCGCGGCGAATACGTCCTCCGGGCGATACTGCGCCCAGATGGGGTAAAGCCGCTTGAGCCAGTCGAACAGCGAGGCGTTGATTGCGCCCGGCAATGCGCGGGTCAGCGACTGGTAGAGATGATGGTGGGTGTTGACGAGGCCGGGGGTGACAACACAGCCGGTCGCGTCCACCACCTCATCGGCTTTCGCCAGCCACGAGGTCAGTTCCGCCGTCGTCCCTACCGCGACTATGACGCCATACTGAAAAGCCACGGCCCCGTCGGCAATCTCCCGCCGGGAATCGTCCATGCAAACCAGAACGTCGGCGTTGCGGATGACGGTCAGCGCCATGCTATTGCGGAACGGTCTTTTCGTAGCGGTCCCAATGGCCGGTCAATTCGTCCACAACCTTCGATCCGACCAGATAGAGGCTTTCGAGCGCAGCGTTCATGCCGGCATAGCCTTCATTTTCGGTCAGCAGATAATGGGCCGCTGTGTCGCCGGGTGGCGGCATGGTGAAATTGCTGCCCGCGCGCAGCACCATGAAGCGCTGCTTGTCCACCTTGCCGATCCTGTCGAGATAGGTGATCGATTGATAGATGCCGGTCTCCTCCATGGCGGAGGTGACGAATTCGCCCTTCCCTTGTGTCCAGTATTGCACCCAGTCATTGGCCCAGTCCGTCATCCGCGCGCCATGCCAGAAGGTCATCGCCGCCAGTTGATCACCCTTCAGGACGAAGGGGGGACGCTGCGCCATCGGATGGTTGGTGAAACGCGCCCTTTCCTTCTGGATCGAAGGATCGTCGGGCAGGACCATGTCCTTGGTCAGGTTGAAGGCCCAGTCGCGCAGGGCGGGGTTGATTTCATATATCTCGCCCTGCCCGACCGGCGGGCTGGGATCATTGGGGCCTTTGCTGTGGAGCGCAAAATAGCCGCTTTTCCAGTCAGCGGGGATTTCCCGCGCGTCGATTTCATGGGCCAGGTCGCCATCGACCAGATAGCGCGCCCAGGCGGCTGAGCCGATCGAGGCATCCTGCGGGTCGATGCCCGCAATGCCCGCGACCAGCCAATAGGCGTGGGACAGGTCGAACCGCGGGTCGAGACCCAGCGCCATGGTCGCGGTCGCCGATTTGATATTACCCATGCCGGTGACGATGCCCAAAATCTGGCTGTCGGGATTATAATAGAGGTCGTGATGGGATTGGGGGAAAGGGATGCGGGTATCAAGATGCCGCCGCGCCTTCCACAACTGGAATTCGCCTGGCTTGTCACCGCTATCCTCGCCGATCTCGAACAGCGACACGATGACGACACGGACCGGCAGCGGATGGGCGCAGGCTTTGCCGGGCAAGCAGTCCTCGACGCCGGATTTGGTCGCGGCGGTGGCCATCGCTGGTAGAGCAAGAATCAGGGTCGCACTCGCCAGTGTCGCGACATAAGACAGAAGGCGCATGGAACGTCCCTTATAACCAATCAGGAAAAGAAGGCGCCGGTTGCCCGACGCCTTCTGCAACAACATTAAAATTTATACGATACCGTCGCCTGGAAACTGCGCGGCCGTTCGGGCAGCACGATGGTGCTGCCGAACAATTCGGTGAAGTTGGCGCGGAAATATTTTTCGTTGGTCGCATTTTTGACGACGAGGCGGAACAGCCAATTATCCAGCTGATAGGACGCGCCCAGATCGACCAGCGCATAGCCCGGCAGCTTGACGGCCTGCGACTGGCCGGAGAATACCGAGTCTACCTTCACGACGCTGGCGCTGAGCGCCAGGCCGCTGTCGAAGGAATAGGTGCCGGTCAGCGAGTAAAGATTTTCCGGGATACCGGCACGACGCGCATCATTCTTGCTGCCAATCGGCAGCAATGCGCCCGGCTGGCCACCAAAGATCAGCGACGGGTCGGTCAGGCTGCCTTTCAGATCCTCATAGCCCAGGAAGCTGAACGCCGTACCACTGTCGAGGAAGGTCAGGTTGACGACCTTCGTCTTGGTATAGGCGCCGGTGATCAGGAAATGCCGGTCGACCGACCAGCGGAATTCCGCCTCCAGCCCCTTGGTCTGCACAGACTGGTTGACCGTGGAGGACTGGATATTGTGATCGGTGCGCTCCTGCTTGTACACCGACAGGGCGGCATAGAGCTGGCCGCCAAGCCAGCTGCCCTTGACGCCACCTTCGACCATTTTGGAGGCGGTGATGAAGCCGTTGGCGGCCACCGTGCCAGCATCGATTTCCGAACCCTGGCCCGCAATCACCGTCGATTGGCGTGAAGCGGTGGCATAGGGGATCAGGCCAAAGGGCATTTTGTAGGAGGCACTCGCCGTCCAGGACCAGCCGCCCTTGCTGCCCTTGGCAGAGGTGACGGCGGGCAAATTGTTCATCTTGGTCGGGATGAAGCTGGAATCGACGGTGATGTCGTCATAGCGCGCACCCAATATGATGCCGAGGCCGAAGTTGAAGTCGAGGTCGGCCAGGCCCGCAAAGCCATAATCGGTATAATGGCCCTTGAGGTAGTTGGAATAATCGCAATCGCATTCGGTCGACAGCAGACGATCCGACAGCGCGTCATAACCCTTGGTCAGATCGACGCGGTGGAAATATTCGAAGTTGAAATCATCGCCGTGCAGGAACTTGGTGTAGCGAACCGACGGCGAAACCTGGAACGAGAATTTTCCGGCGCTGCTGTCAAAGCTTTTCGAGATGACGATCTTGTCCTCGATCACCCAGCTTTTGTGGAACTGGGAGAAGCCGTAACTATTTTCGTTATCATTATCGATGCCGTCATAGAAAAACTGGTTCTTGATCTCAAACCCGTTGTCGGCATTGAAGATCATGTCGAAATAGGCGGTCTTTGCCTTGTTCACCAGCAGGTCGTTCTTGCCGGTCAGCACCTTCTTGCGGCTGAGCTTTGTCGTGCCAACCCCCGTCAGGCCCAGCCAGGGATAGTTGGTCGCATAGCAGGCGTCATTGTTGGACGCGTTGGCGAAGATGCTGCCGCCGCCGCAGCCGAAAGAACCGAACGGGTTGAAATCGCCGATTGCGGTGAATTCCTGCTGCGACAGCTGGCCGTCGCCATTGGCATCGACCGGCTGGGCCGATCCGGTGATGTAGGTGCCACTATCGACCAGCGCCTGGGTCAGACGGTTCCAGCCGCCATTTTGCTGGCCGGAATATTTCTGATACATGCCACCAAATTCGATGCGGAAATTGTCGGTGATCTGGCTGTCGAAAGCGGCTTGCAGGATCGTCTGGTTGGTCGACATATTGTCGTAATAGCTACCGCTATCCTCGACCTCGGCATAGAGGCTGTAGCCGAATTCGGCGGTGCCGATCTTCGCCGGGCCGCGCAGTTCGGCTTTCAGCACATTGCGGTTCCAGCTGCCGATCGTGTAGCTCAGCTCACCTTCCGGCCCGGTCAGCAGCGAACCGTCCTTCACCCGCGCCGATTTGGGTACGAAGTTCATATAGCCGCCGGTCTTGGACGGGCCATAGATGGGTGAGGCCGGGCCGCGCACGATGTCGATCCGATCCGATGCGCCAATGGGCGTGGGATAGTTGCCGGGATTGTCGAGGCGGCGGACACCGCGGAAATAGACTTCGCCGGGCGTGCCGCGAATATCGAGCGCGCCGCCGACGCCAAAGAAGCTGTTGGTGAAGGTGCCGGGTGCCTGGGCGACCAGATCATAAATGTCGGTGATGCCGAAGCGCTCAATCTGTTCGCTGCTGACGGTGGAGGCCGAACGGGGCGTTTCCACCAGCGTCTTGGCGAAACCGAAGATCGACCCGACATCCTTGTCCGGCAGTGCATTGAGCGCGCCGGTCACGATGATTTCATCCCCCGGTGCAGGTGCATCGACAGGGGCGCCATCCTGCGCCCACACGGGGGTCGTCAGCGCGGTGCAGGCCAGCAAGCCAGCGGCCACCATGCCGAAAGGCCGACCGCGACGGTCCTGGCGCGGCGCGATGTCGTGCAATCGATGAATGTTTGCCATGAATAAGATACCCCCCATTTGAAACAGGGCGGCACATATTGATCGCCCTGCTGTTAAAGCTCCCTGTTCCTCTCCCTTTTTGGTCTGCGGCTGGATTTCATTGAGAAATTCCAGCCATATATGTCGTCACGACAGGCTTTTGCCGCAGTCGGACGGGACCTGAGGCGTCGCCCTTTTGCAACTGTGCTTTGCAGCGCGCACAGCCATGATTCCCGCCAATCGTCGGCGGACGATGTGGTGTGCATTGCAACTAGGGGCTTGACGTGGTGCGATCAAATGCAATGAATTCGACGCAGTGTTGCAAAAAATAGGGTGGGTATGCCGGCGCTTTCACGTTTCTTGCGCTATTTCATAGCGGTAGGCCGATTGGGGTCGATCCGGCGGGCAGCCGATGAGCTGAACGTGTCAGCCTCCGCGATCGATCGACAGATTTTGAACGTAGAGGCCAATCTGGGGATGCCGTTGTTCGAGCGGCTACCGACTGGGCTGCGGCTGACGGCGGCGGGCGAAATCATGATGGCCGCTGGCAGCAAATGGCAAAAGAATATGGCCGATGTCCGCGCACAGATAGAGGATCTGCGGGGCTTAAAACGCGGGCATGTCGATATTGCCGTCATTGATGCTTTGGCCAAGGGCTATGTCCCCGCCGCGATCCAGGCACTCCAAAGCAAATATCCCGGCATCACCATCGGCGTGAGGGTCCTGGAAAATGATGCCGCGCGACTGGCGACGGTGCGCGGCGAGGTGGATTTCGGCATCTTCTTCGAACCGCAGACCGTGCGCGACCTGGCGGTGCGGTCCTTCGTAGAGGTCGTGCTGGGCTTCGTCACACCCACCGGCCATCCGCTGGGCAGCAAAAGGGAGGCGCGCTTTTCCAGTTGCGTGGGGTCCAGGCTGATCGTGCCGGCCGAACCGCTGGCGGTTTATGAACAGATTTCAGTGCTGGAGGGGACGACCGGGGTGGTAATCGATCGAGCGGTAGCATCGGACAATATCCAGATGATCACGTCGCTCGTCATGCAAGGCGTGGGCATTGGCGTGCTGACTTCGCTCGACGTCATTACCGAAGTGCGGCGCGGCCTTCTGTCCTTCACCAAGATTTCCGACCCGATCTTGCGGCCGATGACGCTGGCGCTTTGTACGGCATCGGCGCGCACGCCATCCTATGCGGCGGGCATCGCCTTGCAGGAGATCGAAAATGGCTTCCCGCAATTGAGCTATCCGATATCGATCGATGGTCCCGCCGTCGCATGAGCGCCTTTCAGCCAATTGCCCAATGCGTGCAGACCCGATAACGGACAGTCTTTCCTGACCGTCAACGGACCCCTGCCATGAGCCACAATGCCGAGCCTCAGCTCCATTACATCTCCAACGACGCCTTTGTCGCCGACGTGCAAATGCTGGCGCGGCAGATTGAACAGGGCGACTGGACGCCCGATTTCATCATCGGCATCGGGCGCGGCGGGCTGGTGCCGGCGGTCTATATTTCGCATCAGACCGAGTTGCCGATGCTCTCGATCGACCATAGTTCCAAGGTTCCCGGCTTTGCCGACGAACTGCTGGCCAAAGTTGCGGCCAAGAGTGTAGCGGGCCAACGGCTGCTGTTCGTGGACGATATCAACGATAGTGGCGGCACGATCGACTATGTACGGCGCTTGCTGGCGGACAATGGATGCAATGGCGACAATCTGCGCTTTGCCGTCATCATCACCAACAGCCGGTCGCGGGTGACAGTGGATTATTGGGCGGAGATGATCGACCGGGACGAGGACAAGCGCTGGTTCGTTTTTCCCTGGGAAGCGGTCGGCGCGAAGAACACAATCGTCGAAGAGGCGCTGTCCGTGCCGGAGCGGCTCGCCTGATGCGGATCTGCGTTTATCTGGGTTCCTCGCCCGGCAACTCGCCCGTCTATCGCGAAGCCGCCGAGCGGGTCGGCACTTTGCTGGCGGAACGGGGCATTGGCCTGGTTTATGGCGGCGGCACGGTCGGGCTGATGGGCGTGATTGCCGATACGGTCTGCGCAGCAGGCGGCGAGGTGATCGGCGTCATCCCCGAAGCGCTGCGCGCGCGCGAACATGACCATCCGGGCATCACGCAACTGCATGTCGTCAAGACGATGCATGAGCGCAAGGCGATGATGGCCAAGTTCGCCGATGGTTTCCTGTGCCTGCCCGGCGGCATCGGGACACTGGAGGAGATATTCGAGGCCTGGTGCTGGTCGCAGCTGGGCTATCATGAAAAGCCGTGCGGGCTGCTCAACGTCAATGGCTTCTATACGCCGATGTCGACCTTCATCGATTCGGTGGTGGCGGAGGGCTTCCTCCAGCCCCGGCACCGGGCGATGCTGCTGATCGACGATGACCCGGACATATTGCTGGACCGCATGGCACAATATCTGCCGCCGCAAACGGAGCATTGGCTGGGCGACGGGGATGTCTAACCGATCGTGTCGATAAGGTCCGGCAGTTCCGCGAGACGATCGATCTGGCGGAAGCGGACATGGTCCGACGGGGTGTCCGCGATTTCATGGACCCAGGCGCCTTCCTGCGGGATATAGGCGGCCCAAGCACCCGCCTCCAGCGCGGGGCGGATGTCGGATCGCATCGAATCGCCCGCCATGATCGCTTCGTGCGGCGCGACGCCATATTGGCTGAACACGCGGCGGAAGGTGTTTTCGGTCTTGTCGCTGACGATTTCGATGCCGCTGAACAGGTCACCCAGACCGGAGGCTGCGAGTTTCGATTCCTGGTGCAGCAGGTCGCCCTTGGTCACCAGTACCAGCCGCCCCCGGTGGGCCAGCGCGTCAAGAGTCTCCGCGACATCGTCGAACAGATCGACCGGATGCGCCAATAGCGCACGCCCGGCGGCCAATATCTCCTCGATCATCGTTTTGGAGATTTGATCCCCAGCCAGTTCCGCTGCCGTTTCGATCATCGAGAGGGTAAAGCCCTTGGCCCCATAGCCATAGAGTTTGAGATTGCGTCCTTCGCAGGCATTGAGCGTGTCGCGGGCGATATGGGCGTCGGCAAAGGGCTGGAGCATGGCCACCAGCGCTTCTTCGGTCGCATTGAAATGCCGCATATTGTGCCAGAGCGTGTCGTCGGCATCGAGACAGATGAGCTTGATCGTCATGCGCTTATCCTAGCGTTTGGCGGTCGGGCTGGCGATTGTCATTTTTTCGCACTGTGCGCCATCAGGCGAACCATCAGCGTCTCCAGCCGGGCAGCGTCGATCGTGCGGATGACATTGGCGGGCTGTTCGCCAAGGCCGGGGCGATAGGGTGCGAACCAGGAAAGCATGTCGCCATAGCCGGGGCCGAACTGGCTGTTATAATCGACATAGAGGGTCTGTTGATCAGTCACGAGTGTCGGGTCGAGCCAGACGCCTGCCGCAATCTCATCCCACAACGGAAAGCCGGGTTCCATCGCGGCGATGAAGTGGGCGAGGTCGGGGCTGGCGGATTTTGCCATGCGGTCGAGCAGCGAGCGGCTGCGCTGGGTGCCGGTCGAGGGATCGACGGGGACCACGGTGATCGCCTTCCACGGGCTGCGCGCGACGATGCTGGCGGCTTCGGGATCGAAGCGGATGTTGAATTCGCGCCGGGGCGTGTTGACGAATTCGCGGGCGAAATCGGCGGCAGCGCGATTGTCGAGCGCTTGCCGGGGATTGAGCGAGCCGCCCATATAGACAAGCTCCTTCGCCAGGCTGGCGAAGGCAGGGTCGAGCCGCTGGGCAAGCGCGAGATTGGTGAGCGGCCCGGCGGCGATGATCGTCACTTCGCCGGGATATTGGCGCACCATGCGAATCAGGAAATTGGCGGCAATCTCGTCACGCGCCTTGGTCGTCGGATTGCCTTCGGGCAGGTTGACCGGATCGTTGGGACCAAAATAGGGCGGCGTGCTTTGCTGGGTCGGTTCGACCCACTGCTTCATCCACGCGCCTTTCCATGTCAGCTTGCCATAGAGCGCTTCCCAGCGGTCGGTCAGGACTTCCGTGTTGAGCAGCGGGTAAGTCGCGCCCTGCACCACCGGCACGTCAGTGCGATGGGCGATCTCCAGCCCGCGCAGGGCCATGGCGGTGGCGCGGTTGGCCCATGTGTTGCCAGAGACGGTGGTGATGCCCAGCACATCGACGTCGGGCGCCTCCAGCAGCATCAGGTGCATCAGCGCAAAGCCCTCATCATCGATGATGACCTTGCGCTTGGGCGTATCGGCATGGGCGATGCCGATGGTCAGGAACAGCGTTAGGAGGGTAGCGAGGAGCTTCACAGATAGGCGTCCAGTCGTTCGAGATGGGCGGCGATGGATTCGGCGGGCAGGAATGATCCCGTGAAGCTGTTGCGGGCAAGCTGGACGAGTTGCGCTCTGCTAAGGCCGCGCGCAGTCGCTGCCGCGCGATAATTGTCGGCGATATAGCCGCCGAAATAGGCGGGGTCGTCCGAATTGATCGTGGCGCGCAGGCCAAGGTCCAGCATCCGGTCGATTGGATGATCGGCCAGATCGGCGACGACGCAGAGTTTGATGTTGGAGAGCGGACAGACGGTGAGCGTCATGCCTTCGCGCACCAGCCGTTCGACCAGCGCATCATCCTCCAGCGCGCGATTGCCATGGTCGATCCGGTCGACATGGAGCAGGTCCAGTGCCTCATAAACATAGGCGGGCGGTCCTTCCTCCCCGGCATGGGCGGTCAGGCGCAGGCCTTTGGCGGCGGCGGCGGCAAAAACGCGGGCGAATTTTTCCGGCGGATGGCCATTTTCGGAGGAATCAAGACCGACGGCAGTAATCCGGTCGAGCCAGGGATCTGCGGCGGCCAGTGTCGCAAACGCCGCCTCTTCGCTCAGATGGCGCAGGAAGGAAAGGATGAGGGCACTGCTGATGCCGTGGCGCGCCTGCGCGTCTCCACAAGCGGAGAGCGACCCTTCGATGACCGTGGCGAAAGGGATGCCGCGATCGGTATGGGTCTGGGGATCGAACATGAGTTCGGCATGAACGACGCCGTCCGCCGCCGCGCGATCGAAGTAAGCGGCGGCGAGATCATGAAAGTCCTGCTGTGTCCGCAGCACGTCCGCCCCGGCATAATAAATGTCGAGAAAATCCTGTAAGTTGCCGAAAGCATAGGCGGCGCGGACATCCTCCACACTGGCATAGGGGATGGCGACACCGTTGCGTTTGGCAAGCGCGAACATCAGTTCCGGCTCTAGACTGCCCTCGATATGCAAATGAAGTTCGGCCTTGGGCAGGGCGCGGATGAAGCTGTCGAGATCGGTCATGATGCTGTGCCTTGTCGGTCCCAGGCGCATTGGCCCATGGTGTAAGTCCGCGCGATGACGCGGTCATCGCCCAGGATTTGCAGCGCGAAGAGACGGTCTGCAAGCGTGGCATTGGCCGTGCGGCGCGCCAGAAGCGGGGTAGCTGCGCAGTCGAGCAGGACGAAGTCGGCTTCCTGTCCCGGCTCCAGACCCCCGACCCGGTCGGCAATGTGGAGCAGCGCCGCACTGCCCGCCGTTGCGAGATAGAGGGCGCGGAAGGGATCGAGCGGATAATGGCGCGACAGGGCAGCCTGATAGGCCAGACCCGCCGTATGGAGCAGCGAGAAGGAGGTGCCTGCGCCGACATCGGTGCCAAGGCCGATGCGGACAGAATGGGCGTCGGCCTGTCCGAAATCGAAGAAGCCCGACCCCAGGAACAGGTTGGAGCTGGGGCAGACGGCGATGCCCGCGCCGCTCTCTGCCAAACGGGTGCAGGCGTGGTCGGACAGGTGAACGCCATGGGCGAACACCGATCGGTCGCCGACCAGACCGAAGCGGTCATAGACGTCGAGATAGTCGCGCGCCGTCGGAAAACGATCCGCAACAGCGGCACATTCGCGGCGGTTTTCAGCGAGGTGGGTGTGCAGCAACACATCGGGATGATCGGCCAGCAAGGCGCCCGCGACCTGCAACTGCGCGTCCGATGAAGTGAGGGCAAAGCGTGGCGTCACCGCATAGCCCAGCCGCCCGCGCCCGCGCCAACGGCGGATCAGGGCTTCGCTCTGGTCGCGCCCGCTATCGACCGTGTCGGCCAATCCATCGGGGCCAAGGTCCATCAATATCTTGCCTGACAGGATGCGCATGTTCCGGCTGAGTGCCGCGTCGAACAGCGCGTCGACCGAATGGGCGTGGACGGTGGGAAAGACGAGCGCGCTGGTCGTGCCATTGCGCAGCAGTTCGTCCAGAAACAGGCTCGCCGTCCGGTCCGCGTGGGCGCGGTCGGCAAAGGCCTTTTCGGCGGGGAAGATATGGCGATCGAGCCAGTCGAGCAATTGTTCGCCATGCGAGGCGATATGGTCCATCTGCGCATAATGGACATGGGCATCAATGAAGCCGGGGACGATCAGGCCGGGAAGATGATCGATCGCGAGGCCGGGATAACGGGGCGCCAGCGTCTGATAATCGCCCCGCGCGACGACGATGCCGTCCTCCACAACTAGCAACCCATCTGGTTCGTGGCGGACAGCGTCGGGATGATAATGCGGATCGCGCGATACCGACAGGAATTCGCCGCGAAAGCCCTGAAGCGTCATGTCGTCCTCAGTTGCAGCAGTTGGGCCAGCACGGCGATGGCGATGACATCGGGTTCCTTGCCGGTGACGCCGGGTACGCCGATCGGCGATGTCAGCTGTGCGCGCGCCTGTGCGTCGATGCCGTCGCGCGCCAACCGGGCATGAAAACGCGCACCCTTGGTAGCGGACCCGATCAGACCGGTGAAGGCGCAGGGCGGGCGGCTGAGCGCCGCGAGGGTCAGGCGATAGTCGAGGCCATGGTCATGGGTCAGGATTAGGATGGCGGCGTCATCGGGCGCATCGGCGACGCATTGCTCGATCACGGCTTCCGGCACGACGGCAACCCCCTCTATCGTCTCGAACACCGGGCGGGTATCGAACCAGGAGAGGCGAAAGGGCAGATTTGCGGCGTGGCGCGCGATCGCCTGCCCGACATGGCCAGCGCCAAACAAGTAAAGCGGCCGGCGGTGCTGGCCGATAATTTCCGCCAGACTGTCACCCGCGCGGGGCCGATCACCGCGCGCCGACAGGCTGGACGGCAGGGCATGGTCGCTGACATGCCGGTCAACCCGGTCGGGCAGAAAGGTCGAGACAAGGATGCGCTCGTCCGCCGCGTCCGCCAGCCAGTCCATGGCTGTGGGATCGCAATGTTCGATCAGCAGCCGCACGCGCCCGCCGCAACATTGGCCCAGCAATGGCCCCAGCGGATAATCCTGCACCCGCCAATGGCCGGGCGGATGCGCAAGGATAGCGCGGGCCTGTTCCACGGCGCGATATTCCAGCTGACCGCCGCCGATCGTGCCATAAAGCGCTTCGCCCGTAACGAGCATCCGCGTCCCAGCCCCGCGCGGCGCGGAGCCTTCGCTCGCCAGGATGCTGATCAGAGCACCCGGTGTCTTGCCTGCAACGCAGCGCAGCCAGCCCAGCCACTCGCTCATCGCGCGCGATGCTCGCTCACCGCGCGCAGGATGCGTTCGGGGGTGGCGGGGGCGTCGAGGCGGGGGAGCGCGCGCACGTCCGGCGCGACCGCTGCGACGGCGCGGGTCAGGGCGGAAAAGACCGAGATGGCGAGCATGAAGGGGGGTTCGCCAACCGCCTTGGACCGGTTGATGGTGGGTTCGACATTCTCGCCATCCCACAGGCTGATCGTCATATGGGCGGGCCGGTCCGACGCGGTGGGGATTTTATAGGTCGCGGGCGAATGGGTCAGCAAGTGACCCTGATCGTCGAAAATCAGCTCCTCGGTGGTCAGCCAGCCCTGCCCCTGAATGAAGCCGCCCTCGATCTGGCCGATGTCGATCTGGCGATTGAGCGATCGGCCGACATCGTGGAGGATATCGACGGCCAGCACCTTATGCTCGCCGGTCAGCGTATCGATCGCGACTTCCGAGACCGCCGCGCCATAGGCGAAATAATAGAAGGGGCGGCCCTGATGCGCGGCGCGGTCATAGGCGATGCCGGGGGTTGCATAATAGCCGGTGGCGGCAAGCGAGATGCGGCCGATATGCGCCTTGCGGCACAGTTGGGCGAAGGTCAGGCGTTCGGTTCCGGCGAGGATGCCTTCGGGGGTGAAATGCACGTCGCCGTCGGTGCAGTTAAAAGTGCGGGAGAGGAAGGCGGTCAACCGGTCGCGGATCGTCATTGCCGCATTATAGGCGGCCATGCCGTTCAGGTCCGCGCCGGATGAGGCGGCAGTAGCCGATGTATTGGGCACCTTGTCGGTGCGGGTGGCGGTGATCCGCACCCGATCGATCGGCACGGCGAACACGTCGGCAACGACCTGCGCCACCTTGATATACAGCCCCTGCCCCATTTCGGTGCCGCCATGGTTGATCTGGATCGACCCGTCGGCATAGACCAGCACCAGCGCGCCCGCCTGGTTCAAATGGGTGGTGGTGAAGCTGATCCCGAACTTGACCGGGGTGAGCGCGATGCCGCGCTTGATGATCGGACTGGTGGCGTTGAAGGCGACGATCGCGGCGCTGCGTGCGTCGTAACGAGCGTCGGCGCGCAGCCGGGCGATGAGCTGCGGCGCGATATTGTCGGCGATGGTCATGCCATAGGGCGCGACATCGCGACCGGGGCCGTAAAGATTGGCACAGCGCACCGCCAGCGGATCATGCCCCAGATGGGCGGCAACATCGTCCATGATACGCTCGATCGCCAGCATCCCCTGCGGCCCGCCAAAGCCGCGGAAGGCGGTGTCGGAGACGGTGTTGGTTTTCAGTCGTTCCGACAGGATTTCGACGTCGGGCAACCAGTAACAATTGTCGGCATGGAACATCGCCCGATCATTGATCGCCGGGGACAGATCGACCGTCGCACCGCAGCGCGATGCGAGGCGGAGTTGGAGGGCCAGCACCTGCCCTTGCGCATCGAAGCCGACATCATAGGCGACGCGGAAGGCGTGGCGCTTGCCGGTCATCACCATATCGTCGTCGCGGTCGCAGCGAAATTTGGCGGGGCGGCCAGTCTTGTCCGCCACCAGCGCGGCGGCGGCGGCGAACAGGGCGGCCTGCGTCTCCTTGCCACCAAAGGCCCCGCCCATGCGCCGCACCTCCACCGTCACGTCGGCGGAATTGCGGTGGAGCATATGGGCGATCAGATGCTGGACTTCGCTGGGATGCTGGGTGGAGCAGAGCAGATGGATCTGGCCATCCTCGCCCGGCGTCGCGACCGCGACCTGTCCCTCCAGATAGAAATGATCCTGCCCGCCCATGTCGAAGCTGCCCATCAGCCGGTGGGGAGCGGTGGCCAACGCGGCACTCGCATCACCGCGCGCCATGCGCTGGGTCGGTTCGATCAGCGAATTGGCTGCCTGTGCCGCCTCGATCGTCAGGCAGGCGGGGAGCGGCTCATAGTCGACCTTGGCGAGGCGCGCGGCCTTGCGCGCGACGCGCTGGCTGGTGGCGGCGACCAGGAAGATCGCCTGCCCGACGCAGATCACTTCGCCATCGGCCAGCAGCTTGTCATCGCCCGCGACCGGGCTGACATCGTTCGCGCCGGGAATATCGGCGGCGGTAAAGACGTGCACAACGCCTTCGGCGGCCCAGACGGCGGAGAGGTCCATCGACAGGATGCGGGCATGGGCATGGGCGCTCTGGCCGAAAGCCAGATGGAGCATGTCGGCGGGTTCCGGCACGTCATCGGCATAGCGGGCCGCGCCTGTGACATGGAGCGGCGCGCTGTCATGCGGGTGTGACGGTTTGGGCAGCACGCTCCAGGCGGGATCGCGATCAGCCATGGACGGCATCCAGACTGAGGACCGACACGGCCTGCCCCTCTTCGCGGTGCCACAGGCGCAGCAGCAGGTTGGTGGCGGCGTCGAGACGATAGGCAGCGGACCCACGCACGTCGGAGAGCGGGGCGTAGTCGGCGCGAAGGACGTCGGCGGCCTGCTCCATCGTCGCCAGCGTGAAAGGCTGGCCGACCAGCGCGGCTTCGCACAGCGGCGCGCGGCGCGGCGTGGCCGCCATGCCACCAAAGGCGATGCGCGCGGCGGTGATGGTCCCTTCATCCACGGTCAGGTGAAAGGCACCGCACACCGCTGAAATGTCACTGTCGAAGCGGCGGGACAGTTTGGCGATATGGATGACGGCATCGGGACCGGGACGGGGAATCCACAGGCTTTCGACAAATTCCCAGGGGCGGCGGTCCTGCTTGCCATAGTCGAGAAAATAGTCCTCCAGCAGCATTGTCCGTCGTCCGTCGCGGCTGCGCAGGGTGAGTTCTGCGCCCAGGGCGATGAAGGCAGGGGGGCCGTCGCCGATGGGTGATCCATTGGCGATATTGCCGCCGACCGTCCCTGCATTGCGGACCTGCAACCCGCCAATCCGGCGGGTCAGTTCGCCCAGATCGGGATGAAGGCGCGCAAAGGCGGCATGGGCGTCGGCATAGCGCACGCCCGCGCCCAGGCGGACGCCAGCGGGGCTTTCCTCTATCGTCTGTAGCTCGGCAATGTCGCCCAGAAAAATCAGCGTGTCGATGCTGCGCAGCCCCTTCGTCACCCACAGGCCAACGTCAGTCGCACCCGCGACCATGCGCGCGTCGGGATGGTCGGCGAGCAGGTCGGCCAGTGCGGCACCACTGCGCGGCGAGAACCAGCGGCGCTCGCCATGCTGGCCGGACGCAGCGGGCCTGTCGCGCAGAGCCTTGAGCGCGGCGACGGTCGCTATGTCATCGCGTTCCACCGGGCCGGTGGCATCGGCAGCGGCGAGGATCGGACCATAGCCGGTGCAGCGGCACAGATTGCCCGCCAGCACATCGGCGACCGGCAGGTCATGACCGCTGGCCCCGACACATCGGCCATAGAGCGACATGACGAAACCCGGCGTGCAGAAGCCGCATTGCGAACTGCCGTTGGCGGCCATGCAGGCCTGAAGCGGGTTAAGTGCGCCGTCGGGGGCCAGGCTTTCGACCGTCAACAGCGCGCGGCCATCCAGCATCGGCAGGAACAAAATGCAGGCATTGACCGCGCGCCAGACGATGGCATCGCCATCCAGATCGCCGACCAGCACGGTGCAGGCGCCGCAATCCCCCTCGGCGCAGCCCTCCTTGGTGCCAGTGCGGCGCAGGCGATAGCGCAGATGGTCGAGCAGGGTGGCGGTGGGATCAACATTGGCGATCTCGACCAGTTCGCCGTCCAGCAGGAAATGCACGCTCATCTCAGCTGCCCCGATAGGTCGAATAGCCATAGGGCGAGACGAGCAAGGGGACGTGATAATGGGCTTCGTTAGCGATGCCGAAATCGATGACGATGATGTCGAGGAAGGGCGGATCGGCAAGCACCACACCCTGCCCGGCGAAATAGGGTGCGACCGCAAATTCCAGCCGGTAGCGGCCCGGTGCGAGCGTTGGTAGGCCAGAGCAGCGGCCGTCCGCGTCGGTGACGCCAGCGAACAAAACGGTCCCGTCGCCATCCATCAGGTGCAGTGCCACCCCGGCGGCGGGGCAGCCATGGCTGGTGTCGAGGACATGGGTGGACAGGCTGGCCATCAAGCCGCCTCCTCTTCTGAAGTTCTTGGCCATTGCCCGACAAATTCCGCTTCATCATAGGCCAGCAGGTCAGCGACCAGCGCGGCGCGATCATCCAGGAATAGCTGGTCGGTGACACCACGCAGCAGCCGGGGCAAAGCGGTTTGCAGGCCGGACAGGGCAGACGCGGAAAGGCCGAGGCTGATGAGCGCGGAATAGTTGAACGCGAACAGGCCGTGCAGCGCCGCCGCGCCAGCCTCTGTCCGGGGCAGTAGTTCAAAACCGTCGCCGAGATAAGGATGCGCGTCGATCAGCGCGTTGGCGCTGCCAGGCTGCGGGGTGAAGCGATCGGCCCAGCGGGCGATATGCGACGCAACTGCGCCCAGCTCGCCGCGCAGGCCGGGGTCGCTGACAAGGCCAGTGGAGAGGATCACGAAATCGAAATCATGCGTCCCCTGCGGCGTAGTCACGCGAACCTGATCGTCGACCAGTTCGACCGACAGCCAGGGCGCGCCCAGATGAAGGTCAAAACCCGGCCAGGCGGCGGCGCGATCGAATGTGTCGTTGGTAGGCGGCTGGTTATGGCCAAGGAAGCTGGCCATCACTGCATATTTGTCCGCGTCGGACAGCGCTGGATAGCGGCCCGTAAAGCCGACCTGCTCCATGAAACGGATCGGGTTGATGCGCGGCAGCACCGGGCGGCGAATGAACACATGGGCCGCTGCGACGCCCAGGCTAAGCGCCGCATTGGCATTGTCGAAGGCCGAGGCGCCTCCCCCCAATATGCCGATCCGCTTGCCTACAAGCGCGGCGAAGTCGATCGGCTCGCTGGTATGGGCGTAGCGGGTGCGGGGGAGGGCGTCGCGGATCATGGCAGGCGTGTACCATTCGCCGCCACCCTGTATGCCGGTCGCCAGCACCACCTTGCGCGCCAGAAGCGGCGGCTGGCCGTCCAGGTGCAGGCGGTGCAGGCCATCGCTGATTGGCTCGACCAGGGTGAGCTTGGTGTCGTTGCGCACCGGCAGGTTCAGGACGCAGCGATACCAGCGCAGATAGGCCATCCAGTCACCGCGCGCGATCTTGCCGACCGCGTCCCAGCCCGCCGCGCCATGCTGCGCTTCCCACCAGGCGCGGTAGGTAAGCGCCGGAATACCGAAATCAATGGGATTCAGTTCCTTGGGCGTGCGCAGCGTGATCATCCGCGCATAGGTGTCCCACGGCCCTTCCAGCCCGGCGGGGTTCTCGTCGATGACCAGGATGTTGGACACCCGTTCGCGCAGCAGGCCAAAGGCGGCGGCAAGGCCACTCTGCCCGCCGCCAACGATGACGACGTCATGGACATGGCCGTCTGGATGCGCGCGCGGGCGGGTCCAGTCGGTGCCGCCATGGCCGATCAGGACGAGTTGCCGGGCGAGGTCCGCCTCCAGTGCGGGCAGGCTCATATCCATTCCTCCCCGGTACGGGGAGGGGGACCGCCCACAGGGTGGTGGAGGGGGATCGCCCCACACGCTGCGCCAGGAGGATAGCCCCCTCCGTCACCGCTTCGCGGCGCCACCTCCCCGTGCCGGGGAGGAATGCGAACGGGGCTCATGCCATATCCTCCAGCCGCAGCCGGACGATCTCGCCAATCTGGGCAAGCGCGGTTGCGATCTCTTCGTCGCGACCATGGCTCAGCCGCTGTTCCATGGCGGCCAATATACCCGCCTTGTCGGTCAGCCGCACGCAGATGATGAAGGGGAAATCGAAGCGCGCGCGATAGGCGGCGTTGAGCGCGTGGAAGCGCTCATATTCCGACGCGGTCAGGCGATCCAGCCCAGCCGAGGCCTGCTCCGCCGCCGACGCATCGGTCAGCGTCTTGTCGATCGCCGCCTTGCCGGCCAGTTCGGGATGCGCCCGAATCAGCGCCAATTGCTCCTCCGGCGTCGCATCATGGACGACCGCCATCAGGTCGGCATGACGGTCGCGCGACGATGGCCGTGCGTCGGCGCGCGCTTCCACCCAGGGACTATGTTCGAACAGCGCAGTCAATGCGTGTTGCCCTCCAGGCTGACATGGGCGGACACGACTTTCCAGCCATCCGCAAATTTGACCCAGCTCTGGGTCTGGCGGCCGCGCCGGTCGCTATTCTCGCGGAAAAATTCGGCGTCGGCGGTGGCGAAGCTGTCGCCATAGACGGTGATCGCGACCTTCCCCAGCTTGCGCTGCGGGGAGCCGCCGCGCCCTTTGCGAAATTCGCGAATTTCCTCGATCCCGTACAGCACTTCGCCCACGCCATAGCGGTTGGTGGTGGGCGCATCGTGGAACAAGGCGTCCATCGCAGGGACGTCGTCCGCCATCAGCGCGCGCTCATATTCCATGAAGGCGGCGGTGATTTCGGCAAGCAGGATCGGATCGTCTATGGTCATGCGGGGTGGACCTCCATCCAGTGGCGGGCAATGTCGATGCGGCGGGCGACCCAGGCGTCTCGACAAGCGATGACATGGTCGAGGAAGCGGGCGAGCGCGGCGGCGCGGGCCGGTCGCCCGGCGATGCGGCCATGCAGGCCGACCGACATCATCCGGCCACCCTCCGCGCGGAGCTGGTCGAACGTGTCGCGCAGATAACGGAAGAACTGCTCGCCATCGGTGAAGCCGTTGAGCGCGACGCACTTCATGTCGTTGGCGTCGAGTGTATAGGGGACGATCAGCTGCCCTTCTGCATAATAAGGCAGGTCGTCGGCATAGCTGTCTGCGTCATAAACGAAGCCACCTTCTTCGCGCACCAGCCGCGCCGTGTTGGGCGATGTGCGGCCCTGATACCAGCCTAGCGGGCGGGTGCCGGTGAGTTGCTCATGCAGCGCGACGGCCTGCGCAATATGAGCGCGTTCCACCTCTTGCGGCACATATTGATAGTCGATCCATTTCAGGCCGTGGCTGGCAATTTCCCAATCGGCCGCCAGCATCGCCTCGACCGCAGCGGGGTTCATCGCCATGGCATTGGCGACGCCGAATATGGTGACGGGCAGGCCGCGCTCGGTGAACAGACGATGCAAGCGCCAGAAACCCGCGCGGCTGCCATATTCGTAGAGGCTTTCCATCGCCATGGCGCGCGCCGGATGGCTGGCGGCGCCGACCATTTCGGACAGGAAGGCTTCGGACCCCTTGTCGCCGTTGAGGACGCTATTTTCCGCGCCTTCCTCATAATTGACGACGAACTGGACAGCGATGCGCGCGCCGCCAGGCCAGCGCGGATCGGGTGGATGTTGGCCATAGCCGATCAGGTCGCGGGAGAGCGTCATGCAGGCCCACCCTTCCCCGTTCGGGCTGAGCGAAGTCGAAGCCCTCCCCTGAGCGTAGCGAAGGCACCTCGCTTCGCTCGGTGGTACCCTTCGACAAGCTCAGGGCGAACGGAGGCGGGAGGGAGCATCATGCGTCCCATGCCTCCAGCGCCGCCGGGATCGCCGCGCCGGGCGGCAGGGCGAAACCTTCGCGCAGCAGGCAGGCTTCCAGAGCGCTCAGCGTTATCAACACCTTATGCTTCATCGCATTATAGCCCATCGCGCCGATGCGCCAGATGCGGCCTTGCAACGGCCCGAAGGCAGTGCCGATCTCGATCTCGAAATGGTCGCGCATCGCGGCGCGGACCCGGTCGTTATCGACGCCGTCGGGGATGAACACGCCGGTCACATTGGTCATGCGGTGGGCATCATCGCCAAAGAGGGTAAGGCCCATGGCACGCAGCCCCGCGCTCATCGCGCGACCGGCGGCGGCGTGGCGGGCATAGCGCGCCTCCAGCCCCTCCCCCAGCGTCACGCGCGCACATTCCCGTGCGGCGTAGAGCATGGAGGTTGCTTCGGTATGGTGGTTCAAACGCTTGTCCGACCAATAATCCATGATCATGGCGAGGTCGAAATAGTTGGAGCCGATACGCGGCCCTGCGCCGTCGATACTGTCGGCGCTGCGGATACCCGCTTCGGTATGGCGGCGGGCGAAGATGTGGTCGGCGGCCCTATCGGAGATAGTGATCGGCGCCGAGCCGGAAGGACCACCCAGGCATTTCTGCAAACCGCCGGTCACGACATCTATGCCCCAGCGGTCGGCAGCGATTTCCATGCCGCCAATGGTTGCGGTCGCATCGACATAGCTAAGCGCGCGCGCCGCGCGGCACAGATCGCCAAGGCCTTCGAGCGGCTGGGCCATCGTGGTTGACGTGTCGCCATGGACGCAGGCGACGACCTTGGGACCGGTGCGTGCGATGGCGGCGGCGATCGCCTCCAACGGCACGACTTCGCCCCAGGGCGCGTCGACGGTTTCAATGACTGCGCCGATGCGGGTAAGGATTTCCCGGAGCAGCAGACCGAAACGCCCGAAATTGATCACCAGCACCGTGTCGCCCGGCGCGACCAGCGAGACCAAAGCCGCCTCTATCCCCGCGCGCGCGGTGCCGTCGATCAGCATCGTTTGCTGGTTTTGCGTGCCGAAGATCGGGCGATAGAGCGCCATGACCTGGTTCATATAGCCGGTCATTTCGGGGTCGAACTGCCCCAGCAGATCCGCCGACATGGCGCGCAGCACGCGGGGATGGGCGTTGACCGGTCCCGGTCCCATCAACAGACGCTGCGGCGGGTCGATTTCGCCAAAAAGCAGGGGGTCAAGCGGGGTCAAAGGTCGCTCCCAATCGGTCGATAAAGCCAAGCATGACCTGTAATGCCACATCGGCATCGGCGGGGTCGACATGCTCGGCGGGATTATGGCTGATGCCATGCCGGCAACGGATGAAGAGCATGGCCGTGGGACAGAGCGCGGCCATCACCATGGCGTCATGCCCCGCGCCCGATACGAGGCGGCGGACGGGATGGCCCGCATCGGCGATGGCGGCGTCCATCAGGTCCATGAGCGCTGGATCGCACGGGCTGGCGGGCAGGTCGTGAACGCGCTGGATCGCGACATCCAGATCGCGGCGATCGGCTATGGTGGCCAGCGCGTCCAGTATCGCCTCTGCCGCGCGGTCGCGGCGCGCTTCGTCGCCGGATCGGATGTCGATGGAGAAGCGAACCTCGCCTGCTATGACATTGGGTGCGCCGGGCAATGCCTCAATCCGTCCCACCGTCGCGACCAGGTCGGACGCATCGGCGCGGGCGATCGTTTCGATCGCCAGAATCATCTCGGCCGCGCCTGCCAATGCGTCGCGGCGCAGCGGCATCGAACTGGTGCCTGCATGACCGGCCACGCCCTTGACGACCGCCTGATAGCGCAATTGCGCGGCGATCCCGGTGACGGTGCCGACCGCCAGCCCCTCTGCCTCCAGCACTGGTCCCTGTTCGATATGGGCTTCGAGATAGGCGAGGGTTGTGCCGGGCGTGCGGGCGGCGGACAGATAGTCGGGCAGGCTGACACCTGCCTGCGCCAGCGACACGCCGGCAGCGTCCGCTATGTCGAGCGCTGACGGCGCGAGCGTCCCGGCGACCGCGCGGCTGGTGAGCATGGCGGCGGGAAAGCGCGATCCTTCCTCATCCCCAAAGGCGATGACTTCGATCGGGAAAGGCAGGCGCTTGCCGCTCTGGTGCAGCGTTGCCACCGCCTCCACGCCCAGCATGATACCCAGCGGCCCGTCATAGCGCCCGCCGTCGCGCACGCTGTCGAGATGGCTGCCGATCAGCAAGGCCGGTGTGCCGGGCAAATCGCCTTCATAGCGACCGATCAGGTTGGCGGCAGCATCGCGGCGGATGGTCATGCCTGCCTTCTCCATCCATCCGGCCAGTGCATCCTGCGCGGCGGTGTAGGCCGGGGTGAGATAGCCGCGATAGAGGCCGCCTTCCATATCGCTAAAGGGTGCGATGCCCAGCGCGTCGCAGCGCGCGACCGCTCTTGCGCCGCCGCTCACCACGCCACCACCTGCCCGTCGCTGCGCGGATCGGTCGCGCCGTCCAGGCGGCCATCGGCGTGGCGGACAATGACACCGGCATGGCCCATCATCGCGGTCAGTGGCCCGACACGCTCGACATCATGGCCCGCCGCCGCAAGATCGGCATAGAGCGTGTCGTCGAACCCGTCCTCCAGCTTCAATGTCGTGCTGTCCTCGCCCCATGTCCGTCCGAGCAGCCAGCGCGGGGCGCTGATTGCTTGCTGGAGATCGACGCCGAAGCGGGCGTAACGGGTGAAGAGCGCGGCCTGGGTCTGCGGCTGGCCTTCGCCCCCCATCGTGCCATAGGCCATGAGCCGCCCATCGTCGAAGCGGGCCAGCGCGGGGTTGAGCGTATGGAAGGGTTTGCGACCGGGTTTGAGCGCGTTCCAGCCGTCCGCTGCGAGGCGAAAGCTGCTGCCCCGATTCTGCCAGGTGATGCCGGTCCGCGGCAGCACCAGCCCCGATCCGAACTCATGATAGGTGGACTGGATGGCGCTCACCACCCGGCCCTCCCGGTCGGCGGCGGCGAACCAGCAGGTGTCGCCCTGCGCCGACGGGCGAGGCCAGGGCATGGCGCGCGCCGGGTCGATTGACGCGGCAATGGCGTCCAGCGCAGCGGGATCGCCCAGCAATCCCTGATAATCGAAATCATGGAAGGCGGGATCGCCGACATGGGTGTCGCGCAGCAGGAAGGCCTGCTTGGTCGCCTCGACCAGACCATGGACATGGTCGAAGCTGTCCGCCTGGGTCGCGCGCAGCCGGTCGAACAGAGCGAGGATCATGAGGGACGCGAAGCCCTGCGTTGGCGGGGCGCTGTTATAGAGGTCGATGCCCTTGATGCGGGTCGTCAGCGGCGTGGGGCGGGTGGCCTGATGCGCGGCCAGATCGTCGCGACCGACCGGGCTGCCCAGTTCGGCCAGATCCTGCGCGATCAGATCGGCCAGCGCGCCGGTGTAGAAATCGGCGGGACCATTGTCTGCGATCATCCGCAGCGTCGCGGCCAGCGCGGGCTGGCGCAGCAGATCGCCTTCGCACAGGGGGCGGCGCTCCGGCTCGAAGATCGCGGCATAGGCGCCGGGCTGGACGCGCAACTCCGCTCCCTTGGCTGTAGCGATGGCCGCCCCGCCGCTGGTCACGGCCACGCCATTTTCGGCATGATGGATGGCGTCGCGCAACAGGCGGGACAGGGGCAAGGTACCACCGCCGCTTTCCAGTATCGCCGCCCAGCCCGACAGCGTCCCTGCCACCGTGTTGGCGGCAAGTGGTCCCCGTGTCGGCACCGCGTCCAGCCCGGCATAGAGGCCAAGGTCGGCGCGCGCCGCCGCACCGCCGCAGCCATGGACGCTGTGGATCGCGCCATCCGGCTCCGCCACCAGCCAGAAACTGTCGCCGCCAATGCCGGTCATGTGCGGATAAACGACAGCCAGCGTCGCGGCGACGGCGACGGCTGCCTCGACCGCATTGCCGCCGTCTTTCAGCACGTCGCAACCCGCCTGCGCCGCCAGAAAATGGGGCGCGGTGACCATGCCGTTCGTGCCGCTGATGGTGGATAGCGTCATCATCCTAGTCCGGCAGCGCGGCGACAAAGGCGCGCACGACATCGGCGCTGTTGACCGACGCCAGCGCCATGAAGGTGGTCATCTGGTTCGCGCCCCCGTCTCCTCCGGCGAGGTCAGACAGGCTGCGGAACACGATGGCAGGGACCTGATTGGCATAGGCGACCTGCACCACTGCGGCGCTTTCCATGTCGAGGACGCGCGCATGCCATGCCTTGGCCAGATAGTCGCGAAATTCGGCATTGTCGGCATAGACACCGGCGCTGACGCCGGTGCCGCCAACCACGAATTTTGGCTCATGGGCCAGGCAGTTTGCGGCGGTCGCCTGCCCCTCGACGCAGCGACGCAGGGTCAGGCCGGGAGCGATTTTCCGGGCAAGCGCGAGCAACGCCGGATCGACCGACTGCCGATACTGGCGGCGCGGCGCTTCGGTCGCATTGCCCAGCCGCACCCCGCGCGGGAACATCATGCCGAAAGGCGGCGGCGCATCGGCATCGACGGGTTCGGGCACGACCCAGCCCTGCTGCGTCTGGCGCGCGAAGGACACTTCCAGATATTGCGCCCAATCCTCCGCGACGATGACGTCGCCGATCGACAGGGCCGGATCGACCCCGCCCGCAATGCCCGAAAAGACGATCCGCTTCACGGTAAAGCGATCCAGAACCAATTGGGTATTCATCGCGGCGTTGACCATGCTGACGCCGCTCTGCATCAGCAGCACGGGCTTGCCCGCCATGGTGCCGGTCAGGAAGGTGAGGCCGTTGACCTTATAAGTCCGGGGCTTGGCGATCGTGTGGGCCAGCGCATCCCATTCGGGCGCGAAGGCGGTCATGACCACGGTGCGCGGCGTCCGGTCGAGCGGCTTTGCCTGCGCCGGAACCGGCAGCAGCAACGCGCACAGGGCAAGGCAGAGCGTGCGCATCATGCCGCGCTCATCCAGATGAAGCGGACGACGAACAGGGCGGCCAGCAGGAACAGGAACCAGTCGGCTTTGGTCGCGGTGCCACGCAGCAGCTTCAATATGGCATGGGCAGTGATGCCGAACGCCAGCCCATTGGCGATGGAGAAGGTGAGCGGGATCATCGCCACGGTCAGGAAGGCAGGGATCGCCGAGAGCGGGTCCTCCCACTCTATTTCCGTCAATGGCAGCAGCATCAACCCGCCAACGATGATGAGCGCGGGAGCGGTGGCGGCCAGCGGGACGATCTGCGCATAGGGGGCGACGAACATGGTGGCCAGGAACAGGATGCCGGTGACAACCGCCGTCAGCCCAGTGCGCCCGCCCGCCTGCACGCCCGCCGCGCTTTCGACATAGGAAGTGACGGTGCTGGTGCCCGCCACCGATCCGACGATGGTGGCGGCCGCATCGGTGATGAGGATGCGGTTGAGGCCGGGGATGCGCCCCGCCTTGTCCATCAGCCCCGCGCGCTTGGTGACCGCGACCAGCGTGCCGATATTGTCGAACAAATCGACGAAGAGAAAGACGAAGAGGATTTCGAGGAGGCCCAGCCCATGGCTGCCGGTCAGGCCGAACACGCCGGACAGGTCAAGCTTGAAAGCGGTGCCGGTCAGCGCATCGAGGCTGTAGGGTTCGGGGCTGATGACAACCTGGCCGCACAGCCATCCTACAAAAGTGGTCGCGACGATGCCGATCAGCATTGCGCCGCGTATATTCCAGACGCTCAGCACGCCGATGACCAGCAGGCCGAACAAAGCGAGCGCTGCGCCGGGTGCCTTCAAGTCGCCCAGCGCCACGAAGGTCGCCGGATTGGCGACGACGATGCCTGCGTTTTTCAGGCCGATAAAGCCGATGAATAGGCCGATGCCGCCCGCCACCGCCGCGAACAAATGCATCGGGATGGCCGCGACGATCATCTGGCGCACGCCGGTCAGCGTCAGGATCAGGAAGGCGATGCCGGAAATGAACACGCATCCCAGCGCGATCGGCCAGGGGACGCCCATCTGCTGGACCACGGTGAAGCTGAAATAGGCGTTGAGGCCCATGCCCGGTGCCAGCGCCAGCGGCGTATTGGCGACCAGCCCCATCAGGATGGAGCCAAAGGCAGCAGCAAAGCAGGTCGCCGCCGCCACCGCCGCGATCGGCATCCCCGCCTGACCCAGAATCGCGGGATTGACCAGCACGATATAAGCCATGGTCAGGAAGGTGGTGAAGCCTGCCAGCACCTCCGTTTGCGCCGACGTGCCCCGTTCCGACAGGCTGAAATAGCGTTCGAGCCGCCCCGCCCCTCTCCCCGGCCCCGGCTTTACCGCCACATCCGTCATAATGCGTCCCCCTGTTTGACGGGCGATGTTACGCCGGTCAGCCCCTTATATTCCAGTGTTGCAGCGAAGCGGAATAATGTTGCTTCGCCCCCCGGCCTGCCGATCAGTTGCAGCCCCAGCGGCAAGCGGCCCGGTCGGCGCAGCGGCACGCTGAGCGAGGGCAGGCCGGTAAAGCTGATCGGCTGGCTATGGATGCCCAGATCCGCGCGGGCGGGCGACAGCGCGCCGTCGATCATGATGCGCGGATCGGCGATCAGCGGCGCGACGCAGGGCGTCGCGGGAGCCAGCAGCACGTCATGGTTGGCCATGATGGCGACGATGCGTTGCTTATAGTCCGCGCGAAACGCCTGCGCCGCATCGTAGAGCGCGTCGGGCAGTAGAGCGCCTGCAATCAGCCGGTCGCGGGTCGCGGGGTCAAACGCCATCGCGTCACGACTGAGCGCCTCACGATGCAGCCTGCCCCCTTCTGCGGCGGTGATCAGAAAGGCGGCAGACCGCGCACGGGCGATGTCGGGCAGTTCGATCAGCGGCGCGTCAGGCGCGATGGCGTCCATCGCGGCGATCTGGTCGGGATCGACATTGTCGCGGAAGCGTCCCCCCAGCCGGGCAACGCGGATCGGATCGCTGGCGGCTGTTTGCGTTCCGGCCAGGACATCCCAGATACACTCCATGTCCGCAACTGACAGGGTGAGGGGACCGATATCGTCGAAACTGTCGGCAAAGGGAAATACCCCACCCATCGGCAGCGCGCCGTGGCTGGGCTTGATACCGTAAATGCCGGTCAGGCTGGCGGGGACACGGATCGATCCATTGGTATCGGAGCCAAGCGAGAAAGGCAGCAGCCCTGCCGCCACCACAGCCGCCGATCCGCCCGATGATCCACCGGCCAGCCGCTCAAGATCATGGGGATTGCGCGTCGTGCCGTGCCGGGCGTTGATCGTCGCAAAGCCATAGGCGAACTCGTCCATGTTGAGCGTCGCGACCAGCACCGCACCGGCAGCGTGCAGGCGGCTGATAGCGTCGGCGTCGCCTTGCGCGGCTGGCGCATCGGCATAGAGGCTGGACCCTGCGGTCGTCGGCAGCCCGCGCACATCGAACAGATCCTTGACGCCATAGGGCACGCCCGCCAGCGGCCCCGGATCACGCCCCGCGCGAATGGCGGCATCGACCGCAGTAGCCTCCGAACGCGCCCGGTCGGCCAAGATGCGCGTCACCGCGACCAGTCTCCCGCCCTCTGCCGCCAATCCGGCAAGGCATTGCTCCAGCACGGCCATGGCGCTGGTCTGCCCCGACCGGACAGCGGCGGCGATCTCGACGGCCTGCTTCACGATTTTTCCGTCGCAAACAGCGTGTCGGCATGACGATCCAGCAGGGCCAGGTTGGCGGTGACGCCCGCCATGCAGGGTTCAGCTATGGTCAGGCCCCGCTTCTGCGCTGCGCTTTCAACCTCTGCCACGGTGCGCGGCAGCGGCGGGCGCTGGGGCGTTGTGCCCTGTCGCGCGAAGCGGCTCGCCAGCGCGGCGCAGAGGAAAAGCTGAATCTGGTGGAAGATCATCAGCGGCAGGATGATGACGCCGACTTGCGCCGCCGGGAATAGCGCGCCCGCCATCGGCACGCCCGACACCAGGCTCTTCTTCGACCCGCAGAAGAGCAAAACGATCATGTCCGCGCGCGGCAGGCCGACAAGGCGCGCAAGGCCAAGATTCGCGCCCATCACGATGATCAGCATCACCAGGCTGAGCAGCAGCAGGAGCAACAGGTCGGCAATCCCGACCTGCGACCAGATGCCGCCCACCACGGCGGCGCTGAACGCTGTATAAACGACCAGCAGGATCGACCCGCGATCGACCGGCATCAATATCTTCTTGTGGCGGTCGATGAACGCGCCGATCCATGGCCGCAGCAAGTGGCCCGCCAGGAAGGGAACGAGCAGTTGCAGCGCGATCGACTGCACCGAGTGCCAGGAAAAGCCGCTACCCCCGCCGTCCACCGCCATGAACAGGCCGACCAGAAGCGGCGTCAGGATGATCCCGACGATATTGGACAGGGACGCGCTGCACACCGCCGCCGCGACATTGCCCCCAGCAATCGCAGTAAAGGCGATCGAGGACTGAACCGTCGATGGCAGCAGGCTCAGATAGAGCAGGCCGGTCAGCAGCAGGCCATCCCCATGGCCACGCATCAGGGCAACCAAGCTCAAGCCGATGGCAGGAAAGAGAACATAGGTCGAGGCCAGCACATAAAGGTGCAGCCGCCAGTTGCCAGCGCCCGCAAGCACCGCCGCGCGCGACAATTTTGCCCCGTGCAGGAAAAAAAGCAACGCAATCGCGAAGTCCGTCGCCGCCTCGACCCAAGGGATCGCCGCACCGCGCACCGGAACGAACGACGCGGCTGCCACCGTCGCAATCAGGCACAGCAGAAACGGGTCGGGCAGGAAGGAAGGCTTGGAAACGCGGACCATGGCCCCCTTTAGGCCGATCCTGCCCTACCGATCCAATAGAATGACTTGCACGGATCGTTGCAAAAAAGCGCTTACTCCTTTGAACAGCTCACCGCCGGTATCGGTCAATCTCTATCCCGTGGCGATTGAGCTTATCGTAGAAGGTTTTGCGCGGCAGATGCAGTTCGGCCATGGCCGACCGCGCGTCGCCCCCGACCCGCTCCAGCACCTGCCGGATCACGCCCGCCTCGAAGCGTTCGACCTGCTGGGCGAGGGACAGCGCACCCCCTTCCCCCGCGCCATCCGCCTGCATCCCCAATACGGTGCGCTTGGCAAAATTGGTCAGTTCGCGCACATTGCCGGGCCAGTCATGATCGGACAGATAGGCCTGAATATCCGGGCCGATGCGGGGAACGTCACGCTTCATCTGGTCGGCTGCCTGATGCAATAGATAACCAAATAGTAATGAAATGTCGGCGCGCCGTTCGCGCAGCGGCGGAATGCGCAGGCGGACCATGTCGAGCCGATAGAGAAGATCAGCGCGAAACCGCCCTTGGGCGACGCTGGCCTCTATCCCCGGCTTGGTCGCGGCGATCACGCGCAGATCCACCGCCTGGGGCTGCTCCGCCCCGACCGGCAATATTTCCCGTTCCTCCAGCACGCGCAGCAACGCGCCCTGCAACCAGGCCGGGCTACTCTCTATCTCGTCCAGAAAGAGCGACCCCTTGTTGGCGCGGGCAATCCTGCCGGGTTGGCTCGTGCGGTTGTGGGCGGCGCGCCCGCTTTCCTGTCCGAACAGATCGACCTCCGCAATCGCATCGGGCAGCGCAGCGCAGTTGATCGCGACAAAGGGACGACCGCGCCTGCGGCTCCAACGATGCAGCAGGGTCGCGACCAGTTCCTTGCCGGTGCCGGTTTCCCCCTCAATCAATATGTCGACATCAGCGTCGGCGACTTGGCGCATATTTTCACGCAGGCGGACCATGGCCGGGGTTTCGCCGATCAGCGGTTCGCCGCCCGCGCTTTCGTCGGCCGCTGCGCGCAAACGCCGATTGTCCAGCACCAGCCGCCGCATCTCCAGCGCCCGGCGGGCTGAGGCGACCAGATGGTCGGTAGCAAAGGGCTTGGCGATGAAATCGAACGCCCCGGTCTTGAGTGCTGCGACCGCCATCGGCACATCGCCATGCCCCGTCATCAGGATCACCGGGATTTCATGATCGATCGCCGCAACCCGCTTCAATACGTCCATCCCGTCCATGCGCGGCATCCGAATGTCCGATATGATCGCGCCGCCAAAGCCCGCGTCGATCCGCGCCAGCGCCGACGCGCCATCGGCAAAGGCCTCGACCGCCATGTCCGCTAGCTGGAAGGACTGCACCAAGGCACTCCGCAGCGCATGATCGTCATCGACCAGCAGGATCGGCATCTCGGTCATACGGCATCCAATGTCATGCGGAACAAGGTGTGGTCGTCGCTGGCCACATGGTCGAGCGTGCCGCCAAACTCCACCATGATGTCGCGGGCGATGTGGAGACCAAGGCCAAGCCCGCCCGTCTTGGTGGTGGCAAAGGGCATGAACAGCTGGTCGGCGACGGCGGGATCAACTCCTGCACCACTGTCGCGCACGTCAAGGATGACGCGCCCGTCCGATTGCGTCAAATCGACCCTGACCCAGGGATCGGGCCGGTCGCGCACCGCCTCCAGCGCGTTGGTCAGCAGGTTGACCAATACCTGTTCCAGCCGGACACGCCCTGCCCGGACATTCAGGTCAGGATCGGGCGTCGGCAGCGACAACGTCACCCCGGCGCTGCGATACTGGTCACCCACCAGCAGGCGCACGCCATCAATCGCCCGTGCCAGCGACACCGGGCCGATCGCGCCGACGCCGCGCCGGGCATAGCGACGCAATTGCGCGGTGATGCTGCCGATCCGGTCGGTCATCGCCACGATTTCGCGCAAATTGGTGGCCGCCTGCTGCGGCTGCGCGCGATCCAGAAAGGCGGAGGCATTTTCGGCAAAGGTGCGGATGGTGGCGACAGGCTGGTTGATTTCATGGGCGACGCCAGCCGAAATCGTGCCCAGCGTGCCCAGGCGATTGGCATGGGCCAGTTCCTCGCGCGCCTGGCGATAGCGCTGGTCGGCGGTGGCACGAGCATCCATTTCCCGCGCCAGATCGGCGGTGCGCAACGCCACCTCCCGCTCCAATATGGCCCGCGCTTCATGCGCCCGCCGTCGCCGCACGATCGCCCAGCCAAGTCCGGCGAGCAGCAAAGACAGCAACATGATGAACAGAAATACTGCGATATTGGCCCGCTGTCGGGTCGCCTGCAGCGCATTGTCCAGCGGCTCGATATGATAAAGCCGCCAACCAGCCACCGGCACGGGCAGGATTGCCGTCATTGCCTGCGACCCGTCGCGCATCCGGGTCAGCCCATCTGGACTGATTGCGATGCCCAGCGGCGTCAGCGGTGCGCCGCCAAATTGCAGCGCCTGCTTGATCTGCGCCTTGCGCGCCGGATCGATCGCCCGCAACGCGCGAAAGCGCAGCGCGGGGTCGCTGCTGAGCAGCAGGACGCCATTGGCGTCGGCCACGAAACTGAGCGCGCGCCGGTCCCGCCAGGTCCGCTCGATCGCGTCAAACTCCACCTTGATCACGATCACGCCGATCGGGCCGTCGCCGCTCTCGATCCGGCGGGACAGATAGAGGCCGGGACGATGGCTGACCGTGCCGAGCGCGAAATATTCGCCGCCGCCCTTGGTCCAGCCGAGGCGATAATAGGGGCGGAAGCTGTAATCCTGGCCCACGAAACTGTCGGGCAGGCGCGCATTCGACGCCGCGATCGTCCGGCCGTGGCGATCCAGCGCAAAGATGGCGCCCGCGCCGGTCTTGGCCTTCAGCACGGCCAGCTTGTCATTGAGCGCCATGTCCACCCGCCCCGATCGCAGCGCCGCGCGCAGATCGGGATATTCGCTGAGCACAACAGGCAGCAGGCGGAACTTCTGCAACTCCGATTCGAGCAGGCGCAGCACGGCGCGGGTCTGCTGCGTGGTCTCGTTGCGCTCCGTGCTGATCGCCTGGGCGCGCAAGCTGTGATGATAGCGGTCGGCAAACAGGGCCGACGCGGCGACGATCAAGGCGATGGCTACCAGCAGCGGCGCAAGGCGTCGGGTCCAATCCGGCAGGGAAGCGAAGCGGCTCATATTGTGTGGATTATCACACAATCCTGGTCATGGCGATGTGGAAATCCGCATAGAGGCAGGCGACGCAGGGGTATGATCCTGCACGATTATCATTTTATATCAGAATGTTGATATTAAATGCAGTCGATATTTGGCACCATCATAATTCCACCGCACCATCACCCTGCCGCAAAGACTGAGCCAGCGGCGGCTATGGAGATGGAGCAAGTGCCATGATCAAACAGAGTTTTCCGCCAGCCTCCCCGCCCCCTGTGCGCAAAGGTCTCGCCTCCCAACTCTATGTCCAGGTCATTGTCGCGATCATCCTAGGCGCGCTGCTCGGTCATGTCTGGCCCGCTTATGGCGAAGCGATGAAGCCGCTGGGCGATGGCTTCATCAAGCTGGTCAAAATGATCATCGCCCCGGTCATCTTCCTCACCATCGTCACCGGCATAGCGGGCATGAAGGAATTGGGGTCGGTCGGCCGGGTGGCGGGCAAGGCCTTCGCCTATTTCCTGACCTTCTCCACCCTGGCGCTGGTCGTCGGCCTGATCGTCGCCAATATCGTCCAGCCGGGCGCGGGCATGAATATCGATCCCGCCACGCTGGATGGCGGCGCGGTCGCCGACTATGCCGCCAAGGCGCATGAATCGACGCTGACCGGCTTCCTGCTCGGCGTCATACCCACCACGCTGGTCAGCGCCTTCACCGACGGCAACATATTGCAAATCCTGCTGATCGCGATCCTGTTCGGCATCGCCATCAGCATGGTCGGCGAACCCGCAGCGCCCGTGATCCGCTTCATGGAGCGGCTCAGCCTGATCGTCTTCAAACTGGTGTCGATCCTGATGCGCGCGGCCCCCATCGGCGCGTTCGGGGCGATAGCCTTCACCATCGGCAAATATGGTGTTGGCAGCCTCGCCAATCTCGGCGCGCTAGTGGCAACCTTCTACCTCACATCCTTGCTATTCGTGGTCGTGGTGCTGGGGAGCGTCGCACGGTTGACCGGCTTTTCCATCTTCAAGCTGCTGCGTTACCTCAAGGCCGAATTGCTGCTGGTGTTGGGGACATCATCGTCCGAAGCCGCGCTGCCCAACCTCATTGAAAAGATGGAGCGGGCGGGTTGCGAGAAGTCCATCGTCGGGCTGGTCGTTCCGACCGGCTACAGCTTCAACCTGGACGGCACCAACATTTATATGACGCTGGCGGCCCTGTTCATTGCGCAGGCGACCGGGGTTGAGCTGACGCTGGGGCAGGAATTGCTGCTGCTGGGCGTCGCGATGCTGTCATCCAAGGGCGCGGCGGGCGTGACTGGTGCGGGCTTCATCACGCTGGCCGCCACATTGTCGATCGTGCCGACGGTGCCGCTGGCGGGCATGGCCCTGATCCTGGGCGTGGACCGGTTCATGAGCGAATGCCGCAGCCTCACCAACTTCATCGGCAATGCGGTGGCCACCATCGTCGTCGCCCGCTGGGAAGGCGGACTGGACCGAGAGAAGCTCAACGCCGCGCTCGACGGGCGGCTGCCCGCACTGGAGCTTGTCGAAGCATCCCCGCACGCCGTGCTGACCGCCGCCTGACGTTTTTCAGGAAGGCCTGCGCCGGTTGACGGCCGCCTTCCCTTGACAGATTGGTTCCAAAATCATGTCCATGACCCGCCTGCTATGCGGCGCGTTGGCGCTCGCCTGGGCGATGCCGGTAGCGGCCCAGACTGCCGCGCCTGAAACCTATCCCGCCGCCGCGCAAGGCGATGGCGCGACGACCAAAGGCTATAACCTGTCTCGCTGGGCGGAGGACTGGAGCACCTATCGCGACCCGGCGAAGCGCGATGATTTCCTCGACCGCCTGAAATATCTGCCGCTCGATGAGGATGGCGACATCTATCTGACGCTGAGCGGTGAAGCGCGATTGCGCATGAACCTGACCAGCAATCCCCAACTGATCGAAGGGCCGGAACAGCGGCAGGACATCGTGCGCCTGGTCGGCGGTGCGGACCTGCATATCGGGGATCATCTGCGCTTCTATGGCGAAATTGCCCATGGCCAGTTATCGGGCAAGAATATCGACACCCCGTCCGGGTCATTGCGCAACAGCTTCGTTCGCCAGCAATATTTTGCCGAGGCCAAGGGGCGCGTGGGCGACGTCGATCTGGGCATACGTTATGGAAGGCAGGAGTTCACCGACGGTCCCAACCTGCTCATCTCCCAGCGCGACAATAACACCATCCGCTTCGTCCTGAACGGCACCCGCGCCTGGGCGCGGACCCCTACGATGCGCGCAACCCTGTTCGATTTCGAGACGACGGATCTGGGCAATGGCGGTCTGGGCGACGATGTGCCGGACAAGAACCGGCGGTTCAGCGGCGTGTCGGCGGGCTTCGTGCTGCCGACCCATTGGCTGGGCGGATCGAGCCTCTATTTCGACCCTTTCTTCTGGCGGCGGCGCAATCGCGTGGGGACTTGGGGCGGCGTCGTGTCGCCAGCGGTGCGCTATTATGCAGGGGCGCGGCTGTGGGGCGATGTCGGGCCGGTCGCGCTCGACTGGACGCTGGTCCACCAATATGGCCAGTTCAACGACCGTCCGATCCGCGCCTGGCAGGCCTTTGCCGCGCAAACGGTCCGTCTGGGCGCGGACAAGAGCGCGCCGCGCATCGGCGTCCATGTCGATTATGGCAGCGGCGGGGGTGGTTATGATGATGGCACGTTGCGCAACGCCTATGCGCCGTTCGGCAATAATATCTATTTCAGCTACGGCCTGTTCCTGACCGCCACCAATTTGATCGCAGTCGCGCCCAATATCTCGTTCCAGCCGATCAAGGGTGTGCGGGCCAGCCTGGAATATCAGTTCAGCTGGCGCGACGATGCGCGTGATGCCGTCTATCGTGCCAATTATTCACCTTATGTCGGCACCGAACCGGTGCCGGGCAAAGCCGTGGCGCAGCTCGCGCGGGCGCAGATCGTCTATTCCATCTCGCCGCGGCTGACCCTGACGACACGGGCCGAATATTTGCAGGCGCAGCAAGTGTTGAAGGCGGCCGGTTATCGCAACTCCGCCTTCCTGGCGACCTGGCTGAGCTTTCGATTTTGACGCGCATCCTACCGGTCATCCACCCCGACCAGGCGGACCGATCCCAGCAATCCCGACGGCAATAATGGCGAGTCCGGCTTGTAGGGGGATGACGGCGCGAAGGCGACGGGCTTTGCGCCCGGCTGCTTGTCGCCGATCAGGCGGTTGGGCCACAGATTGACGACACGTACTTCCAGCCGGTTGTTGCCGGGTTTGAGCGCCTTGCCGATGTCGATGCGATAAGGGGAATGCCATGAAGGCGTGAATGGAACGCCGTTGACGATGACGGTCGCAATGTCATGCACCCGGCCCAGGTCGAGCGTGACCCGTCGCCCAGCCAGCAACCAGGAGGGCGCCATATCAAAATCACGGCGGTAGATGGCGCTGCCGGAATAATATTTGATGCCGGGGTCGGCTGAGTCCGGCCAGGAGATCAGCCGGTCGAAATGGGCTTGATCGGGCGCACCGCGGCCCTGTTCGAATGACAATTGCCAATTGTCATTCATGGTCGCCAATATTGTTTCGACCGGTTCGGGGGCTGTCCATGCAGGTTGCGCGGTGGGGCGCTGGAACACCAGGAAGCCGGATTCATGGCCATTCAGTTTGATCTGCACGCTGGTGCGACCCGATGCCCGGCGGAAACTGACCGGTGCGCTCGTTCCGGTGTCGGCGTTCCAAAGCTCTGGCGCGCGACCGTCAGTGCGGAAGCTGGCCCAGAGGCTTACCGGCTTGTCGCTCTGATTGCTCAGGAAATGGAGGTCGGTGTCGCCAGCTTTGCGGTGCAGCCAGAGCATGTCTTTCGCCGCTTGAGCATCCTCGAACATGACATCGGGGGTGATAGACTGCTGCGCGGTTGCCTCGGCGATGCTGGCATATACGCGCCTTGCCGATCGCGGGCGGTCACGCGGTCCCCAAAGGCGATTGGCGATTTTTTCGATCGCGCTGTCGGGGCTTAGCACGCCCAGACCGCCGATCGGGCGGCGCGCCACGACGGTCGCGCCTTGCGCCACCAATTGCTCGATCTTCCTGAGCGTGGGCACAGTGAAGCGCTGGATGCGATCGGGTATGTAGAGGAGGCGATAGTCCATGCCGCTGGGCGTGACGATCCGGCCATTGCGGACAGAGAGCAGGTTCACCAGCGCTTCGGCATTGACATAGTCAAAGTCGAACCCTGCCGGAATGTCGCTTTCCAGCCGATCGAGATACTGTTCGGTCAGGCTGCGTTCCTCGCCATAGAAATAGGCGATGTCCGCGATCGGGCGCCCCTGCTGGAGCATATAGGATGTGCGGGCGAGATAGGTGACCCATGGTCCGGCCTGCTCCGCCCATGTGTCGTTGCGGTTGAAGAACTGGCCGAAGATGAAGAGCGACAGGCCCGGCTTTGCGTCCACCAGCGGTTGGTGATGCGATTCATGCAGCAGCAGGCGATTGATGCCGCTGGCGAATATCCGGTCGGCGACCGGGCGCAGCATTGCTGGCGAGAAAGCCCAAGGATCCTGAATGGCGGCCACGGTCAGCGCTTCGGCTGCGGCGAATTTCTTGCCATAGAGATGCGCGACCGATGCGCTCTCCTTAAGGTCGGCGGCAAGCGGCGGCTGGCCGGGCGCGGTGGCGAAAGGACGATACCAATATTCGGCGGTCGGGATATCGGCCCGCGCCTTGAGCGCCATGCCATCGACGATGGCGCGGGGAAAATCGCCCTGCGCTTCGGAATAATAGGTCATGCCGCGCGCATGGAGCGTCCGCGCCAGCACCGCATGATGATTGTCGGCGACCATATCCTTGAGCGTTCGCCGGAAATCGAACAGGAAGGCTTCCGACAGCGCGCTGCTGCCGACCACCCGACCCGTCAGGACGGGCAGGAAAGGGGCGGGATCATAGCCGCGGCGCGCCTGAAATTCGGTCAGGATTTTGGGCGTCCAGTTCTGGACGCCAGCCTCCCAACTGTCGGTCAGCATCGACCCTATGCCCGCCGCGCCGATCCGTCCGTCGCTGGCCCGATCGTAAAGCCCCAGATAATGGTCCAGATAACGGCCCACCGCTGCGGGATCGAGCTTGTCGACCTCCAGCCCGGTCGCGCCGGGTTCGGCGGGCGCATTGACCGCACCGGTGAGCGACCATCCCATTCGCAGGACGGTCCATTGGCCCGGCGGAGGCGTCCAGTCGAGCGATCCGTCGGGCCGCAGCCGGGCGGTCAGATTGACGACCCAACTGCGGGGGATGGCATCCTTCGCCGCGACCGGCGCGGGTGAGGCTGCTTCCTGGGGTATGGTCGATTGAAAACCGGCCTTGGCTTCGATGCCGTTGATCCGCGCGCCGCTGTGCAGCGCCAGTCGGGTGACCGACACGGCATCCAGCCGGGGCTTGGGCAGGAAGCGATCCAGCGAGGCGCGCGATGGCAACGTCACCGGCAACAGGCGCAGCCTGAGCTGACGGGCGACGACGGGCGGGAAAGCGATAGTTTCCTGTGGCGCTGGATGGATGAACTGGTCATTGGACGCTTCGATCAGAGCGCGGGCGATGGTGCGCCATTGGCCATCCCCCTGATCGACCTCAATCATCGCCTGGGCATTATTCTTCATGCCGATCGAGATGGCACCCAGTTGCACCGGACGAGAATAGGATGCGACCAAAGTGACGCCCATTTGTGCGTCGAGCGGCAGGTCGAGCGCCGCTGGCGAGGCCGGTAACGGGACGGCTCCAGATGTGGCGTCCGACGGAATGCGTGTCCAGGCCGGCGGCGGCACATCGCGTTCGGGCGCTGGTGTCGGGAAGGCGATGACCGCCGTGTCGCCATAGCTGCGCGGCCCGGCAGCGCCCTTGCCGACATCCTGAAACGGCCCGGTGGCCGACGGCGGCAGGGCAAGCTGGCCGGTAAAGGGCTTGCCGCCGGTGACCAGCGTCTCGCTCCAGACATATTTCTTCATGCCATCGGCGGGTGCGACCCATGGTCCGCCAGTCTCGCTCCAGCCGGGCGAGGCGGCGATGCCGAATTCAAAGCCTGCGTCATGCGCCTGACCCAGCGACTGGCGGAATATGGCTTGCCACTCGGCGGACATGAAGGGCTTTGGCGGTTTGACGACGGCGGGCGTCGGGAGCTTGCCGCCCGAAAAGGCATGGACCCCGCCAATGCCGATGCGCTGCATCCATTCCAGGTCCAGCCTGGCCCCTTCGGCAGATATGTTGCCGCCCATCCAGTGCCACCAAAGGCGCGGCCTGGCGTCCTGCGGCGGGGTTTCAAACCCGGTGCGCAAGGGGTCGTCCGAAGGCGTGGCGACGACGATCTGGGCGCTCAGCCCGAACATTGATGCGCTGGCGATGGCGAGCGCGCCGATCCATCCGGTCCGATGCTTCATCCAGCCTCTCCTTGGCCTGTCCCACCGCCCAGCCGTCATTTCCGACAGTGAGTTGGACATAGTCTGCTTCATGCGCGATTTATGCGATCATGTATCGCATAGGCGGTTATTTGGGCTTTGGTCAAGCCAGTCATGGCCGCAGGGGCCGGGCGGCTTGACAAGCGCAACGGCGACGACTTATGCGATATATAGTCGCATAGATTGAGGGCTGGACAAGAGCCTGTCTGAGTCGGCCGAGGCAGAAAATTACAGGAAACGAGCGGCAATAGCTCGTCGAAATCGGAGGGGATTGTTCCATGAAAGCTATGCAAGCCATGCGCCGCGGCGTCAGTTTGAGTGCGATGCTGATCAGTGCGCCACTATGGGCGCAAACCGTCCCGACAGACGACAGCAACAGCAGCCCGGCCCAAACATCCATGGCGGACATCATTGTTCAGGCCCGTCGTCGCGACGAAGGGTTGCAGGATGTGCCGGCCGTCGTCAACGCCGTGACCTCGGCACAGATCGACAAGCTCAACCTGCGCAGCTTCAGCGATGTCCAATCACTGGTTCCCGGCCTTGAACTATCCTCCAACGCCAATGGCATCGGCGCGAACGCGAAGCTGCGCGGGGTCAATTTCGACCTGAATGCCAGCGGCAATAATCCGACTGTCGAATTTTACTTCAACGACGCGCCGATCACGGCAGGCGTCATTTTGCAGCAAATGTATGACATCGGCCAGATCGAGGTCCAGCGCGGTCCACAGGGGACGTTGCGCGGACGCGCGGCGCCGTCCGGGTCGATCACGATGACGTCGAAAAAGCCGGACCTGTTCCAATATGGCGGCTTTGTCGATCTGACCGCGAACGACATCGGCACGATGAATGCGAAGGGGGCCGTCAATGTGCCGGTGATCGAGGGCATATTGGGCCTGCGCGCGGCGGGCGTGTGGGACGAGAATGAGGGCGACCGGGTGCGCGCTGCCAACAATCCCGATCCGCGTTCAACCACGACCAGCGGGCGTCTGTCGGCGCTGGCGACGCCGCTCGACTGGCTGCGGTTTGAAGGCACATATCAATATATCAAGCGCAACGCGATCAGCTATGATCAGGCGATTTCGTTCAGCGAGGCCAATCCGGCCGCCCCACCCAGCCCGGTTCTGATCACCGCCGAAGATCGCCTGTCATTGCAGCAACGGCCCCGTCCGGTCCGCCAGCGGTTCAATATCTACAACTGGCAGGCCGAGGCCGCACAAATGGGGCAACGCCTGGTCTATCAGGGCCAACATTATACCCAGAACCTGTTTTCGCGCGATAATGTCGACGACGCGATCTTCTTTCCCGGCCGGATCGTCGATCAGGTCGCCAACACCCGCGCCAAATCGACATCCCATGAAGTCCGTTTGCAGAATGAAGAACGGCTGTTCGGCTTCCTCGACTATGTCATTGGTGCCTTTGATTACAAGAATAGCTCGCAGACCAACCTGACGACGCCGACGGTGGTCCGCCTGCCGCTGGCATTTGGCGGCGGCGTTGCCCAGATCGTCAACACCCCGATCGTCCGGCCGACCAGGGAACATGAACAGTCCTTTTTCGGCAATCTGACCGCCCATATCGGCAAGAATACCGAGATTGCAGGCGGGTTAAGGCGGATCGACTACAGATTTGTTGGCGGTTTCAGTGTCAATGGCCGCGTCGTCGATGCGCAGGATCGGGACGAAGGCAAGCTGATCTATGCCGCGTCAGTGAAGCATAATTTCACGCCCGACTTCATGGTCTATGCCAGCACCGGCAGTTCCTGGCGGCCTGGCCTGACGGCGATCGGCGATTTCAATCTGGCCCCGTCTGCACTGGAAAAATCCTTCGTCAATGTCCCGCCGGAAAGCTCCAAATCCTATGAACTGGGTTTCAAGAGCAACCTGTTTGGTGGACGGGCGCAATTCAACCTGAGCGCCTATCATCAGAAATTCCAAAATTTCCCCTACAGGTCGCCGACCGGCATTTTCTATGTCAACACAGTCGCGGTGACCAACGCTTCGGGTGCGGTGACGGGGCTGAGCCAGCAGGTCGGCCAGTTTAATTTCGTCGCCCCCGTGCCAGTCGAGGTCAATGGCATTGAGGCCGATCTTCAGGCCGCAATCGGCAGCCGCCTGAATGTCGGCGTCGCGGCCAGCTATTCGCTGGGCAAGATCAAAAATGGCGTGATTGCGTGCAACGACATTAATGGCGACGGCATTCCCGATGTGACGACCGGCACGCCCAGCCTGGCCGCGTTACAGGCGGCAGTCGGTGCGAACAATCTGTCCACCTGCCGGTCCAACGACCGGTCGGCTTTCCTGCCGCCGTTCAGCGCGTCGATCCAGTCGGAATATCGCATCCCGGTTTCAAGCGCGACGGACGGCTATTTGCGTGGGTTATTCTCCTATAATGGCAAGTCGCAGGGGGACCCGACCAACCCGTTCGACAATGTCAGCTCCTATGGCCTGCTGAACCTCTACGCCGGGGTTCGTGGCCATGACGGGATGTGGGAAATGTCCTTCTTTGCCAAGAATGTCTTTAACACGACGCGGGTGATTTCGCGGACCAACCCGTTGTTCACCTCCTACCAGCAGCTTGGCTTTGCGGGGCAGTTTGCCAATGGTGCACCGGTTCTGACCGGCCCGACGGGCGCGTCGGCCACCAGCAGCTACACCGGCGGGTCGTTGACGGCACCGCAGGAGTTTGGCGTCAATCTGCGCTTTGCCTTCGGGTCGCGATAAGCGGACTTAACGCGCCCGGACAGCATCGCGGTAGCGATAGTGGTGCAGGCAGCCGTTTGTCCGACAAGACAGCAAACCGGTTTGCCTGCATCACATTATAGGCAAGGACTGCAATAGGATTGAGGGTGTCGATGAAGCTGTATCTCACCGTGGCGAGCCTGCTGGCTCTGGCTGCCCCGATGGCTGCACAAGCCGGATTGCCGCCAGCGGATATGGCGCAAACGGAAACCGCCGGTCGCCAGTCGATGACCCTTGGATCGGGCTGGCGATTCCGGTTTGGCGAGACGGGCGATGCGCCCGCTGCGCCCGGCTTCGACGATAGCAGCTGGGACAGCGTGTCGGTGCCCCACAGCTGGAACCGGCTGGGCAGCTATGGCACTGAACGCGCGCCCGGCACGGACAACCGGCAGGGCATTGGCTGGTATCGGCTGACGATGCGTGCGCCATCGGCGGGAACCGGGCCGCAGCGCTATTATCTGGACTTCGGCGCGGTCAGCAAGATTGCCGACATCTGGGTGAATGGCGTGCATGTCGGCACGCATAAGGGCGGGTTCGCCCGCTTTCGGCTGGACGTGACGCAGCAATGGAAGCCGGGTGTCGATAATCTGATCGCGGTCCGCGCCGATAACAGCAAGCCGGTGGCGGGGGCCAGCACAGCCGAGACGTTGCCTCTGGCCGGAGATTTTTTCGTCCATGGCGGCATGTATCGCGCGGCGTCGCTGCTGACCCTGCCCGATGTCAGTTTCGATCCGCTCGATTTTGGCGGCCCCGGCCTTTATGCCCGCACCAGCGCGATCGCCGCGGACAAGGCGACGGTTCATGTGCTGGCGCGGCTGCGTAGTTCGGCCGTTGGCAATCGGCGATTGACGTTGGTGACAACGATCGCGGATGCCGACGGCAAAGCGATCGCCCGTTCGGAAAGGCCGGTCAGGATCATCAAAGGTGCGAGTGAGCAAGCCGTCGACATGGTGGTGCCATCGCCCCATTTGTGGAACGGAACCGCCGATCCCTATCTCTATTCCGTGCGCGCCGAACTGGTCGACAAGGGGCGGCCTATAGACAGCGTGGTCCAGCCACTGGGCATTCGTGATTTCCGTATCGACCCGGACCGGGGCTTTTTCCTGAACGGCAAGCATGTGGCGCTGCATGGCGTGTCCCGGCACCAGGACCGGCCCGATGTGGGCTGGGCGTTGACTAGGGCGGACCATGCGCAGGATATGGCGATGGCCGTGGACATGGGCGCGAACACGATCCGCGAGGCCCATTATCAGCAGGCCGACGAATGGAGCGACGAGGCCGATCGTGCGGGCATGGTCGTGTGGGCGGAACTGCCCTATGTCACATCGCCGAGCGTCACCGGGGGCCAGGGATCGCCCGAACTATGGGCCAATGCCGAACAGCAATTGCGCGAACTGATCCGCCAGAAATATAATCATCCTTCGGTCATGATGTGGTCGATCGGCAATGAAGTGGATTCCGCCAAGGGCTTTGGCGTCGGCAAGGAGCCGATGAAGCCGCTGGCGCTGCTGCAACATTTGAACGTGATCGCCAAGGCCGAGGATCCGTTCCGCCCGACGATCTTCGCCGACTGTTGCGAGGGTCTGAGCCTGGTCAAGACGGCGGGCGAAAAGCTGGCGGGGACGGCGGACCTGATAGGCTATAATCGCTATTATGGCTGGTATTATCCCCAGCCGCGCAAGGCCCGCGAGCAATTGGGCGGGCAGCTGGACGTATTGCACGCCAAGCACCCAAAGCTGCCAATATCGCTGTCCGAATATGGGGCGGGCGGTGCGACCAGCCAGCATTCGGACAATGTCGCGGACGGCTACCTCAACTTCACCGGTTCCCCGCACCCGGAGGAGTATCAAAGCTGGTATCATGAGGAAAATTGGGCCGCGATCCGGCAGCGTCCGTTCGTCTTTGCCAGCTGGGTCTGGAACATGTTCGATTTTGCCAGCGACCTGCGCAAGGAAGGCGATTCCATCGACATCAACAATAAAGGGCTGGTGACGGCGGACCGGAAGGAGCGCAAGGACGCCTTCTATTTTTACAAGGCGCAATGGTCGTCGAAGCCGACGCTGCACCTGACCCAGAAACGCTATACCGAGCGTGCCTATCGTGACATCACGATCAAGGCCTATAGCAACGCTGCGAAAGCCGAGCTGATCCTGAACGGCAGCCTTGTCGGCACAGCGTCCTGCACCGACGGCATCTGCCTGTGGCCGCATGTGATCCTGCGCCCCGGCGACAACAGGATCGTCGCGTCCGCCGAATTCAACGGCGCGCGGGTCAGTGACGAAGCGAACTGGAACGGGCCAGACCCGGCGAAGGGCATGTTCGTCAATGCCGGTGATCTGGGTAGCAGCGTCATTGCCGGGCAGCGCTACGGCTCCGACGATTTCGTGACCGGGGGCATCCCTGTCGTACTCAACATGGGCGGCTTTGGCGGCCAGCGGCTGATGGCGCCGCGCACAGTCGATGCGTCGATTCCCGCCCTCTATGACTATTGGCGGGAAGGCGACAGTTTCTCCTACGCCATTCCGGTCGGCAATGGACGGTGGACCGTCACGCTTGACACGTTCGAGCCGCGCAAGGTGCTGACCGAGCCGGTCACGATGCGGGTGAGCGCCAATGGCAAGGTAGCGCTGGCCCCGTTCGACGTCAGCAAGGAGGCCGGCGGCGCGATGCGCGGGTTGCGCAAGCAGTTCAATGTTCGCGTGACCGATGGCGTGCTGAAACTGGATTTCGCAGGCGAAGGCGGTCGCGCGGTCGTGGCGGCTATCGCGATTACACCCAGATAAAAGGATTGGCAGGATGGATCAGGATGGATTGAGCCGCCGCACGCTGCTGGGCGCTGGATCGCTGGCGGCGATTGGCGCGGCTTATGCCGGAACCGCGAGGGCGAATGAGGAGATCGTGCCGGTAACGATCGACACGCGCACATCCACTGGCCCCTTGCCACATATCTGGAAGGAATGTGTCGGATCGGACCGGGCGGCCATCACCCTGCGGGAGCCATGGCGTAACGATCTCAAGCGCTGGACAGATGAGATCGGGACGCAGCGGGTGCGCTTCCATGGCATCTTCGCCGACGAAATGTCGGTGATGACGCCCACCATCCTCAACCGGATGCGACCGACGCCCAATTTCCAGCGGGTCGACCAGGTCTATGACGGGCTGCTGGCGCGCAAGGTGAAGCCCTTTGTCGAATTATCCTTCATGCCCAAGGGGCTGGCGTCGGGGACGACAAGTTTCTTCTTTTACGGCGGGGTCATTACCCCGCCCAAGACGAATGAGGCCTGGGCGCAGTTCATCACCGCGTTCGTCGTGCATCTGGTCGATCGCTATGGCATCGCCGAGGTCCGGCAATGGCCGTTCGAGGTGTGGAACGAGCCGAATCTGAGCGTGTTCTGGACCGGGACCAAGCAGCAATATTTCGAATTTTATCGGGCGACGGCGCTGGCGATCAAGGCGGTGGACGCGCAGATCCCGGTGGGTGGCCCATCGACCGCATCGGTCGAGTGGATCGCCGATTTCGCCGCCTATTGCGCGCAGACCAATACCCCGGTCGATTTCTTCACCACCCATGTCTATGCGGGGGACTCGCAGGACAAGCTGTTTGGCAAGGGGACGGCGCGGACGTCGCAGAATGACGTGATCCCCCGCGCCATCAAGCAGGCGCGCGAGCAGATCGACGCCAGCAGATTTGCGGGCAAGCCGCTGTGGATCACCGAATGGTCGTCGGACAGCCCGGCGATGATCGCCCATGTCATCAAGGAATCGCTGCCCTATTGCCAGGCCATGTCGCCATGGGTGATGAGCTGCGAATATGAGGAACTGGGCATTGCCGACTATATATTGAAGGAAGGCGACAGCGGCTGGGGGATGATCTCTGCCGGGATCGCCAAGCCGTCCTTCAACACCCACAAGCTGCTGAGCGCATTGGGGACGCGGCGGCTGGAGAGCAGCGGTCCGGCGCTGGCGTCGCGGCGGGACAATGGGACGATCGCTGCGTTGGTGTGGAATCTGGCCGAGGCGGCCCAGCCGTCGGGCATACCGGGTTTGAGCCATACGCGAACGGTGCGGGGCGAGGCCAAGACGCTGATCATCGACATGATCGGCGCAAGGGCAGGACAAAGCGTCGCTGTCCGCTATGTCGACCAGGAACGCGGATCGCCGATGCCCGCCTGGCGCGAAATGGGATCGCCGCAATATCCCAAGCCCGATCAACTGGCGCTGCTGCGCAAGCGGGCGGACATCGCGCCGCCTGAAACGCTGCGGCTGAGCAAGGACCGCAAGCTCCAGTTGCGCCTGCCGCCCGAAGGGGTCGCGCTGCTGGAACTCAAAGGCTGACACTGAGCCGGACATATGTGGACGTCGTTATTAGTTCAACTTTTGAATTAAATATCTTGATCGTAATGGCGGCGATGATTAGGCTGGCGCGCAGAAGGCAACAGCCTCACCCTGAAACACTGAAAGGCTTGTTATGAAACGCATTTTTATCGCGCCTGCGCTGCTGATGGCCGCGTCGGTTTCCGCGACGGGAAGCTACGCCCAGACGGCCGCGCCAGTAGCGGCGGCGGCCTATAATGTCGAAGCGACCGACATCGGCACCTTGCTGGACGATCCAACGGCCAAGGCGATCGTCGACAAGCATCTGCCCGGCTTTACCGCGAACGACCAGATCAGCATGGCGCGTGGCATGACGCTCAAGTCGGTGCAGCAATATGCGCCGGACATGGTGACGGACAAGGCGCTCGCCGCGATCCAGACCGATCTGGCCAAGCTGCCCGCGGCCAAGTGATCCCGACCGTCCGGCCCTTGCGATTGGCGGGTCTGTGCGCCAGACCATGGCCATGACGCAGGGTCGGACAAGCGCAGAACTGAACTGGAACGAGATCGGGATGATCTATGAAGGCATGGCCTTCGCATCCCGACCCATTCGATCCATGACGGATCATATCAACAGGCGTCATGATCTGGGGCCGCGCGGCACATGGATATTATTGATGATATCCAATGGCTGCCTGCACCCGCTGGATATCGCCACGATGTTGAACATCGGACGCAGCCTGGTGACGGCCGAGCTTGGTCGTCTGGAAAAAGCGCAACTGCTGGTTGCGCGCAAGAGCGCGGCGGACCAGCGGCGGAGCGAACTGACGCTGACTGCGGCTGGCGCTGCGATCTGCGATGAGGTGCGCACGGCGATGACCGCCATGCTGCATGAGCGCTGGGCGCAGTATGAACCCGACCAGATCCGCTTGTGCGCCCAGATGCTTCGCGATTTCAGGATGGGCTGATCAGCCCAAAAATCATCAATCCTCTGCCGCGATTTCGATCCGCAGCCCATTCATGGCGTCGGTAAAGGACAGCTGGCAGGCCAGACGCGACCCGGCGGTGCGATGCGGCGAGGTATCGAGCAGGTCATTTTCGTCGGCACTGATCGGCGGCAGACTATCTGCAAAAGCCGGGTCGACATGGATATGGCAGGTCGCGCAGGCGCAGCATCCCCCGCATAGTGCGACCATATCATCAAAACCGGCGTCGCGGATGATCTCCATCAGTGTCCGGTCCGTCGTTGCTTCCACCACAGTCTGTTGACCGGCGCGATCGGTTACCAGGATTTCAGGCATTATTTGCTCCTCTATTATGTTTCTGGTGGCGGCTGACGCTGCTGCCGATCGTGCCACACGCATTTTTTCGTTGACGGACGGCGCAAGCTGCTTCTTCAAAATGGGAGGCAGGAGTGGTGTGGTGAAACAGGAAAAGACGGAACATGGATCGTCAGCGCAGCCAGTGGTGAAGCCTGCCCGTTTAAGCGACACTGAGTCGCATAGATTGCCAGAGGTACGCACGTCAAGAGGCATGGACCCCAGACAGGTGCGCAGCGCCGCGGCGTTGCGACAGGCACTGCTCGATCTTCTGACGGAAAAGGCGTTCGACCAGATCACCGTGCGCGAAATATGCGCGAGGGCCGGGGTGCATAACGCCACTTTTTTCCGCCATCATGCCGACAAGGAAGCCTTGCTGAACCATGTGGCGCAGGATGAGATAGACCGGCTGGTCGCCATATCCTTTGCCCATGGCTACAGCCATAAGGGATTTCTGGCGCTGTGCGATTATGTCGCCGCCCGCAGGATATTGTGGCGCGCGCTGCTGACTGGCGGCGCTGGCGGCGCGATGCGGGAAGAATTGATGCAGCTGTCGATGGCGCTGGCGGCGGAATATAGCGATTATCCGACCTGGCTGCCGCAAGAATTGTCGGTGATTTGCAGCACCACCTTGATCGTCGAAACCCTGTCCTGGTGGCTCAAGCAGGACGAGGGCGAATATTCGTCCGAGGCGGTTGCCGACATCATGCACGAACTGGTGGAATCGGCGGTGATCGCGCCGCGACGTCCGCGCGCGGGCGACTAATCGCTCAACGCGTCAGCTTAGGTCGATTATCGAGGGTCCGATAAGGCCCGCGCGCCTTTGATGAAAAGCATCAAAAGGCGCGCGGCAGTCATGCACGTACTCTTGGGGAGGACCGCGCAATCAAAACTCTTGCGCTGAGCGTCACGGCGCGGGCCGGATCATCTAAGCGACTATGTATCGCATAGATCGTCACAACTGCGCCGTCAAGATGCCAAGCGCTTTCCTGACGACAGCTTTTAATTCCGGCTCCATCGCCCCCGCGACGCCTCGTGTCGTGCCTTGACGCATGGGAGCGCGACGGTTTATGCGACTATAAATCGCATAGATTGGCCGCATCGACGGTCGAAACTGGGAGTGGGCACATGACGCCATTGGAAGAACGCGACTATTTCACGGATTATGAAATCCTGAAGGACCCCTATTCCTTTTTCGAGGCGGTGCGCGCCCGTGGCCCCATCTACCAGCCGCCCGGCAAGGATTATCTGATCGTCACCGGCTTTGACGAAACGCTCGAAGTGCTGAAGAATAATGCCGATTTCTCGGCGATCATCGGCTTGCAGGGTGCGGCTGCCCCCCTGCCCTTCACCCCTGAAGGGTCCGACATTGCCGCGCAGGTGGAGGCGCATCGCGACCAATTTCTGGGCGGCGACCTGCTGGTCAATTATGATGATGACCTCCACACAAGGATGCGCTCGCTGCTCAACAAGCTGTTCACGCCATCGCGGCTGAAAGCCAATGAGGCGTTCATCCAGTCCTATTCCGACGAAATTGCCCGCACGATCACGGCCAAGGGCGGGTGTGAGCTGATCCAGGAGGTCGCGACGCCGTTCGTGACGCTGGTGATCGCCGATCTTCTGGGCGTACCCGCAGCCGATCGCCAGATGTTCATGGATGTGATCGAGGCCGCGCCGCCGCCCGGAAGTCTGGAGTCGGGCGAAAATGATTTCAGTTCGCCCAACCATCCGCTGGTCGTGATGGGCGGCTATTTCGCCAATTATATCCAGGATCGCCGCCAGAACCCGCAGGAGGATATCCTGACCGAGTTCGCCCATTCGACCTTCCCGGACGGCAGCGAACCCGACATGCTGGAACTGGTCAAGATGGCGACATTCCTGTTCGGTGCCGGGCAGGATACCAGCGCCAAGCTGCTGGGCAATTCCATGCGCTACATCACCGATCAGCCGGGCCTGCAGGATCGGCTGCGCGCCGATCCGTCATTGATCCCGCAATTTCTGGAAGAAGTGCTGCGGCTGGAAGGATCGACCAAGCAGACCGCGCGTCTGGCGCGCCGGGACACGAAGATCGGCGACCGGGCGGTGCCGGCGGGAACCAAGATTTTGGTCGCGCTCTCAGCAGCCAATCGCGATCCGCAGCGGTGGGAGAATCCGACCGATCTTGTTCTCGACCGGCCAAAGATCAAGGAACATCTGGCATTCGGTCGCGGCAAGCATGTTTGCGCCGGTGCGCCGCTGGCGCGGGTTGAAGTGCGGATCATCCTGGAAAAGATGCTGGCATACACGTCCGACATAGACCTGGACGCCGACAAGCACGGCCCGCGCGGGCAGCGCACGCTCGATTTCGAGCCAAGCTTCATCATTCGTGGATTGTCGGAATTGCACGTCAAGCTGACGCCTGCACAGGGGGTCGACCTGACGGTCGACAAGGCCGCGTCGGTCACGGCCCCGCCAGCAGCCGCGCCGCAGGGCGAACGCAGCGGTTTTTCGACCGCCAAGACCAAGATTGGCGACCTGCTGGCCAATCCGTCGAGTCTCGCCATCCTCGACCGCCATTTCCCCGGCATGAGCCAGGACAAGCGGCTGGCGATGGCCAAGGGGATGACGTTGCGGTCCGTCCAGAAATTTGCCCCCGGACAGTTTAGCGATGACGCGCTGGACGCGGTGGATGCCGACCTGGCGCTGATCTGACGTCGGATCGCATTTTGCAGGCACATGGAGAGAGATATGACCAACAACAAAGTCGTGGTCGTAACCGGCGGCGCATCGGGCATCGGCCTTGGCATTTGCCAGTTGTTCGCGCGCAAGGGGCATCCAGTCGCGATGCTCGACCTGCAACGCGCCGCGCTGTTGCGCGAGTCGACCGCATTGCGGGAGGAAGGGGCGACCATATTTGCCCGGACGGTGGACGTCGCCGATCGCGCCAGCATCGATGCCGCCTATGCCGCGATCCGCGCGGAGCTTGGGCCGATCGCGATCGTCATCGCCAATGCGGGCATTTCCGAAGGAATCGCCTTTGACGATATTTCGGTCGATATCTGGCAGCGGATGATCGACATCAACCTGACCGGCGTGTTCCACACCGTGCAGGCCGCCCTGCCCGACATGCGGGCCGCCAAATGGGGCCGGATCATCACCATATCGTCGCAGGCGGCGCAATCCGGCGCGATGGACCGCGCCCATTATGCCGCAGCCAAAAGCGGCGTCATCGGCCTGACGCGGTCGCTGGCGCGGGAGCTGGCGGCACATGGCATTACCGTCAACACGATACCCCCTTCGGTCGTGGCGACGCCGATGGCCGAACAGGGCATTGCCGCTGGCACCTTCCCGCCGCTGGAGGTGATCGCGCAGCACATCCCGATTCCGCGTGCCGGAACGCCGGAGGATATTGCCGCAGCCTGCGAATATCTGGCGTCCGATGGCGCCAGCTATGTGACGGGACAGGTTCTCGCGGTGAATGGGGGCATGTTCATCGGCTAAGACGGATCGCGATGCAGGCGGCCGTCTCACCGCCTGCATCTTCACATCTAGGCCGCGATGCCGCCGTCCAGCAACAGCGTGCTGCCGGTCATGAACAAGGCCATGTCCGACGCGCAGAACAGGATCGCGCGGGCAATGTCGTCGGCCACGCCAACCCGGCCCAGCCGACTGCCGCCGATGCCGGGGATGGGAATCTGGCTGAGCGCTTCTTCGTCCAGTTCGGCGAGGAACATCGTCTTTTCGGTCACCGAAAAACCGGGCGCAACACCCAGGACGCGTATAGCGTGCGGCGCGAGTTCGATCGACATTTGCCGGGTCAGGCCGACGACGCCATGTTTGGAGGCGCAATAGGCCGCCTGCCCCGCCGAAATGCCCATGACACCGGCAAGCGACGCGACGTTGACGATCACGCCGGGCCGTTCAGCGCCGATCATGGATCGCGCCGCTTCCCGCGCGCCGATGAAGGCGCCCTTCAGGTTGATCGCGATCACCTGGTCGAAGTCGGCATCCTCCAGGTCGAGCAAAGGCACGAAGGAGGGGATGCCGGCATTATTGACCCAGATGTCGATCTGGCCAAATTCGCGGACGGCCAGGTCGACCGTCGCCTTGATCGCGGATGGATCGCCTGCGTCCATCTGAACCGCGATGATGCGGGATTCATATTGTGCGTCCAGTTCCTGGGCGCAGGCGGTGGCCGCTTCACCGTCAATATCGGCGATCAGCACCGACGCCCCGGCTTCGGCCAGACGGCGCGCGGTCGCTTTGCCCAATCCCCAGGCCGCGCCGGTCACGACCGCGCTCCTGCCGCGCAGGGAATACAGGTCGGACAGGGAAAGTCCGCTCACGTCGGGGATGGCCATTCACGCTTCCTCTTCCATTGCAGTTATGCGATTCATAGTCGCATAGATGTAATGGAGGCTTTCGGCAAGATGGCGAGGCCGCGACAGGCGCAGCCTATCGCCTCAGCGTACGCGCATCGCCAGTGCGGCCATGCCGGTCGCTTCATCGGTCATGAAGAGATAGGCGTCCGTGCCAGGCTGGCGATCCTTGTTGATCGACTTGGCCGGGATGGCACCATCCTTGTCCTGATGCACAGACAGCCAGATTTGCGCGCGCTTGAGCGGCGTGGCGCTTGACGGGCCGCCCGCTTCGCGCAGGACAAGCGCGACCAGGGCGGTGGCATAGCCGTCGCTATCCTGCGGCAGGACCGATCCGTCGATCCGCTGCCATGGTGCAAGGCCCGGCAGATTCCAGCCGCCATCCGCTTGCTGGCTGGCCAGCAGGTCGGCGACGATCCGGGCGCGCTGGTCCGGGTCCAGCACGCCATGCAGCTGGCTGTCGGCCCACAGGATGAGGGCGCGGGAATAGAGCGAACCGCCCGTGCCGGTGCGCAGATAGGCACGCAGCGCCTCGATCTGTGGCCCGACGGCGGGATCATCGCCATAGCCGTTCGGCGCGCGAGCGACCGCGAGGGCTGCAAGCGTGGCCCCCCAATAGGTGGCGGTCGGCGATTCGAAGGGTTCGAGCCGGAAATTGAGCCAGTTGAAGCCGCCCTTCTGGTCCCCGGCCTTCATCTGGACAGCCCACATATTGGTGAAGGCCTGCCGTGTATCCGGTCCCAGATGGCCGCGCTCGCGATCGCGGGTGGCGAGGATCAGTGCGTTGAGGACGGCCTCCACCCCGCGCGATTCGGCCGATTTCGGCACGCCGCGCGTCTGGTCGGGATAGAAGGGTTCGACCTCGTCCCACAGATAGACACGCTTTACCACGTCATCGAACATCGCCATCTCGTCAATGCTGCGCTGGGCCTTGCCCGATTGCGCACGCAGTGAGGGCATCGCCAGGACGTGCGGCAGCGATGTATGGCAGGATACGCAGCGCGTGCCATGATCGCGCTCCGCCTTGGGCCATTGCCGCCACCAGCTGAGGCGACTTTCGAGATAGTGGGTGGCCGCTTCATTGTTCCAGCCGGGTGCTTTGGTCGGCACTGCCGCCCCGCGGGACATCAGCGTCATGGCAAGCAGGGCGGCAGAGGCAAGTAGCGGCCAACGCATCATGTAACGCTCCTGATGATCAAGGGTGAAGGATAGGGACGGCGTGCGCACAGGCCATGCGCCGTATGACGTAGGGGTGCCTCAGCCAAAAGCGCGCCACAGCAGCGATGCCGCCAGCGACAGCATCGTCACGCCAACAATGGCGTCCAGCACGCGCCATGCCGCCGGGCGGGCGAAGAGCGGTACGAGCAGGCGCGCACCATAGCCGAGCGCGGCGAACCAGGCGAAGCTGGCGCTGGCCGCGCCTGCCACGAAAATGGGTCGCAACGCCGCAGGCTGGGCCGATCCGGCCGCGCCCATCAGCAAGACGGTGTCGAGATAGACATGCGGGTTGAGGAAGGTGAAGCCAGCCGTCGCCGCAATCGCGCCGCGCAGGCTGACGCTGTCGCCCGACACGACGGCCATGGCATCGGACGAGGCCATACGCTGCAACGCCTTGATACCATAAAAGCCCAGAAAGGCCGCGCCGCCGAGCGTCAATATCAGGGTCAATTGCGGGACGGCGGCCAGAAATGCGCCCACGCCTGCAACGCCAGCGGTAATCAGCAGCGCATCGGCGGCGCCGCAGAACAAGACGACCGGTCCCACATGCTCGCGCTTCAATCCCTGTCGCAGCACGAACAGATTTTGCGCGCCAATCGCCATGATGAGCGCGGCGGAGATCAGAAAGCCTGAGGCGAAGGGGAGGAATGGACTGGTCATGATCGGTCTATCGCCATAACGCCTGATTTAGTATAGCTTGTTGTTCTAAGCTAAATGAAGCAATACTTCATCATGCTGGATTACCCCTCCCTCGCGGCGCTGGCCGCTGTCGTGCGCGAAGGCAGTTTCGAGAAGGCGGCGATCAGCCTTGGCATCACGCCTTCGGCCGTGTCGCAGCGCGTGCGGGGTTATGAGGAGCGGCTGGGACTGGTCTTGGTCGTGCGTGGGCAGCCCTGCACGGCGACTGACCGGGGACGGGAATTATGCGCGCATTTCGAGAAGGTCCGGCTGCTGGAAGCGGATATTGCGCCCATGCCCATGCCGACGAGCGGCACGCTGCGCAGCGTGCCGCCATCGCTCAGCATCGCCGTCAATGCAGACAGCCTGGCGACCTGGTTCCCCGCCGCGATGACGGGCTTTGCGCAAAAGACGGGCATGTCGATCGAACTGACGCTGGAGGACGAAGCGCATACGGCGGAGCGTATCCGGTCGGGCGACGTGCTGGCCGTCGTCACATCCGATCCGCAACCCGTGCAGGGATGCCGGACCGTTGCGCTTGGCGCGCTGGCCTATATCGCCTGTGCCAGTCCGGCCTTTGTCGACCGCCATCTGGGCGCGGGCATAGATGGCCAGAGCCTCAGCATGGCGCCGGTGATGCGCTTCAACCGCCGGGATATGTTGCAGGGGCGCTGGTTAAGACAGGTTTATGACGTCGATCTGGATGGGCCGACCCACTGGATTCCGTCGACACAGGGGTTTCTGGACCTGGCCATGGCGGGTCTGGCCTGGGGTCTCCAGCCGCGATTGCTCGCCCAGCCGCATATCGATGCAGGCCGCCTGGTCGCACTGGCGCCGGCACACCCGCTGCTGGTCCCCCTATATTGGACGGTGTCGCGCCTGCAGGCGCAGGCGTTGAACAGCATGACAGCGGCAGTGCGGAACGCGGCGAGGCGCTATCTGGATAGCGAGTGAGCGAGTGACTATCTCATTCCGACCGGAGATATAGCGTCCCCTCCCCTGACGGCAGCGTTGTGGCGCGATAGTCATGCGCGCGTGCCCAGGCGATCAGGGATGAATCGAGCCCCTGCGGACTGGCGGGGGACGGTGCGCTCTCCTGCCCGGTTACGATCGCGGCTGGGGGATGGCGGGTCAGGCCGTTCGCGACGCTTGCGCCGTTCAGCACATGGAAGGTGGCCTGCTGCGCCGGGGTGAGCAGGTCGCGGGTGCGGAACAGGAAGGGACCGGCGGCAAAGCGCGGATCGAGCGGAAGGCCGCTGTCGACGACCCGTTCCGGGGCCAGGCTGACGATCGGGCCTGCGATGCCCGTGGCGCGCACGCTTTGCCCTATTGCATGGGCATCATGGGTCGCCGACAGGATCGGACTGTGGGCGCGCGCGATGTTCGGGGCGATACGGATGGCGGTTTCGGCCATGCCTGCCGCCATGCACAGCATCAGGGCCGCAATGGCGGCGGGGCGCGACCAGCGGGGATCGTCCAGCATCAGGCCGAAGCGAAGAAACAGCGCAGGCAGCAGCGGCACCAGATATTGCACATAAATGGGCCGGGGCAGCCACGCCGCGATCAAGCCAGCGAGGATCACGCTGTCGAGCAGAGCTGTCGTCATGGAGGTTTTTGCGGATCGACGCAGGATGGACACCCCCATCGCGACAAGCGCAAGCAGCGCCGATCCCTGCGCCAGAAAGCGCAGCAGCCGCAGCGCGCTGAGCGGGGTTTCCACCATATAGGCGCGCTGGTTCAGCATCTGCCATTCCAGCGGCGCCTTCAGGCTATAGTCGATGATGCCGAACCAGGCCGCATCCGGCGCGATCGCCCACAGGATCAGCGTCGGCAATCCACCCGCGACCCCGCCCGCCGCCAGTGCAAGGACGCTCATCGGGCCGAACCGTTGGATATTGACCAGCGCGAACAGGCCTATGGCGGCGGCGGGCAGGCCATAGCTGATCTTCGCAGAAGCCGCCGCGCCCAGCAAAAGCCCGGCGAGCATGAAGAATAGCGGGCGGCGTCCCGTGCCGAGCGCGTCGATGAGCAGCGCTAGACCGGCCATGTGGAGGAGCAAAGGCAGGGCATCGTTCCGCGCGACCGTGGCCGCGAACAGGAAGGCGTGGCTGGTGACGAGCGCCATGGCCGCAATCCCGGCGCTGCGCAGAGACCCTCCCACCCGACATACGGTCTGGTATAACAGCGCCGCCGCCCCCGCCGCACACAGGGCGTTGACGGCGCGCAGGGCGAGGAACAGCCAGCCCTCGCACAGCCAGGCCAGTGGGGCGAAAAGCAGGGGTTGCAACGGCGTCTGGAGATAGGCGAAATCGCGATAGGGCAGGCCCGATCGCATCAATGCCACAGCGGCGACATATTGCCCTTCATCATGGTCAACGGGTCGGAAGACCGCAATGCCCAGCAATAGCAGGAAAACATACAGGGGGTGTATGCGGACAGCCTTGGTCATGTGAGGGCCGGATGCTTACCAGCCCATGTCGGCGCTGAACATGACGGCGCGGGTCTGATCGACGGCATGGAGGCTGCCCATCGCTGTCGGGCCGGACAGGCCGATGCTGACAAGGCGGCTGGGATTGATGAAGCGCGCGGCAAAGCGCAATCGCTGGCGACCCTGTTGCACGGGCGTATATTCGATACTGCCTTCGGCGCGCAGCGGCGATTGCTGGGTGCCAAGAGCGGCCAGTGCCGCGCGACCGGTGCGCGATGCCTGCGCCGCGACACGCCAAGCCCCGCTGGCCCATGCCGCTGCGAGGGCCATTTCCCGTTCCTGCACGGATCGCCCGGTCATGGTTTCGACCGCCGCCTGCTGATAGCGGACGGACCAGTCGAGATGCGGCGTCAGCTGATGCCGGGCCATCATCTTGATGCCCAACAGGCGGGCAGACCCGATATTGGTGGGCAGATAGGCGCGATCGGCAAAGGACAGGCCGTTGCGGATGTCGGCGCGATAGAGGCTGGTCGTGACCGTCATGTCCCCGCCCGACCATTGGCCGCCGATCGACGCGATCCGGCGTTTTTCGGGGCGGAGGGAGCGGCGCAACGCTTCGAAATCGGGGCGCGAAAGGCCAAGCGGGCCGGTAAAGCCGGTATCGCCATAGGCGCGCATGGACTCGTTATAGTCCATCGACAGCGTGATTGCGGGGGTGGGTCGGTAGTGGACGACGGCGTGGGGCAGGAACCAGTCCCGCGCGCGCAGCCGATCATCACCACTGCCGATCGTCACATTGGCATTGCGGTTGCTGACTTTCAGCCCCGCAAAGCCCAGCGTCATCGCGACCTGATCGGAAAGAGCGAAATGATCCTCGACCGAAAGCATCCGCGTGCGACTGCGCGGGCGGTTATCGTAGCCTGATGCGCCCATAGCGGGTAAAATATCCGCCTGCGCCCCGATGAACCGGCGGCTCTGGCGCTGGAGGCGCAGGGCCACGACATGGTCTGGCTCATCACCGGGCAGCGCGCGGATCGCGCCGATCCAGCCATAATCGGGGTTGGTCCTGCGCGCCTCCAGCAGGGGCGATCGCCGGATCGCAGGCTTCAATGTGAAGCTGATGCTTTGGTCGACGAATATGTCCTGCGCCGATGCGGTGCCGCCCTGGAGCGCCAGCGCAACCAGGCCGAGCAGATACAAGCTGCGCATCAGCGATACTCGCCTTTCGGCGCAGGGCTGGCATCGGCCAGCGCCAGTTGCGGGCGCTGGCGGTCATAGGCGATGACATAGCCGAAATGATCGGAGAGCGGCCGACCGTCAGGCTCCGACCCGAACGGCACATGCGCGCCCTTCACGACGAGCGCGGTGCCATGCCCGGCGCGCGCGAAGATCCAGTCCTTGCGACGCTGGGTCGCGTGGATCAGGTCGTCACGCGCCTGCGGAGCGGGGATCGCAGCCTGTTGCAGGGCGATCTGCGCGCCGCCCTGCCCCGCTGCCACGAACGACAGGCCATGGCGGGAAAAGCTGTCGAAGAAAATGCGCGTGCGATCGCCATTGCCGCCGATATTCATGTCGCCGCCAATCATCAACGTGCGGTCGCGCGGGACGGCGCTGGCGATGAAGCGGGCGGTCAGATCGACCTGCCGCGCATAGGCCGCCAGCGATCGCGCCACGGAGACGCCCGACGCCTTGCGCGCGTTGAGGTGGATATTGACGATGGCGACGGGCTTCTCTTCGCCGGGCACCTGTATGTCGGCGATCACCACGCCTTTGTTGGCGAGGCAATCGAACCCGGCGCAGGCGAAATCGGGGAAGGCCAGGCGCTGGACGCGCACGATAGGATAATCGGACAGGATGATGAGGCCGCTGTCGGTCTGCTTCCCCATCGCCTCGCCACGATCCCACCGGGCGTCATCCAGAAACGCCTGATCCGCCGTTGCAGGCGCGATCCGCGAACGCATCAGCCGATCCGGTCCGAAGGTCATGTGCCGATAGCCGGACGTGCGCGCAATCTCTGCCGCCTGTGGCGTGAAGGCTTCCTGCAACAACAGGATATGGGGCTGCTGCCCCCGTTGCCGCAGGGCGCGCAGACGCCCGCCGATCCGCGCCAGTGCGGCATCCCGATCAAAGGCGAGCGGCCAGGGCAAACCCTTGATATTATAGGTCATCATGGAGAGCGTCGTATTGCCGCCGTCCGGCAATAGCTGCGCCATATCGAGACGGTATGGCAGGCTGCTGCTGGTCGATCCGGTCGCGACGAAACTGACCAGCCCTGCAAACAGCATGGCTCGCATAGTCTTGTACATGATGATGCCCCCCAATGGCTGGCGCGGTCATAGCCCGCCAATGAGTCGTGGGCGTTTCTTCCGCACTGCAATATGATGAAAGTTCCATGGCGGCAGCGTCACTGATCCGACCAGTAACTGTCATGCAGCGAGCGGAAGGCTCCGTCTGGTCCCTTCATAGAGGGTGAAGAGATCGGCGAAATGCGCGTCCATCGTGCGCGTATCGGCGGCGGCTGAGCGGGCGTTGGCGAGATGCTCCGCTGACCCCTGCGTCAGGAACAGGCGAATGGCGTCCGCCAGGCTGGATGCGTCCGCCGCGCGGTAATGATGGCCAGCACCCGCCACCAGATGATCCGCCGCCGCCCCGCCGTCGGGCAGGAACATCGGAATGCCGCTGGCCCGCGCCTCTGCCGCGATCATGCAGAAGGTTTCGGATTCGCTGCCATGGACCAGCGCGTCGGCGCTGGCGAGCAGGCTGGCGAAGGCATGGCGGTCGGTGACCGGTGCCATCAGCCGGACATGCGGGTTGTCGGCAGCTGCGCGTTGCACGCTGGCGCGCGCGCGCCCATCGCCCGCAATGACGAGGCCGACCGGACGATCGAAGCCGCAGGCGGTTACGGCTTCGATGATCATCGGCCACCGTTTTTCCGGGGCGTGACGGCCCGCGCCGAACAGCAACAGCGCGTCATCATCCAGGTCGCACCATTGCAGCAGCCGTCGCCGCAGATCCGGGTCGCGGTGCCGGGGCGAGAATATGCCGGGTTGCACCCCCATGCGGTTGGTGACGACATGCCGCAAACCGCCATTTTCCAGCCGCGTCGCCAGTTCGTCGCTGGCGCACACGATATGATCGAAGCGCGCGTCCAGACGCCGCAGATGTCGCCAGAACCAGTCGAACCCGCGGTCGATCTGCTCGCGACTGGCGAGGCTGCGAAACCACCGATAGGCGTAATTGCCCAGCGGATCGGCGTGCATGATCAGGCTGCGTGGCACATCGCCGCGCCAGTTGGCGACCATCGATGCGCTGCCCCACGGGGTCGATGCCTCCACCAGATCGGGACGCAGGGCATCCAGCCGGGCATGCAAAGCCGCTTCGTCATGGAAATAATGATAGCGCCCGTCGAGCGGGAAGCGGCGACCCGGCACATATTCGATGCGCCCATGATCGCCGAAATATTCGACATGCGCCTGCGCGGCGGGGGCAAGAATGATGACTTCATGGCCGCGCACAGGCCCTGCCAGCATCTTGTGCCGGACATAGGTTTTTACGCCCCCGCCCTGCGGCGCGTAAAAAGCGCATATATCGACGATCCGCATAGCCTAAAGCGCCTTGACCGGGCCGAAGGACAATAATCCCCGGCGATAATTCATGATGATCCGCCCGCGCGTAGGGCCGGTGCCGACGACCAGCGTGGCCGACGCAGCCTTGGGTTTGCCCATGCCCAGTTTCGGGTTGCCGCCAAAACCGACGCCATCGACGGAAAGCCCGAATTTCCGGTTGCCGTCGCGATCATGCAGCACGCTGACCGCATAACGGCCCGGCCCCGGCACACGGACGCATATTTGCGCGCTATAGCCGTTTTGCGCGGAGCCTTGTCCGACTGGCACCTCGACCCGGCGGAAAATCTTGCCCTGAGAAATCAGGATATTGTCGTCCTGAAGAAAGTCCTGATCGTTGGCGGGATAGACTTCCGCCTTCAGGCGACCTTCGCGATCCTTGAGGCCGACGATGTCGAGCAGCAAGGACGGACCGTTTTCGCCGGGGCGACAGCGCGCCTCCGCCTTACCCAGATCAGGGGTCGAGGGGATGGTCGGCATCGCTGCGGCGGCGATGATGCTGGTTGCCCAAAGGGTCAGGTTAGTCATGCCTGCCTCCGCTGTTTCACAAGGCCGCTCAGGCCCAGGATCAGCCCGACCAGCAGATGCGCGGCGAGCAGCAGGCTGGCGATCACCGCCAAAACCTGCGCAATTTCCAGCTCACGCCCGACCAGAAATACGGCCACGCCTGCGAACAGCACATCCTTGTTCGGCACCATCGGCAGGCGGGACAGGACCAGCCGCAGCGTCGACAGCATGAACCACCAGCTCAACGCGACATCGGGCAGCAGCAGGTGCCACAATGTCGCATAGAGCAGCACATTGGCGATGATCCGCGCCAGATGCACCCCCGCCACCATCCGCCGTTCCGGCCAGGGCAGGCTGAACACCTTGCGACTGAACAGGATGGGACCAAAGGAGGTCACCACAAGGATGGTGAGGGATATTCCCAGCGCCCGCCCGTCCATCGCCAGCCGCAGCGATGACAGGAGCGGCAGCGTGAAGAGCAGCATCGCCAGCGTGACGATATTGCCCATCACCCCCGACAATATCGCTGAATCCTTGACCGCGCCAAAGGGCGATCCGGCCATCGTCACATGCCGCCGCGCCCAGGCGTAGAAATAGACGTCGCCGACATAGCCGAGCAGCAATTCGTTACTGATCCGCTTGCGGAACAGGGCCGACAGGCCACCGGCCGGGATCGACCATAGCCGGTTGAAGATGACCCAGTCGCACAGCGGCGTCAGGCTGTATGTCACGGCGAACACCAGCCAGAAAAGCGGGGTGCGCGGCAGCATCGCGATGAGCTTGTGAAAATCGAACGAGCCGATCTGAACGAACACGACCGCCAGTATCGCAAAGGAGATGAGCGGGCCGAACCATGCCGTCCAGTTGCGGCCGGACCGCACGAGCGGGGTCGGGTCCAGCATCGCGCCTGCGCCCGGCGCATGGATCAGCGGGGAAAGGGCATCGGCATGGCTCATGATAGCTGCGCCTCCAGAGGGGATTGCGAACGGGGCCTGGCAAGGGTGGCGCGCTGCTGGTGCGCGGGCGTTGCCAGCATGTGATGGAAGAGCGCGCGATAGGCGGGGACGGCGCGTTCGATGGTGAACGCCGCCGCCTTTTCGCGGGCGCGCGGGCGGTCCTGCCTGTCCCGGTGTGCTGTGCGGATGGCATCGGCGAATGCGGCTTCATCGCCGTCATCGATCAGCGTGCCGAGCGCGCCATCGTCCAACAGGGGGGACATGCTCGCGCAGCAGCGGGTGGCGATGATCGGAAGGCCGCATGCCAGCGCCTCGACCAGAACGCCAGGCTGCCCTTCATAGCGGGACGAGAGCAGCAGCACATCGTGGTGTGGCAACTGGCGACGAATATCTGCGCTGAACCCGGCGAAACGCACTTTCGCCGCGATACCTAGGCGGTCGGCCAAGCGTTCCAGCTGAAGGCGCGCGCGGCCTTCCCCGAAGATAGTCAGCCTGTCGTCCGGCCCGCTGCCCGTGGCAAAAGCGCGCAGCATGAGCGGATAATCCTTCTGCCGCTCCAGCCGACCGACGGCCACGAACTGCCTGCCCTGTCGCGGCAATGACGATGAAGGCGGTGCCGCAACAGCATCCAGATCGACCTGGGCCAGCACCGGATTGGGGACGACATGCACGCGCGCGGGATCGACGCGCATCCGCGCCGTCACTTCCTGCGCCATGGGATCGGAGAGAGCAGCGAAATGGTCGATCGCCCTGCCCTGTATGCGCAGCCAGAGACGATAGAAGGGCGGCATGATCGCCGGCATATCGGATCGCATCAGGTCGTTGCTGATCTTGGCCAGAATGAGCGGACAGCGCCCCCCCAGCCGCAATTTCAGCAGCACCGCAACGATCGCATAGACATTGCCTGCGCAAAACAGAATGTCGGGACGGTCCGCATCAATGGCGCGCAATGTCGCGAGCAGGAGGCGGACGCTAGCCAGACGGCGACCGATCAGCGGCCAGGATGGCAGATATTGGGTGGCGCAATCGGGCGGCAGGTCATGCTGCATCGGCCCTGCCGGATTGCCGAGCATCAGGCGCACGTCCATCCCGGCCCGCCGCCAGCCCGCGATCAGCCGCAGCGCAATGCGTTCGACTCCGCCTGGTCCGGGGGCATGAAGAAAGACCAGGACATGCGGCGGCGAACTGCCTTCGCTATTGCTATCGACGATAGCTCTATCGTTTGGCGATAGCGGCTGACGGAAGCACTGCATAACCCGCCCATGTCGGACATTCATAACAGGCTGATGCACTATTCGTGACGGAATGATGAAGTCTGGACGAATAGCATGTCATGATTGCACCCATCATGAACCCGTCACAAAGTTCGGGATATAGGTCGGTCATGCTTACGCCTCTCCTCCTGCCATTCCTGCTTGCCTTTCAGGGCGTCGACGCGCCGCCGCCTGCGAACAGCGCGCCGGTTACCTTGCGCATAGCGGCCGAGGAAGCGCGGCAGGGCGTCGCGTCCGATGGCGTCCATATCTATGCCATCGACAATGACCGGATCGGCAAATACCGGATCAGCGACGGCGTCCGCATCGCGCAGTGGAAGGGCGACCGGAGACTTTTTCCGCATATGAACAGTTGCACGGTGGTAGGCCGCGAACTGATATGCGCTGCGTCCAACTATCCCGCCGTGCCGCAGACCAGCGCCATCGAAATCTTCAATACCAAAAGCCTGCGCCATGTCCGCAGCATCAGCCTGGGCATGGGGCCGGGATCGCTGACCGCGCTAGATCGGCATGACGGGACATGGTGGGCGATGTTCGCCAATTATGACGGGAAAGGCAGGGAAGCCGACCGCGACCATCGCTATACGACGCTGGTGCAGCTTGACGATGATTTCCGGCAACTGCGTGGCTGGCTGTTTCCCGCCGAGGTGCTGGGGCGCTTTGCGCCATTCAGCTGTTCGGGCATGAGCTGGGGCGCGGACGGGCAACTTTATGTCACGGGCCACGACAGGCCGGAGCTATATGCGATGCGCCTGCCAAGCGCCGGATCGACGCTGGAGTTGCTGGCCACCATCCCCATAGCCACAGAAGGCCAGGCGATCGACTGGGACCCCAAAACACCCCATCGCCTCTGGTCGATCATGCGCGGCCAGTCGATCATCGCGGCGAGCGAAATCCGCTGGAATGGCGGCCAACGGGAATAAGCGCCAAGGTAGCTTCGCGATGTAAAATGCGCGATGGCATGGCTACAACCCGGACCACATCACCATACAGTAACAGGCATATCGAGCGATAGCGGCCGTTGATAGGAGACGTCGCTCTTGTCGCGCATGCCTTTTGTATAGCCCTGTTCGACAAATTTGGGATGCTGGAGGATCGACGCGTCTCCCGTGATCAGCGTATCGACGGTGGAGCGTCGCAGCGCGATTTTCCATTCACCATTGCGGCGTTCGACCCGATCGATATAGCGGCCATTGATGATCCGCGCGGACTTTCCGCCACGATCCAGCAGCGACACCATCACATAGCTTTCGCAATGTGCGACATCGCCATCAATCTCGCAAAGATGGGTGGTGATATTGTGGAGGTGCTGATCCGAACCGGCGGCGTGGACGGCGTTCGACCACTGGGCGTAGAGCGGGCCAGGGTTGATGGCATGGCCATGTTCATCGACGCCATCCTCATGATAGGCGCTGGTCAGCAGATCGACGTCATGCCGGTCATGCCCGCGCGCATGGCGTGCGATCAGGTCCTGGATCGCCAGCCTGTCTTTGAGATAGGCGACGTCACGACCCAGTTGGGCCAGTTGCATATCGTCCATGGCGATCCTCCTTCGATGCTATTCTTCGCTACCGCAAGATGAGCGGATATTGCTGACGCGGCGCAACCTGATGCGTGTCGCGGCAGGAACGCGGCTGCCGGCCACCCTGATCGGCAAAGCCATATTTCACCGCCATCTCAGCCCCGATCACCGCCTGGCCGCTCATGTCCATCAGGGCAGGATCGGAATATAAGGCCCAGATGGCATGTCCGGTGAATTCGGGCGTTTCGGTCGCCGCTTCCAGATCCTTATATTTGATCGGGTCGGAGGCGATGACCATGCGCAAGCGATCCGTCAGCAGCGCACCCATCCATATCGAAAGGGCAGCGACGTTGAAGGGCCGGAGATCGACGGCCATGTCCGCCGCGAACTTGTCCAGTCCCGCCTTGTGCGCGCCATAGGCAGGGCCAAAGGAATAATGGGCAGCGCCCGATGCGGACGTGAACATGATGAGGCCGTGCCGCTGGGCCACCATCAGAGGAGCCGCATGGAAACTGGCGACATAGGCGCTCCGCAGGCCCACATTGAGCATTTCGGCAATGCCCAGCGGCTTTTCCCAGAAATTGCCGGGAGCGGTCAGATCATCATGCAGGGCGCAGGCATTGTTGACGAGGATGTCGAGACGGCCTTCATCCTCAGCAACGCGTGCGAAAAGCGCTTCTACCTGAGAGTCATCGGCATGATCGACGCGGACGGCGATACCCCTGCCCCCGGCTTGCGTTACGGCGTCCGCTGTTTCCCAGATCGTGCCGGGCAGAGGATGATCGCCTGCTTTTTCGGACCGACCGGTCACATAGACCGTGCAGCCATGACTGCCCAAAGCAATGGCGATGCCGCGCCCTGCGCCGCGACTGGCGCCGGTCACCACGGCTACAGGACGGGCTGTCATCAGATGTTCCCCGATATCATGTCAGGCGAAGGATTCTTCACCGGCCAGGGTGGTGCGATGCATCATTCGCCCGCTGTCCATGGCGTAAGGCAGCGCGCGGTGCATGGTCCCTGTATTGTCCCAGATCACGAGATCGCCGAGCGTCCATTCGTGGCGATAGACGAACTGGGGCTGCGTTGCATAATCGCGTAGCCGGGTCAGCAACGCCCAGCCTTCGCGAAGGTCCATCCCTTCGACATGCGAAGCCGTGGAACCCAGCACCAGCGATTTACGACCTGAGCGATGGGTCCATATGAGCGGCAGGACGTTGGGCTGGAATGTCTGCCAGCTTTTCAGCAGCTCATGACTTGGTTCAGGCTGCACATAGCGCTGCGACACTTCGAACATATGGACGACCTTGAGCTTTTCGAGCGCCACTTTCTCCGCTTCGGGCAAATCGTCATAGGCCGCATAGGTGTTGGAAAACTCGGTCTGGCCGCCCGTGTCCGATAATTTGCGGCTGCTCATCAGCGATGCGAAGATCGGGACGTCGCCCATCGTCCCATCAATATGCCAGTAGAAGGCACCCTTGATATATTCGGCGACCGGATTTTCCTTAGGGTCCATCGTGATCTTGAAGGCCTTTTCCTCAACAATCGTGCCGATCGTTTTGGTAAAGGCGATTTGCTGATCGTCCGTCAGGTTGAGGCCGCGAATGGCCACCACGCCCCGTTCCTCAAGCAATGCGCGAATGTGCGCGGAGCAAGCGCCACTGAGCAGTGTCTGCACGTCCGTCACGATTTCACTGCCGATACGCGGCGCCAGATTTCTGACCTTAAAGCCGGTCTGTTCCGCCATCGGCATCTCATCTCTCCCGTCCGGGCAGCCATAGAGCCGCCACTCGTATGTGGCGCTAAGCACATGATTAGCGTCACATACGAGTGGCGGTCAAGAAATGGCGGGTGGCTACGCGCTCTCGCGCGATTCATCGTCCGGGCGGTGGCTGAGTCTGGTGAGAAGCCAGTCCATCAGCTTGCGCGCGTCGTCATGCCCCGACAGGATGCCGACGCCTTCCTCCATCACCAGCAATCGTGCCATCGCGGCCAGACAGACAGTGGCTGCGGCGGGCGTGCATGGCCCAAGGTTGGCAGGGCTATTGGCCAGATGGCGTTCAATCGCTGCAATCTGGACAGCGCGGATATGTTCGGCATAGCGCGCAATTTCTTCGCCTATGACCTTGCGATGATTAGCCAGCGCCATAAACTCCATGGCGAGGGCCGTGCGGCTGGGGTCGATGCTGAGCGTCCATAAGGCGCGCAGTGGATCGTCCGACTGTGCCGCCGCCTGATGGCGTTCGAGGCTCTGTTCGGCACCGCGCCGGTAAGCCGCCACCAGCAGATCATCGGACGTGGGGAAATAATAGTGGATGAGCGAGGCGTTCAATCCCGCCCTGGCCGCCACCTTTCGACCACTGACGGCGGCATATCCTTCCTCCACCATCAGCGCCAGCGCAGCGTCGAGCAACTGGGTGCGGGTGGCCGATTTATCCGTGCCGAAGCGCCGCTTTTGCGGCGTCGCCTTCACAGCGGCATCTTCTGAAACGCGCTTGGCCAAGGCAAAATATTCCGATCCCATATTTGACGTTGCCGGAAAGTCTGTACGCGATGGCGGGGTGCGAGCCAATCAGGGAGGTCGGGATCGGGCTGTTGAAGCGCGAATTGGTCCAAATGCAAGCTCCCCTTCATCCCCGTCATATGTCATCAGCGCTAAAGGATTCACGCTTCATCGTTCCTCCCCAAAACACTAGGAGCCGCGCGTCTCGTCATGCCGTAATTTGCAGATCATCCCAACTGCCCGGACCAGAGCAGGTAACGTTCCGATCCTCCGCGTTTGATCGGCAGTGACCAGCAAGGAGAGATGAGTGAAACAGGATGACGCGCGCCGGATCCCGGTGCTGATTGCAGTGGGCGAGATTTGCGATCGACCGGAAATCGACGTCGAAGGACTGGATTCGATCGCTTTGATGCTGGCAGCGTTGCGGGAAGCCGAAGCGGAATTGGGCGTGCCGGTTCTGGATCGGCTCGACTGGCTGGGCGTGGAGGACCAGATATCCTTTCCCAATCCTGCCCCACAGGACGATCTCGCCGCCCGGCTGCCACGCCCGCCCCTTCGCGCCGTCAAGACGTTCGAGGCCAGCGGCGACGGCCCGCTGCAATTGATCAATGATGCCGCCAACCTGATTGGCCGGGGCGAGATCCAGCTGGCAGCCGTGGTCGGGGCAGAAGCGCTGCGGACCGCCGCCAAGCGGGCGCAGGCCGATATGGCGGCGGGACGGACGCCGCCCAAAAGCTCTGTCGCGGAGGTCGCGGCGGCACTGGCCGGGCCGCTGGCGCGCAAATATGGCCTGCTGACGCCGATCGATGTCTATCCGCTCTACGAGAACGCAACACGCGCCGCCTGGGGGCAGAGCCTGGCCGAGGGGCAGCGCGAAACAGCGCAGATATGGTCGGCCTTTTCGAGCGTTGCTGCCACCAATCCCCACGCCTGGATGCGCGGGGCGGTGTCGCCTGACGATATTGCTGACGTCAATCCGAACAACCGCATGGTGAGCTTCCCTTACACCAAGCTGATGGTCGCGAACGCATCGGTTAATATGGGCGCGGCGGTGATCGTCGCCAGCCTTGCCATGGCACGGAATCTGGGCGTTCCAGAAGAACGGATCGTCTATGTGGGGGCTGGCGCTGCCGCGCATGAGGATGAGGATTTCCTGAGGCGTGACAGCTTCGCCCGTTCGGCGAGTCTGGAAACAACCGTGACGGCTGCGCTCGAACGCAATGCGCTGACCCCCGGCGATATCGACCATGTCGAACTCTATTCCTGCTTTCCCTGCATCCCGAAAATGGCGCGCCGGGTGCTGGATTGGCCGCTCGACCGGCCGGCCAGCGTCTATGGCGGCCTCACGTTCGGGGGCGGGCCTATCGGCAACTGCATGATGCACGCCGCCGCGCAAATGGTGCGCAAGCTGCGGAGCGAGGGCGAACATGGCCTGATCGTTGCCAATGGCGGCTATGCCACGCACAGCCATTCGCTGCTATTCACACGGCGCCCCGTGCCAGCAGGCACGTTCCCGCAGGATTATAATGTCCAGGCGGAAGCTGACCGGCGACGGGGCGCGGTGCCGGACCTGCTGGAAGATTATGAGGGGGAAGGCGTCATCGAAACCTTCACCATTCCATTCGACCGCAACGGCGAACCGCGCCATGCCACGCTGGTTGCCCGCGCACCCGACGGCGCAAGGTTCCTGGCGCATGTCCCACATGACGATGGCGCGATGCTGTCCTTCCTGATGGCGGAGGACAAGCAGCCAGTCGGGTCATCCGGCCAGGCGGTGAGAGTGCAGGACAGGATCGTCTGGAGCCGCTAAAGTGTCCGGCATAAAATGCGCCGACGGCGCGCGGTCAAAAAGGGGAGAGAGTCGATGAACGATCTCGACATCCGGCTGGTTCGGTGTTTCGTGGCGGTTGCCAATGAACGCTCCTTCACGCGCGCGGCCGAACGGCTGCGGATTGCACAGCCATGGCTCTCGGTCCAGATCCGGCGACTGGAGGAGCAACTGGGTTTCCAGTTGTTCGATCGCAACCGCAACCGTGCTGTCATCGTTTCGCCAGAGGCCGAGTCCTTCCTGCCGGTCGCGCAGGACTATCTGGTGGCGGCAGAGCGTGCGACCGCAACGGCCCGGCGTATCCGCGATCAGGCGGCGGTCTATCTCAATCTTGGCGCGCCCGACTTTTCGGCGGACATGCCGACACGCACTGCGATTATCGACGGCTTTCTGGCCCGTCATCCGCGCTATGAGATAGAGATCCATAATGCCTGGACGCTGGAATTACTCAAGCGTCTGGGCGAGGGTGAAATCGACATGGCCTTCACGGTTGGTCCGCATGTCGATCCACATAGCGAGGCGCTCGTGCTCGGACGCTATGGGCTAGGGCTGCTTGTTCCGGTCGAGCGTGCCGGAACGACGCCCCAGCCCCTGACCCTGTCCGCTTTTGCGGGGGAAAAAGTCGCGATCTTTCGCCGCAACGTCAATCCGGCCTTTCACGATTCCGTGGCACCTATTTTGGAAACCGCAGGCATATCACTGACCTATCTCCCGGAATCGAGCCTGACGGCCATGCTGCAATTTGGCCAACGCACGGGCGTACCCGTGCTGATCGGCGAATGGCAGCGCGACGTGCCGCACATGCCCGACAATTTCTCCGTCCTTGCGCTCGACGAGCCTTCGCTGTCGTTCAATCTCAACCTTGTCCGTCGCACCGGCGACCGTCGGCCCGCAGTGACGGCGTTGTGGAATTTCGCTGCCCAGTCCCTGCGGGTTGCGGCTTGATAGCGATTTCTTATCAAGAAGCTTTCTATCCATATTAGACAGGATCGGCCCGGTTGCCCTAGCGTCGCATAATAAGAAAGGCCGACCCGCATAGCGGATAGCAACGGCTAAATGAAATTGGGAGAGCATATATGAAAGCAACCCTGCACTGATTTGCCGCCAAGCTGCGGCTTGCCCGGACCCCGCACATGATTTCGGCCTGCTTTGCTGGAAGCGCCTTCTCGCCTGACTGGGGAGGGAGGGAATGCATCGGCGCGTCTGGCCACGCTTTGACCCTTCGGAGTGCCTTTATGTTTGATGAAGCCGACGTCGTCCTGCTGGAGCGCGTCGATGAGCATATTGCCGTCGTGACGCTGAACCGTCCCGAAAAGCGCAACGCCGTCAATGGCGCGGTGGCACGGCGGCTCGACGCCATCGTCAAGGAAACGGAAGCGGACCCGTCGGTTCGGGTTGTGGTGCTGACGTCGAGTGGGGGGCCAACTTTTTGCGCGGGTGCTGACCTTGCCGAAGTCGCGGCCGGACGCGCGGCAGATTTGAGTACGCCCGATGGCGGTTTTGGGGGCTTTGTCGAATCAAGGCGCGACAAGCCGTGGATCGTTGCCGTACGTGGCAGCGCGCTGGGTGGGGGCCTGGAATTTTCGCTGGCCTGCGACATGCGTATTGTCGGTGAGAATACGGTGCTTGGCCTGCCGGAAGTGAAGCGCGGGTTGATCGCAGGCGCGGGTGGCATCTATCGCCTGCCCCGCCAGATTCCCCGCGCCATCGCCCTGGAGATGATCGCTGTGGGCGAGCCGGTGGATGCCGCGCGGGCCTATGCGCTGGGCCTGGTCAACGCGGTCGTGCCGGACGGTGACGTGCTCAGAACCGCGCTGGACTATGCCCGCAAGATCGCCGCCAACGCGCCGCTGTCGGTGCGCGAAAGCCTGAAAATAGCGCGGGCCACGCAGGATGTGACCGAAGCGGAGTCGATCCTGGCCATGCAGGGCGCGCTGGACCTGCTGATGCGGTCGGAGGATTTCAAGGAAGGCCCCCGCGCCTTCATCGAAAAGCGCGCGCCGCAATGGATCGGCCGGTGAGCGGCAATCTCCACACATTCTTCCGGCCGCGATCGGTCGTGCTGGTCGGGGCGACCGACAAATCGGCCTGGTCGCAGCTGATCCACGGCAATTTCGGCGCGATGGGCTATGAAGGGCAGGTCTGGCTGGTCAACAAGCGCGGCACCCCCGCCCATGGGTGCGCGGCGATGACATCCTGCCGCGACCTGCCTGCCGTGCCGGATATTGCCTATATTTTCGTCCCGACCGATGCGGTGCGCGACGCGCTTGAAGATGTCGCGGAAGCGGGCATCCGCCATGCACTGATCCTGTCCTCCGGCTATGCGGAAACAGGCGCGGACGGGATCCAGAAGCAGGCGGGGCTGATTGCCTATGCCCGCGACAGGGGCGTGACGTTGCTGGGGCCAAACAGCCTGGGCTTCATCAACTATGCCGATCATATTCCGGTTTCGCCCTTTCCCGTGGGCAACGATTATCTGAGTGGGCATCTGGCCATCGTCTCGCAAAGCGGGGCGACCACCAATGTCATCGCGAACTTCGCGCAGCAGCAGGGCATTGGCCTCAGCTATGCGATTGCGACCGGGAATGAGGCCGATCTCGATACCGCGCGGGTGATCGACTATCTGGCCGGGGACGAGGCTACACGGGTCATCGCGGTATTTGCCGAGACGATCAAGGATCCCGCCGCCTTCCGCGTTGCCGCCCGCAAGGCAGCGGCAGCGGGCAAGCCGCTGATCGTCCTCAAGGTCGGACGCACCGAACTCGCCAGCCAGCTGGCACAGGCGCATACCGGTTCCGTCACCGGCGATGACCGCATCTTCGACGCGGTATGCGCGCAGGACAATATCATCCGCGTCACCTCCATCGAGGAATTGGTGGTGACGGCGGGGGTGCTGGTGCACACGGGACCTATCGAGGGCGGCGTCGCGATCATCTCCATTTCTGGCGGCGCGTGCGAAATCATCGCCGATACGGCCGAGACAGCGGGCCTTGCCCTGCCGCCCTTTGCGGACGAAACGCGCGCCGCATTGCAGGCGGTGATCGCCGACTATGGCGCGATCTTCAATCCGCTCGACGTGACGGGCGCTGCGGTGCGCGATCCCGCGCTCTTCCAACGCATATTGACCATCCTCGCCGCCGATCCGGCGATCGGGCTGACCGCCTGCGTCTATGACCTGCCGCGCGATGGCGGGGATTTTGTCGATCGGACGGCGCTGACCTGTATCGGGGCAGGCCTCGCAGCGTCAAAAACGCCCGGCATCATGATCAATCAGGCGATCCGGCCAGTGGGTGCCTTCTCGCAAAAGCTGATGGCGGAGTTGGGCATAGCGGCCGTCACCGGCGGCCTTGACCTTGCGGTTCGGGCGTTTGCCGCCGCGCAGCGCTGGTCGGAACGGCGCGTCAGGCAAGGCAAGCGAGATACCGACGTTTGCAGACAACCGGACATCAGCGCCGCACGACCGGCGTCGGAATATGAAACACTTGCCTATCTTCAAGCTAAGGGCGCGCCAGTCATTCTGGTCAGGCGCGCCCCGACAGCGGACGAGGCGGTCGAGGCATGGCGGGCCATTGGGGGGTCCGTCGTGCTCAAGATCGCTTCGTCCGCCATCCAGCACAAAAGCGATATTGGCGGCGTCCGGTTGAACCTGGATAGCGAGATTGCCATTCGGGACGCCTTTGCCGCGATCATGGCAGCCGCGCGGGCGGCCTACCCGGATGCAGCGATCGATGGATGTCTGGTGGCACCGATGCGGCCTGGTGGCATCGAACTGTTCGTCGGAACCGCGCAGTCCGCCTGGGGGCCGGTGATTGCCGCTGGCCTGGGTGGCGTGTGGATCGAACTGCTCGCCGACACCAGCCTGCGCCTGCTACCGATTGATCAGGCGGATGCCCGCGCGATGCTCGACGAGCTGCGCGCCCGACGCATCCTCGACGGCTATCGCGGCGCACCGGCGGCGGACCTGGCCGCAGTGGCGGACGCAATCTGCAAGATAGGCGACGCAGCGTTGGCGCTTGGCCCTGATCTTGTCACGCTGGAGGTCAATCCACTGCTGGCGCGCAGCGATGGGGTCGAGGCGCTGGACGCCCTTGCGGTCTGGAGCGACGGGTAAAGCACCCGCACCATTTTGCGCAGGGCTGCATAATATATCATCATGGAGGGGTAAAAAATGGACAGAATAATCTCAAATCTCACACTCGCAGGCAGTGCATTGGCGCTCGCTTGCGTGCTGGCCAGCCCGGTCGCGGCGAATGAAGCCGATGCAACCAGCGCCGATCAATCCCAGGGCGGGCTTCAGGACATCGTCGTCACCGCGCGCAAACGATCGGAAAGCGTGCAGGACGTACCCGTCGCCGTGACCGCCCTCTCGGCCGAGCAGATTGCGCAGAAGGACCTCACCAACCTGGAAAAGGTCGCCGCATCGACGCCGAACTTCTCGGTCGGGCGGGCCTCCAACGGGTCGGGCGCGACGCTTACTCTGCGCGGCATCGGCTCCTCGGCAACATCGATCGGCATCGAACAGTCGGTCGCCGTGGTGGTCGATGGTGTTTACTATGGTCAGGGCCGCGTGATCAACGAGGGCTTTTTCGACCTCGCACGGCTGGAGATACTGAAAGGTCCACAGGCACTGTTTTTCGGCAAGAACGCGACCGCCGGCGTCGTTTCGATCACGACCGCCGACCCGACGCCAGACTGGGAGTTCAAGGTCCGCACAGCTTATGAATTCCGTTCCGAACAGGCGCAGGTCGAAGCGATCGCATCGGGTCCGCTGTCCGACACGCTGGGTATTCGCGTGGCCGTGCGCGGATCGAAAATGTGGGGCGGCTATTTCAAGAATGTCGCTGATCCGGTGACGCTCAACACGCTGGACATTGCCACCGGCACGCTGACGCCTCACGTCGCCCAGCCCGCCCCGCGCGACCAGCCGGGTGAAAAGGAACTGCTTGGCCGCGTCACCCTGAAATGGACGCCCGACGAGCGGCTGACCGCGACGCTCAAACTGTCCGGCACCCGGAGCGAGACGAATAATTCGTCCTGGAACTATGTCCCCTTTAATTGCGCCACGGGTTCCAGTTCGCTCAACCCGGCCGTCCCCTGCAAGGAGGGTTTCGTCACGCACCAGAATGCGATTCCCGTCGACATCGCCGCGAACCTGCCCTTCGCGAAGGATGATGGATCGCTCTATAACCGGTATCGTTCTTTCGCGGTGACGGGCGCGATCAACTATGAAATGGATGACGTCACCATCTCGTCCGTCACCAACTATCAGGAAAACAGAAATAGCTGGGCCTGCGCCTGCGATTTCCAGTCGAGCAATCGTGGCACCTGGGCGACCGAGAATGCGAAGTGGCGCGCTGTTTCGTCCGAATTGCGCGCCCTTACAAGCTATGACGGGCCGGTCAACCTGATGGTTGGCGGACTGTATCAAAAGACCAAGCGCGTGTTCGATCAATGGGTGCTGACGGCGGGGGCGACCGGTTTCGCGGTCGAAAATTCGCTGACGGCACCGGAAAACCGCTACGTTACCTTCCAGAAGAATAGTGAAACCAAGGGCGAAACGCTGGCCGGTTTCGGGCAGGTGATGTGGAAGCTGGTGGACACGCTGGAGGCAACCGGGGGCGTCCGCTACACCCACGAGACCAAGGACAGCTATTTCGTCCAGCCCTATGTGAACGCTGCCTATGCCGGCGTGTTCAGGCCGAACACCTTTGCCAATGCGAACCAGAGCTTCAACAACTGGTCGCCCGAAGCGACGCTGACCTGGAAACCGCAGCAAGGCCTGATGGTCTATGCCGCCTACAAGACCGCCTATAAATCGGGCGGCTTTTCCAACAGCGGCATCTACAGCGCCTTCTCCCCCAATCCGATCGAGGATTTCACCTTCAAGCCGGAAAAGGCCAAGGGGTTCGAAGTCGGTGCGAAAACGACACTTCTGGACAAGCAGCTGCGTTTCAACGTCGGCCTCTATTCGTTCAAATTTACCGATCTTCAGGTCGACTTCTTCAACTCGCAGATTTTCGCCTTCCAGACCTATAATGCCGGCGCGGCGCAATCGAAGGGCGTCGAGGTCGAATTTGAATATGCGCCACGCGCAATCGATGGCCTTTCGATCCAGGGATCGGTCAATTACAACAAGGCGACATACAAGAATTTCATAGCGCCCTGCTTTTCAGGCCAGAAAAGCAGTGAGGGATGCAATTTGCCATCGGCTGGCAACAATCCTCTGGGGGGTGCGCCGTTCCAGGATTTAAGCGGCAAGCCGACCGCGAACGCCCCGCAATGGACGGCCTCGCTTGGGACGCGGTATGAAACCCCGATCGGGTCGAACCTGAAGTTCGGGCTATCCGCCGATGCGCGCTATAGCGACAGCTATATCGTATCGGGTTTCGGCAATCCCTATTCGCGGATCGGCTCCTATGTTCAACTTGATGCCGGGGTTCGGATCGGCAGCGAAGATGATCGCTGGGAAGTCGCCGTCATCGGCAAGAATCTGACAAACCGCTTCTATGTGTCGGGCATGGCCGATGGCCCCAGCACCGGCAGCGGCTCCGGCACGGCGGGCGGCGTCCATGCAGACGTGGTCGGCTTTGCAGCGCTGCCGCGCACGGTGCAGATTCAGTTCACCGGCCGGTTCTGAGATATTGCAGGGAGAAGGCCAGCCCCGCGGCCTGGCCTTCTCCCCCCTACCGCGCAGGACGGCATGAAAGCCGCAGGGTTGATAGTCCAGGGATATGAGGAAGAGCGCGTGGAAATAACAGCAGCGGTTGTCCGCGGCGCCGGGGGACCGTTCACGCTGGAGACGGTTCAGATCGATCAGCCCAGAGATGATGAAGTGCTGGTCCGCATTGTCGGCGTGGGCCTGTGTCACACCGACCTGGTCGCGCGCGACCAGACGGTTCCCTATCCTTTACCGGCCGTGCTTGGTCATGAAGGATCGGGCGTCGTGGAACGGACGGGGCCGCTTGTGACCAAGGTAGTGCCGGGGGACCATGTCGTCCTGACATTTGCATCCTGCGGTCAGTGCGCGGCTTGCAGGGACGGTCGGCCCGCTTATTGTCAAGCGTTCGCAGTGCGCAATTACGCAGGCATTCGTCCTGCCGGCGGCGCCACCTTGCGCGGGCATGACGGCGGTGACCTGTGCGGCTGCTTTTTTGGTCAATCCTCTTTTGCAGGCTATGCCATTGCCAGCGAACGCAATGTGGTGAAGATCGCACCGGACGTTCCGCTCGACATCATGGGACCGCTGGGTTGCAGCATTCAGACCGGCGCGGGTGCGGTGCTCAACGCGCTTCGGCCACCACCCGGCAGCAGCATCGCCATATTCGGTGCAGGTTCCGTCGGCATGGCCGCTGTGCTCGGCGCCCGCGTTGCTGGCTGCGCGCGGATCATTGCGGTCGATCTCAATCAGTCCCGCCTCGATCTGGCGCTCGAACTTGGCGCGACCGATGCGATTAACGCCGCTGAAACCGACCCTGTTGCCGCGATCCGCGCCCTGACCGACGATCAGGGCGTCGCCTTTGCGATCGAATGTACCGGCGTGCCGAAGGTCGTCCGCCAGGCCGTGGAGTGCGTGAAGGTCACCGGCACATGCGGTCTGGTCGGCACCGCGCCAATGGGCGCTGAAGCATCGCTCGACATTAACAGCATCGTGCTTGGCCGGACGATCAGGGGCATAGTGGAGGGCGACAGTTTGCCCGATCTTTTCATTCCGCAGCTCATTGCCTTGTGGCGTCAGGGGCATTTTCCCTTTGACCGCCTGATCCGCTTCTACCGGCTGGATGAGATTAACAGCGCGGTTGAGGCTGTTGCGCAGGGCCATGTCTTGAAGCCGGTTCTGCGGCCGTAACGGGGTAATGATTATGGATTTTACCAGCGACTTCACCATGACGATCAACGGCCGGGCAGCCCGCGCTGCCACAACGCTTGCCGTGCTCAATCCCGCGACCGAAGCCGTGATCGCCCATGTTCCCGATATTGGGCGCGAGCAGTTGGACGAAACGGTCGCTGCGGCCCGCCAGGCCTTTGGCCATTGGAAAGGGGTGGGACTGGCCAAGAGGCAGGCGCTGCTGCGCGCGCTGGGTGACCGGCTGGCCGACCATGCCGACGAATTCGCCCGCCTGCTGACCCATGAACAGGGAAAGCCGCTTGCTGATGCCGCGATGGAAATCGGCACGGCCATTTACTGGCTTCAGGAGACAAGCGGGCAGGCGCTGGAGCCGGACATTTTGTCGGACACGCCAGAGCGGCGAGTGGAACTGCGGCATGTCCCGATCGGCGTGGTCGCGGCCATTGCGCCGTGGAATTTTCCGGTGGGGCTGGCCATTTGGAAAATCGCGCCGGCCCTGCTGGCCGGCAATGTGATGCTCCTCAAGCCATCACCCTTCACCCCGCTGACCAGCCTGAAACTTGGCGAGCTGGCGCGGGACATTCTGCCGCCCGGCGTCCTCAATGTCGTCAGCGGCGGCGATAGTCTGGGGCCATGGATGACCGAGCATCCGGGCATCGACAAGATCGCCTTCACCGGGTCAACCACGACGGGCAAGGCCGTCATGCGCAGTGCGGCCGGCAATCTCAAGCGCGTCACCCTGGAACTGGGCGGTAATGATCCGGCCATCGTCCTGGCCGACGCGGACGTGGAGGCGGTGGTTCCCCGGCTGTTCTGGGCGGCCTTCGCCAATGCCGGGCAGATCTGCATCGCGTCCAAGCGCATCTATATTCATGAAAGCCTCTACGATCGCTTCGCAACAGCCATGGTCGGCTATGCCAGAACGGTGAAGGTCGGCGACGGCACGGAACCGGGCATCCAGATCGGTCCGATCCAGAACCGCCCGCAATTTGACCGCGTCTGCGCTCTGCTGGCCGATGCGCGATCAGCGGGAACACGCTTCCTGCTGGGCGGCGACGTCCCGGAAGGACAGGGATATTTCATCCCGATCGCCATTGCCGACAATCCCGACGATGGTAGCCGGGTGGTGGCCGAGGAGGCCTTTGGGCCAGTGCTGCCGCTGCTCAAGTTCAGCGATGTCGACGAGGTGGTCGCGCGGGCGAATGACAGCCCCTATGGGCTGGCGGCATCGGTCTGGGGCACAGACCTTGACGCCGCACAGGCCGTCGCGGACCGGATCGAAGCGGGGACCGTCTGGATCAATACGGTGCAGGATCTAGGGCCTGGCCAGCCCTTTGGCGGACATAAACAGTCGGGACTGGGGGTGGAAAATGGCCGGGAAGGGCTGCTGGAATATAGCAATCCGCAAGTCATCGTCCGTTGCACCGCATCTGCCTGACGGTTTCGCTGCGTAGGCAGGGAAAAGGAAGGCGTATCCTGCTTCAAATCGGCGAACGGTGGCGCCGGGTTCAGACCCGCCAGTCGCGGCGCTACGGATTTACCTGTACGGGTGCCTTCCTGCTGACCCATGCGGGTTTGTTGGTGGATCGCCGCAACGGGGCGCATGGACAATGCTGCTCAATACCCGACGATCATCCACCCGTGGATGCCGTGCACATCAGGTCGGCAACAATGGCGCGATCCGTTCCCGCTACGCATCGGAAAGCCAAAAGAAATCAGACATCGCACCGCCCCCTCCCAGCGGCCGTGAATCACAATCTCGCCGCCGTGAAGAACCCGTTATTCCGTTGTCCACGAAACCTAGGCCCAAGACCTGTCCAATCATTTGCGGGGATGGGAATTGGTTGGGTCTGGCCTTCTCGAAAACGATGCCATGCCGATGCATGGCGAGACTTGTGCATGCAAGTCTGACGCTTGAAGCGGTCGAAAAATGCCACACGGGGCCAGGCATTTTTGCATTAAAACTAACGGGAACGGTATAGCGTCGGGATCGTTTGTGTTTTCAAGCTGTCCACTGGTCCTGGTGGCATAACAACAGCAATACAATAGAAGATCCCATGCGGCGGACCTCATCCTTGATCGGTCTGCCTGACTGAAGCTTTAAACCCCGGCAGCCTCAAGCCGACAGGAAATCTACATGCATGATATGGCGAGCGTGGCGATGGATTATGATGGGATTGTCCGCGTTTCGGACACCCAGCCCCCGGTATCTGACACCAGCGAATTCCTGCGGGCCGTAGTTGACGGACTATCGCAGCCCGAACGGGCAATACCCTGCAGGTTCCTGTACGACGCAGCGGGATCGGCGATATTCGACCGGATTTGCGAACTGCCGGAATATTATCCGACGCGAACCGAGCGGTGGATATTGGAGACCCGTGCGACAGCCATTGCGGAAGCTATCAGCGGGGAGGTGCGCTTTATCGAGTTGGGCGCGGGATCGGGCGGAAAGGCCGAAATCCTGCTCGACGCGATAGAGCAGGTGCGCGCTTATGTCTGTATCGACATATCCCCAGTTCCACTGGCGTCGGCGGCAGCATCTGTACGGACACGCTATCCCGATATCACGGTCGATGCCGTGTGCGGCAACTATTTGGGCAAGCTTGATCTTCCGCCGCGCAGGGGTTTGCGGGACATCTGCTTCTTTCCCGGATCGACAATCGGCAACTTCGATCGCGACGATGCGCAAGCCTTTTTGCGTGATTGGAGCAGGCGACTGGGGCAAGATGGCATGATGCTGATTGGCGTCGACCTCAAGAAAGACGCAGGATTGCTGGAGGATGCCTACGACGATGCGCAGGGCGTAACGGCGCAGTTCAGCCTCAACTTGCTGCATCGCGCCAACCATGAACTGGGCGCTGATTTCGACACCAGCGCCTTTGTGCACCGCGCTCGCTATGTCAGCGAACCCGGCCATGTCGAAATCTCGCTCGTCAGCCTGCGCGATCAGATCGTCACGGTAGCGGGCCGACGCTTCGGTTTCGAACAAGGCGCGGCCATTCATGTCGAAAATTCGCATAAATATGCCGTCGACGAATTTGTCTTGCTGGCCAACAAGGCCGGGTTCGACAGCGTCAACGTCTGGACTGATCAAGATGCCCTGTTCAGCGTCCATTTGCTGCGCGTAGCGCGCTGATGCGTGCTGCCAGGATGCACTATGCCTCGGTTCGCAAACTGACTGAGGATCTGGCACAGCCCCTATCGGACGCAGATGCCACGATCCAATCCATGCCCGATGCGTCGCCCGCCAAATGGCATCTGGCGCACACGAGCTGGTTCTTCGAAACCTTCATCCTGCGCGACCATGTGCCAGGGTATCAGCCGTACCGGGCAGAATGGCCGTTCCTGTTCAACAGCTATTATGAAACCGAAGGCGCGCGCATGGCGCGGGCGGCGCGGGGTATGCTCTCGCGCCCTTCACTGGCCGATATTCTCGACTATCGCGCGGTGGTGGATGCAGCGATGGATCGCGCGATCGAGCAGCTTTCGCCGGAACTGCTGGCGCTGGTCGATCTGGGTTGCCAGCATGAACAGCAGCATCAGGAATTGCTGCTGACAGACATACTCCACGCATTTTCCCTCAACCCTCTGGAATGCGCGGTCTGGCCGCGTCAAAGCACGCTACATCTCGCCGATCCCGCGCCAGTAAATTGGCTGGATAGCCAACAGGGACTGGTCGAGATCGGTGCCTGCACCACCGACAGCGGGACGTTCGCATTTGACTGCGAAGGGCCGCGCCACACCGCGTTGCTCCATCCCCACCGATTGGCGGATCGGAAGGTCACGAATGCCGAGTGGCTCGCCTTCATGGCAGACGGCGGCTATGATGATCCCCGCTTGTGGCTGTCGGACGGCTGGGCCTGGCGACAGGCCCAAGGCGTCGTCGCGCCACTCTACTGGGCTGACGGTGCCAATGGCTGGACCAGTTTCACACTGTCGGGTCGCCATCCTGTCGATCCGGCTGCCCCAGTCTGCCATGTCAGTTTTTATGAAGCGGACGCCTTTGCCACCTGGGCGGGAGCCCGCCTGCCGACCGAAGCCGAATGGGAAGCGGCGGCCACGCAGCACGATCCGACCGGTGGCGACCTGTTGGACGGTCCGGGCGACATCCGCCCGCGTCCGGTCGACAATGGCCCGGCATTTTTCGGCCATGTGTGGGAATGGACCGGCAGTGCCTATCGGCCATATCCTGGATTTCGCGCCGCCGATGGCGCGATTGGCGAATATAATGGCAAGTTCATGAGCGGCCAGTGCGTGTTGCGTGGCGGCAGTTGCGCAACTCCGCGTGGCCACATGCGAGCAAGCTATCGCAACTTCTTCTATCCCCATCATCGTTGGCAGTTCATGGGATTGCGGCTGGCCGAGGACGGTGAGTGATCGTGCGAAGCCAATCGAGATACTGCCGCTGCCTCGCAATGGCGGAGGACGTAAGCTAAGTGCTATATTCGCTCCAAGGCAGCCTAAGCTAACAGCTAAATGCCGTGGATGGATCGATCGTGCTGAGGAAATCAGTACCGTTGCCTTCCCGCCTGCTCAATTTGACTAATTGGTTATTGGTTCCAAAGCTTGTACGATATGCTGCGCCAGCAGATGCGCTGTGTCAGAGATGGCGCGCCCTTCGATCAAGGCAATTTCGGTGTCCGGCAGTTTTGACAACCATTGCGCTGTTGCTATAGGAACGAGAAACGACGGCACCATCTTCCTGGGTAGAACCGAAATGCCCAGACCTGCCCGTACCGCAGCTTGCGCCCCCGCCAGGCTCGTTGAGGTGTATGCAATCCGGCAAGTCCTGCCGGTTGCATCAAGGGCGTCGGTTGCACGCTTGCGATACACGCATGGCTCGGGCGAAACGACCAGCGGGACCACTTCATTCCCATCGATTGCCTCCCGGTCGCGGGCCACCCACACCAGTGGTTCGCGCCATACACGCACACCCTGAGGCGCAGCCGCCAGTTCGCGCTTGACAAGGACAAGGTCAAACCCTCCGGCGTGGAAGCGGTCGAGCAGGTTCAGCGTCAGGTCGCATGTGACTTCCAGCTCGACCAGCAGATGCGCGGTGGCGAAATCTTCCGGCACGCCCAGCCGAACGGCACCCCTGATACCCGGCTCAGTGAGTTCCGCGATCAGCTCGTCGTTCATGTGCAGGATCTTGCGGGCGGAACCGAGCAGCAGATGCCCGTCGAGTGTCAACCGGACTGACCGGGCCGTCTGGCCTGCTGCCACGACAAGCACCCACGCTTAGAAATTATCAATGGCACCCTGTCAGGGATATATCTCCACTGCAAAACTCAAGTCTTCACATGAAGAGATATGAGCCTTGCACCGCAGCTATTGGTCGATCTGTTGCTTTGCCCCGGCGAGTTGCGCAGGTTGTATCTTCTGGAGTTGGCAGCAGTCGAGATTGCCGGTCCGGTATTGGAAGAAAAAGGGGAGGATATATGAACAAACGCCCATGCGCCGCGCTCTTGGCGAGTGTAGCCGTTTCGGCCCTGCTGCCTGCGGCCCAAGTTTATGCTCAATCGGCTCCGGTGGCCACCACGCGCGGCGAAGACGACATCATCGTCACCGCACGCAAGCGCGAGGAAAACGCCATCGCGGTGCCGGTCGTCATCACCGCCGTCAGCGGCGGCGAACTCAACCGTCGCGGGATCAGTAACCTGGACGGGATCGCACGGCTTGTTCCCTCTTTGAACATCGCGGAGGGCGGGGGGACTGTTCAGGGCGGGACCATCACGCTGCGCGGCATCGCGGGTCCTGATACCAATCCCCTGGGCGATCAGGCCGTTTCCTTCAATATCGACAGTGTTCAAGTTGCCAAGGCCTCCGTCCGGCGGCTCGGTAATTTCGACATCGCTCAGGTAGAAGTTCTCAAGGGTCCGCAGACACTTTTCTTTGGCAAGAACAGCCCCGGCGGCGTGATCTCGATGAGGACGGCCGATCCGACGGCGTCGCTGTCGGCCAAGCTATCCGTCGGGTACGAAGTCAACGCCCATGAATGGCGGACGGAAGGGTATATTGCAGGACCGGTTACGGACACGCTCGGCGCGAGGATTGCCTTCTACACATCCGATATGCGCGGCTGGGTCAAGAATCTGTCCTTCCAGACCCAGGGCAACATGCTGTCGCCCAATCGAGAATATGGACCCAAGAACCACGAATGGGGCGTGCGCGGGACGCTGCTGTTCGAACCGAGCGATCGCTTTAGTGCAAAGCTTAAATTCACATATGGCCGTGGTCGTGGTGCTGACAGTTCCTATAATTTCCAGTACATTCATTGCCCCTATGGTGGCGTTCCACAATTTGTCGGCGTTGTTGATGAATGTCGTGCGAACAACAAGGTTTCCCACGCAAATATTGGGCCCAACTTCACCCAATTCGAACCTGCGTTTGGCGATGGAACGCCTTATACTCGCGTGAACCAGCAACTGGGTGGATTGGAACTCAACTACGATCTGACGGATCAACTGAGGCTGACATCAGTCACCGGATATTACCGCATAAACTATTTGACATCATCGCATTTCACGACAGGAATCGCGACCCAGGAAGTCAATTACGGGCTGGGCCTTCCGATGCTGCCTTCCCTGATCACATATTATGACCGGGAGATCACGGAAGAATTGCGCCTTCAAAGCGACTTTGACGGCCCGGTCAATTTCACGGTCGGAGGTCTTTACCAGGACACGCTTGCAACTACCGGCGCACATACCTTCGCCAATCCGGTCACGCCGATCGAGTTCAATGAATATTTATTCAAGCAGAAGGGCAAGGCCTATTCGTTTTTCGGACAACTGAACTGGGATATCCTGCCGACGCTCGAATTGTCAGGCGGTGGACGCTATTCTCATGAGGAAAAGCGGCTTCCCCTCCTGATCGCTGACGTCACTGGCAACCCGACTGTATCCCCCGGAACGGTTATTCCCGTCAATCCGGGTAAAGTCAGCTTCAATGACTTCTCGCCGGAGGTCACCCTCTCCTATCGTCCTACCAATGATCTCACCATCTTCGGGTCGTACAAGCGTGGCTTCCTGTCAGGCGGATATAACGGCTCCTCCGCAGATGTATCCTTGCCGATAAATTATGGGCCACAGAAGGTTCGCGGATTTGAAGCGGGGTTGAAAGCCGCTCTGTTCGATCGAGCCCTGCGTGTGAACTTCGCCGCTTACAGCTATGACATCCTGGGATTGCAGATCACGAGCTTTGCCGGCACCGTCGGAACGATCCGCAATGCCGGCAAGGTCAGCGTCAAGGGTGCCGAATTCGACTTCAACTATCGCACGCCGATCGATGGCTTCACGCTGCGTGGTGCGATTGCCTATAACCGGGGTCGATATGATGAATATTTGGCGCCTTGCTATACCGGACAAACGCCGGGCTTGGGATGCGATATGGTCAATAGCGGAGGCGCGCCGGTACAGGATCTCGGCGGCACCACTCTCCGTAACGCCCCGAAGCTTAGCGGCTCCCTGGGCATGGGTTATGAAGCGCCGATCGGCAGCGATCTGAAACTCGGTTTCTCCACTGATCTGAATTATACCAGCAGTGAAATCACCGATGCCAAGTCTACGCCCCACGCCGTCTCACCGCGGCGCGCCCTTCTTGACGCTACTTTGAGGATCGGCGCACAGGACGATCGTTGGGAACTGGCGCTGATCGGTCGCAATCTTACCGATCAGCATTATTGGGCAACCTCACAGGGCGTCCCCCTTACCGGTAACTTCACAGCGGGCAATCCCCTGGAAGATCAGTTTGCTGTCATCAGCCGGGGACGGGAAGTCATGATCCGCGCGACGTACAAATTCGGTAGCTGAGAAAGATCGGAGACGGCGGAGTTAGCTCCGTCGTCCCCCTTCGCTTTTGCAGCGGCACGGTTCACTGGAATGTACATCGATGCCGTCAATTTTGGCAAATGCGGCATTCCGTTGCAGGCAATTGAGCGGTCGCATAAGGGCCTTCATGTCGACGAAGCCTGCCTTCAAATGAATGAGGAGACCAGCAAGGGACAATGATAATTGGCGAGGTCGGCGAGCGACTTACCATAAATCTTCGCACTTTACCTGTCGCCATCAACCCCCGCGATCGTCTTTAGCGTCGATCAGAAGGGTCAGGTCCAGACCTCGACCGCGAACAGCCAGTGCTGTCAATGATGCCGGGCATCCCCTAACGCCGGACCCACAGCCATGTAGAGCATAGGCCGACATCTATATTTGCGGCACCTGATGTACTCGACGTCCATCGTGTAAGCGGCCAACTGGAGGCAAACATCCTCACCATTATCGACCGGCATAACGAAAACTCCAAGCCATATCGATGGACCAAATCCAAGCCTCAGTGAAGCGCTTCTGCCAGAAAATCGAGCAGACTTTATCCGAAGAACTTTAGATTCGCGTGATTAATAGTATGTCGTCATCTCAATCGACGACATGAAAGACGTCTGCTGCGGAAGAGTCGGGCAACGCCTGCTACGCACCGAATAGAGACCTCATGGCCTTCGCCCGCCGCAGCGCTGAATCGGCTGAGCATGCCGTGACAGGCATTTAAGATTGCAGGTGTAGCGATAGCCCGTGCCAGCCGTCCCACTATGTTTACGCGGCACCTTGACCTGTTGCGCAGGCTTTCGACAATGATGAACAAGGATTCGGACGCATGCGCGCAGACTCGCCGGTAACAAAATGGCTGATAGTGGGGCTATGCTTCCTGTCGCAAAATCTGTCGATTGGCTTCGCGTTCGGCTCCTTCGGTCCATTGCTCGCCGCCACCGAATCGCATTTTGGTGTCAGCCGTGCGGGCGCCAGCATGGGCATGAGTCTCATCAATCTGGCCTTGGGAGGCCTTGCGCCTTTTCTGGGCGGGCTAATGCAGCGTATCCCTGTGCGCTATGCGATGGCGTTGGGGGCAGTGTTGAGCGCGGTGGGATATTTTGGCTTGGCCACCATCACCGTCTATCCCATCGGCCTCGTGATGTTCGTTCTTGTCGGCACAGGCATGTCTCTTACCGGGGTGATTGGCCCGCTTACCATGATCAGTCGATGGTTCACGACCGGTCGCGCGACCATATTATCGATCGTTAATCTGCCCGTGGCCCTATTGACGACCCCCTATTTGGTGGGCGAGCTATTACCACAATTTGGCCGTTCCCTCATTCTGATGTGGGCCGCAGCGTTTTTTCTGGTCCTGGTCCCGTTGCTGCTATTGTTCCTGCGCGACTATCCCTCCCAGACCCTGCGAACAGGCAACGGCGTTACCAATGCGGCCTCACCAGCCGACGCCGGCGTTGCCGCGCCGATGTCCACCGGCGACATATTGCGGAGCCGACCTTTCTGGTTGGTTTCAATCGCGATCGGCATCATGGCGGGATGCGGCATTGTTTTTGTCGTTCACATCGTTCCGTTTGGCGTCGGCCAGGGCATGACGATCCAGACCGCCTCAAAATTGCTGTCAGTGCATGCCGCATCGGGCCTTATCGGCGTTCTGATAGTCGGCCGTCTTGCTGACCGGATCGGCGCCCCTCAGGTTCTGGTGCTGACAAGCCTGTGTCAGATGCTGCTGTTCTGCGCGCTGCTGATGGTCAAAGGCACCTCTCTTTATCTGGTGGCAGCGCTGATGGGCATGAGCGCGGTTCCGATGATGACATTGCATGGAGCAGCTTTGGGTGCGCTCGTACCCGTGTCTAGCATTAGCCGGGCGATAGGGCTGAGCTACGCAATCAAGCTGCCGTTCCTTTTCGCGTTCGCACCGCTGGCGGCGCTATTGTTTGAAACCAGCAGGAGCTACGCCTTGCCATTCGCATCCTGCGCAGCTGCTCTGGCATTGTCTTGCTTGTTGTTCGTCATGATCGTGTTCGAAGCGGGCAGGCGTAACCGAGCGACACCAGCTATGACGTAACGGGGCAACCGCCAGCGGGCCGTTCCAAAAGGGCGATCCATGGAAAATCGAACGAAGCATATCAATCGAAGCGCGATAACACGCGGCGTCGGGATGGAGAGAATGGATGACAGCTAGTGGGAGCAACGGCGGGGCAGAGACGCAGATGGCGCCGCACACCGACCGCAAGAGAAGATGGCCTCCACTTGTATCAAAGCTGGTCGGGTTCATCCTCATCCTGACGGGACTTGGTTTCGCCATTCCGGGTGTTCAGCTGGCGACGCTGGGCGGATCCTTCTACTATCTTCTATGCGGCGTCGCCCTGGTCGCCGCCGGCATGTTCTTCTGGAAGGGAAGTGCCACCGGGACATGGATTTTCGCCGCCACTGCGGCCGGAACGCTGGCCTGGGCGCTTTGGGAAGTCGGCCTGAACGGCTGGGCCTTGTTCCCCCGCCTGGGCATTTTCGTCCTGCTGGGCGCGCTGGTCACGCTCGCACATCGGCTTCGTCGCCCCCGCGCGCGCAGCGTCGGCATGCAGTCGGGCCGGCGGCGCTGGGCTGTCATTGCCGCCCTCGGCATCCTGTCAGCGGCCGTTGCTGCCTATGCACTGTCGGATCGTGAAGGCCCGCTGGAAATCGCGGACGGCCCGGCCCCCTCACCCGCAGCATCCATCTGGCCCTTCACCAACGGGAGCAGCCGTTCCGACCGTTACTCGGCTCTGGAGCAGATCACGCCCGTCAATGTGGCACATCTGCAGGTCGCATGGAAAACGCGTCTGGGCATGCCCCCGGCGGGCGTCGTCGGGGCTATCCAGGCGACGCCATTGATGATCAACGATACGCTCTACACCTGCAACGTCATCAACCAGGTCATCGCGCTCGACATCGAGACCGGAGCGATCAAATGGCGGTTCGACCCCAAGTTGGATTTCTCGACGGTCGCAATGGGTGTGTGCCGCGGCGTTGCCTATTACAAGGTGCCTGATGCCACCGGCCCCTGCGCCGAACGCATTATCAGCTTTTCGCGCGATGCCAGGATGTTCGCCATCGACGCCGGCAGCGGCCAGCGCTGCGCCGGCTTCGGGCGCAACGGCGAAGTCGACATGACCCAGGCCATGGGCGCAGTGAAGAAGGGCTATTATTATCTGACCTCAGGTCCGGTGATTGTTCGTGGCAAGGTTATCGTCGGCGGCTCCGTCCTGGACGGCCAGTCGACACTCGAACCTTCCGGCGTCATCCGAGGCTTTGACGCGGTGACGGGCAAGTTTGCCTGGGCATGGGACATGGGACGGCCCGATGATCATGGCCTGCCACCGCCAGGAAAAACCTTTACGCTCGGCACGCCCAACGCCTGGGCGCCGCTGACGGGCGACTCCGACCTGGGGATGGTCTATGTGCCGCTGGGCAATGCCACCCCCGATTATGTGGCGGCGCATCGTAGCGACGTCATGAACAAATATACCAGTTCCGTCGTAGCGATCGATGTCGATACCGGATCGTTGCGCTGGCATTATCAGACGACCCATCGGGACGTGTGGGATTATGACATCGCGTCCCCTGCTACCCTCATCGACCTGCCGACCAGCAAGGGCATGCGGCAGGCGCTGATCCAGCCGACGAAACGTGGCGTATTCTTCGTACTCGACCGGCGCACCGGCGAACCGCTGGTCAAAACGGTCGAGGTGCCTGTTCCGCAGAACCCGGTGCCAGGCGAAAAATTGTCGCCCACGCAACCCTACCCGGTGGGCATGCCCAGTTTCGGCGGCGAAAAGCTGACCGAGGCCCATATGTGGGGCATCAGTCCGTTCGACCAACTGTGGTGCCGCATCAAGTTCCGCCAGGCCCGTTATGATGGCGATTTCACGCCCATCGGGATGAAGCCCACCATCGTATATCCGGGCTATCTGGGCGGGTCGGAATGGGCCGGCGTCGCGGTCGATCCAGAGCGCAAGCTGATGGCGCTCAACGTCAATCACTTCGCCATGTATAACCAGATGATAACCCGCGAAGAGGCGCGCAAGGACAATGTGAAATCCTATCTGGCCGGCTCGGTTCCGATCAACCTGAAGGCCTGGCCGCAGGAAGGCACGCCTTATGCGACCCGCACGGGCGGTTTCCTTTCGCCGCTGGACACACCCTGCATCCAGCCGCCCTATGGCGAGGTTGCGGTGGTCGATCTAAAGACGCGCAAGACCGTGTGGCGTCAGCCTCTTGGAACGGGCCGCGACACCGGCCCATTGGGTATTCCATCGATGCTGCCCCTTCGCATGGGCGTTCCCGCGCTCGGTGGACCTTTGGTCACGCGCTCCGGCCTGATGTTCATCGCTGCAACGCAGGAGCGGACGTTCCGCGCCTTCGACATGCGTAACGGCAATCTGCTCTGGCAGGACCGTCTGCCTGCCGGCGGTCATTCGGGACCTATGTCCTATTATTCGAAGCGGAGCGGACGACAGTTCATCATCATCCCCGCATCGGGGCATCCGCAGATGAAAAACGGTCAGTCGGACTATCTCATGGCTTATGCATTGCCAAAAAAGAAGTGACATTGACAATGTTCTTGGGCCCGGCCTGGCCCAAGAACAACAGTGCTCTTCGCGCTTAGCGGCGGTCAAGATGGAGCAAGACCTTCCGGAGCAGGTCATACTATGCCAAGCAGTCCCAAGTGCGAGATAGAGCAGACCGCACAATGAGCGAAATTATAAAGGGCAAATCATGCCCAGTGGCGTTCGAGCACGATCGCAGGCCAAGCCTGGAGCATTGAGCATGAATAGGAATTTGAGGATTCCCAAGGGTGCGGGAATATGATTCACCGTTTTTGGAGGTGGATCATGGGGAAGGCCTATTCGGCCGATCTTCGGGATCGGATTGCCAATCACATTGCATCGGGCCAATCGCGCCGTCCGGCCTCGCACCATTTGAGGTAAGCCCAAGTTGCACCGTGAAGCGCACGCAGCCCGTGGCCGCGACGGGATCAGCGGCGCCTGCCCGGCCAGGGCGTCCGCCCGGCGGGAGCAAGCTCCCGCCCATATGGCGATCGTGATCCGATGGGTGGATGCCGAGCCGAACACCACCATGCCGGAATATTGGCCAGGCTTGAAGCCACGACCGGCGTTCAGGCGCATCACGCCTCACTGTCGCGGGCGTTTCTTAAGGCGGGCTATAGCTTCAAAAAACGCTGCTGGCGTCGGCATGCGGACGCGATGATGTCAGTCAGGCGCGGCGGACCTGGCGTGTGCATCGGCTGGTCTTCATCGACGAGACGGCAACCACGACCAGGATGACGCGGTTGCGAGGGCGCGTTCGACGCAACCAGCGCCTCAAGGCGCGCGCTCCCTTCGGTCACTGGAAAACCCAGACCTTCATCGCCGGCCTGCGCTGTGATGGCTTGGCTGCGCCATGGGTCATCGACTTTCCCATGACTCGCGCCACTTCCGAAACCTATGTCGAAACCCGACTCGCCCCCACCCTCAATCCGGGCGACATCGTGATCCTCGACAATCTCTCCAGCCATAAGAGCGAAAAGGCCAAGCCTGTCCTGAGCATGTCGAAGGGTCCATCCCCAAGGCGCATCTGCGCCGCACCGGTGTCAGAACCATCGATGCCCTCTGCCAGGCCACCGGCAATATCTGGGCCTTGAACCCGCCCCACGAATGCTGGAACTTCCTCAAGGCCGCAGGATATGCGTCCGATTAAAAGCTCGATGCTCTAGGTAGCCGGTGTCATCCCAACGGCGCGACCTCTCTGGCTGTAAGAACCCCGACGAACGTCTTCGATCAGATCAAACTGAGTTGGCTCCCAGCCCAGTTCACGACGGCTGCGAACCGCGCGCGACCGACTGCTCACGCCAAAAAACGGGTCTGCATAAATACCCCAGATTTCGCGGGCTTCTTCGAAAGTCACGGAGCGGGTCGAACACTGCATCACCTCTGCGACGGCTTCGGCGACCGTTCGCCAAGCAACTTCGCCCGCAACCGCGTGATAGAGCGCACCGGGAACACCCTTATCTATGGCCAGCCTAAACATGCGCGCCAGATCGTCGACATGCACATGTGTGTAGAGGTTCAGTCCGGCGCCAACATAGCATGCGCTGCCGGTCTTCTCGACGGATTCGAAGATCGCGGGAATTTGAGCGCTGCCGTTACGACCCCATATCTGCGGTGGCCGCATCACGATGGCCCGGATGCCTCGCTCACTTGCGCACCGAACCATGTTCTCCGTTTCAACGCGCAACTTCAGCCAGTGCTGGCCTTCATAAGCATCGTCCTCCGAATAGCTCTCTTGCCGCCATTCGCCCATCCGCGTCTTGATCGAAAGAACGCCGGTACCTGAGGTGTAGAGCAATGCCTTATTCGTTCCTTCGTAGGCGTCCAACAGAGCCTCAAGCGCCGGGACTTCCTCCTCAAACGGAACCACCGGCGCAAACACAATCGCATCGGACCATGCCGCAGCCTCGCGAAGCACATCCAGATCGGTCAGCGTGCCGCTGATCGGCATGATCCCTTTCTGTTTGAGAGCTTCGGTCGATTCGGCATTGCGCGCCAAGGCGCCGACCTCATGACCATGCTCCTGGAGCTCTCTGGCAACATTGCTTGCAATATAGCCATTCGCGCCAAATATGAATGTCTTCACCTATTATCTCCAATATATTGCAACGCATAGATTATCGGCGGCCCGAATATTCACTATGATGGATCGCAACAGACGATCTAATCTTGCGGGCGAACCCGCGTAGAAGATTGCCCATATTTACTGCTTTCGTAGATGATGCACCATCAGACCGGGACCAACCGCGACAAGAAAGTCATCCTTGGCAACTCAGATATGCATGCCGCCGCTCGCCTCCAGAACTTGACCGGTGACCCAGCGACCATCGTCGGACGCAAGGAAGGCTACAACCGCTGCGATATCGTCTGGCTGGCCAATGCGGTTGAGTGCGGCCTGCGCGGCATAATATCGGGTAAGTTCGGGGTCCTCCAGCAGCTTCGCAATGAAATCGGTGTCGGTGGCACCGGGCGCGACAGCGTTGACAGTGACGCCCCTCTTGCCGAGATCGGCGGCGAGCGAACGGGTGAAGCTGTTTACCGCTGCTTTTGTAAGCGCATAGGCGATCGTACCTGGATAGGCGGCGAGGCCTACCATCGATGAGATGTTGATGATGCGTCCACCATCAGGGATGCGCGACACAGCTTTCTGGGTGACGAGGAACGTTCCTTTCACGTTAGTGGCGAGCAGATCGTCGAGATAGGCCTCGCTTACCTCGTTGAGGCTACCGCCTCCTCCAACGCCGGCATTGTTGACCAGAATGTCGAGAGGACGGTCGGCAAGGATATGGTCGACCTCGGCGAACAGCTTGTCGATCTCGCTGCTGTCGCGAACATCACCACCGAGCACCGCCGCTTTGCCACCGCACTCAACGATTTCGGCGACGGTTGCCTCTGCGCCCTCGCGGCCTTGCCTATAATGGCAAAGCACGAACGCACCATCCCGCGCGAGACGCTTCGCAATCGCCTTGCCAATACCACGTGAAGCGCCAGTCACCAGCGCGGCCTTGCCCTCCAGTGCACCCATAATTGGTCGTCCACTTCAAATTTATTACGTGTACCGCCAAAGCACATGATGATGTCGATAACGACACATCGCGATCACCGGCAGAAAAAGGCTGCGCGATGATGCGGCTTAGCTAGGAAGCGTTGAAACAACCTCGTCGCACGTGAATACGCGGAATTCGGCGCGATCCATGAAGTTCTTCTCGTCTTCCTCGAAAATCTTCCCGATAACGGGATCGGACATAATCCGCTGCGCTTCCTCAAAGGCTGCGCGATCGCGATAGCGGAGCTCTGTTATGGCGTCATAGGGGCTCTGGAAGGCAGTGGGAGTGTCGCTTGACCGGGCACCATATTCGACAAGTTTGGGATAGTTACGTCGGTAGTCAAGAAACAGATGCCCCAAATATTTGTGGGCCAGCTCGGCGTGAACTGTCTCGTAATGATGACGAAATTGTTCATGCGTAATGTCTGATCGACGCTTGAGTAAAACGATAGCTTTCATAACAAAAGTCCTTCGGTGCTAAGCTTAGGTGGGCGAGGCCTGCGAATTCTGCATGGCATGTGGTTGGATGGGAAGATAAATGGGATTACCCTATTCCGATCATTCGCCACCAAACTCTTGCGTGAGGAAGATACTTATTATCTCCGCCCTTCCCATGCATTTCAAGCACGCATTCAAAAGAGATCAAGGAGCTATGCAGCAGTGGTCAACCATGGGTGGCTTAGAGGCCGTCTCGAAATGCGCGGAAGAGCGCATTTTGGTTGCCGCACCAGCCCTCACCCCCACCCGACCTCCCATTCAGGATACACTCTGTGGGAGGTCGGGTGGGGGTGAGGGCCGGTGCGGATGCGCCGGAGGCGCATTTCGAGACAAACTCTGAATCGAATTGGACAGCAGCACAATAAAGCGGTCGATCAGGCCCATTGCGCTGCGTGGCTCACTATGCACTCGCCCTTCAGCGGCCTGTGATCATTGGAAGCGTGCTCGCCTCACCGTTGCGGCACGGGCGAACTTGCGGTCTGCAGCTGGTTTGACGACCGCCATGGTCAAGTCGACCAACTTGCCAAGATGGCGGGACCACCTTACGGCTTTCCTTCCCACCGCCATGTCCTGACTCGAAATTGTGCGCGCCGATTGGCATTTCGCTACGAACTTTGGGTTGCTGAAAATATTTTAGCGGCACCAGGATGAGTTCCATCGAGTCGTGATTTGCGGATGCGGTTTTATTTCCTGATGAGCGTAGCTGTATCATGTCAAAGGCGAGCTATTATGAGCGCAATTATCGATAATGACGGTCGTGCCGTCCACTGCACTATCGAAGGAAGCATAGGATGGCTTCGGATCGACAATCCCAAGCGTATGAATGCACTCTCGATTTCAATGGCCGTTGCTCTGGCAGACGGTGTGAGCCATTTGGCAGCCGATGAGGCGGTGCGTGTCATTATTATCGCGGGTGCCGGTAACAAGGCATTTTGTGCAGGCGGCGATCTCGATGAGATTGTGAGCAGCGGCGGTGCAGCAGGCAGCACGGATTTTGCATCGGTGCTCGGTCGCGCGGTGGAGAGCATACAACGTGCGCACAAGCCGACGATCGCGATGATACACGGCCATTGCGTGGGGGGCGGAGTGAGTATCGCCACGGCATGCAATCTGCGCATTGCAGCGAATGAATCAAGCCTGTCGATACCTATAGCCAAGCGCGGCCTGGCCCATGATGTCGCCGGCCTTCAGCGACTGGTACAGTTGATAGGTCCTTCGCGCACACGGCTGATGCTGTACACAGGTCGCAAGTTTGGGGCCGCTGAAGCCTATGCTATTGGCCTTGTGGACGAGCACGTCCCCGCCATCGAACTGCAAGACCATACAATCTCGCTGGCACAATCCATCGCCGCTAATGCACCACTCTCGATCTACGCAACTCGGGTCGCGATTGACTACCTGTTAGCAGACCCAATTGACCGCAACCTTGACGCCTGCGAGAGAGCAATCGAAGCGTGCCTCATCAGCGAAGACCTAGCGGAATCTGCACGCGCCTCCCTCGATAAGCGGCCACCGGTCTTCAAGGGTAGATAGGATTCCGAATCGATCAGAGCCAGAAGGCGACGGCGGTGGCGAGTATGATTGCTGACAGATAGTTACAGGCGAACCTGTCGTAACGGGTGAAGACACGCACGAAATCCTTGCCGATAAATTTGCACTTTACAAGCCAGCGGTCGCGAAATGGCGCGCGTCATCTGACAGATATGCCAAGATTCCAACTACCCACGGGTGGTTTGGAAAGGCTGGCACCAACTTCAATATCCATAAGAGGCTGTCTCGAAATGCGCGGAATAGCGCACATGCCATACTGGCCGCAGATCCGCCGCCGAGCAATGCGCCGGTGCCGACTTATCAAGCGTAGTTGGCGAGTTTCAATCCTGCACGGGGCCAACGGACCTTCGCGAGCTTTCCGGTCGTCGACATCGTCACCCATGCGTCCTGCATATCCTCTCCGCCAAAGCAGATGTTGGTCGTCAATACATCGGGAAAAGGATAATTGGTCACCACACCCGTCGCCGGATCGACCGATCCGATCCCGGCGCCGTTCAGGCATGTCGCGACACAGATATGGCCCGCTTCGTCCACCGCCAGGGAATCGAGCAACTGGCGTGCCGCGAATTGCGCGACCACATGCCCCGAACCGAGGCCCGCGATCGGCTCCAGCTTTCCTTCGCCCACAATGTCGAACCCGACCAGCAGCGATTCGAACGATAGCGCACCATAGACGGTTTTGCGGTCAGGCGAGAGCCCGATGCCGTTAACATTGATACGGTCGACCGCACGTGTGATGAACGATCCATCCGGTTTGGCGAAAAAAATGCCGCCATTGAGCGTCGCGTTGCCGACATACTTGCCAAGGTCGCTGAACCAAATATTGCCTTCATAATCGAACACAATGTCATTGGGACCGGCAAGGCGCTGACCGTCGCAGCTGCTGTACAGCCGTTCAACCTTGCCGCTGACCGGATCGACACGGTCAATCCAGCCGCCTTCATAGTCTTCGGGGCATTCGCCGGTGGTCAGGGTCAGCCCATGCTGCTGATAGGTGATCATTCCGCCATTATTACACACATAAAGCATGCCATCCGGCCCGACCGCGATGCCGTTAGGTCCACCGCCGCACTCGGCCACGGTTTCCTTGGAGCCGTCGGGTAGAATGCGGGTCAGTTTTCCAGCTCCCGTTTCGACGAGAATGATCGAACCGTCCTTCATCCAGACAGGTCCTTCAGGAAAGGAAAGGCCTTCGGCAACGATTTCAATGTCCATCTCATCCTGTCCCTTAACTAGAGCGTGATCGGCCGTTGTGGAGTTGGCTCTTGCCCGTGCGTTTTTCGTTTCGCAGGCGAGTGGCAGGCGGTCAGCGCGCATGTCAGAATGGCCAGAGCTACCTGCATCCAAGGAGATCTGCCCGTTCTGCGGATGCCTTCAAACGATCGGGCGTTCGGCCACGATGGCCAAGCCATAGCCACTAATACCGACCGGGTGCTGATGTGAGTTAGTTAGGAGCACCATGTCGCGGACGCCAATTTCGGCGAGTATCTGTGCGCCGATGCCATAATCGCGCAAATTGCCCAGATCCGCGATCGAACCCGAACCGCCCCGCATGCGCAGCACCTGCGAAAGTACATTAGGGGTGAAGCGGTTGATAAGCACGACGAGGCCGCTGCCTTCATCGCCGATCATTCGCATAGAGCGCCCCAGCAGGCCGGACCGGCTGCCGCTTTCGCCCAGCGTGTCCTGGAAGACGTTCAGATTATGCATCCGGACCAGAGTGGGGCGCGAAGGGTCGATACTACCCTTCTGCAGCACCATAATCTCGTCTCCACTGATCTTGTTGCGGTAGGAGATAATCTTCCAATCTCCACCGAAATCGCTCTGGAACATAGTTTCGGCCAGGCGCTCGACCAGATGGTCATGTTTACGGCGATATTCGATCAAAGATCGGATCGTGCCCACTTTCAATCCATGTTCGCGTGCCACGGCCAGCAGATCGGGCAGGCGGGCCATGGTGCCGTCAGCGTTCATGATCTCGCAAATGACCCCAGAGGGATTGAGACCCGCGAGACGCGAAATATCGACCGCCGCCTCTGTATGCCCCGCCCGCACAAGGACGCCGCCATCCCGCGCAACCAGTGGAAACACATGACCTGGCGAGACGATTTCCTCATGGCCGTTGCCCGCATCAATGGCCACCGCGATGGTGCGCGCCCTGTCTGCCGCCGAAATGCCTGTGGTTACCCCGTCGCGCGCCTCGATCGAAACGGTGAAAGCCGTTTCGTGGTGGGATTCATTGACTGTGGCCTGCAGGGCTAGCTGCAACTGCTCAGCACGCTGCCGGGTTATCGCAAGGCAGATCAGGCCCCGCCCATATCTGGCCATGAAATTGATGGCGTCCGGGGTCGCCATCTGCCCCGGGATGATCAGATCGCCCTCATTTTCCCGATCTTCATCATCGACCAGTATGAACATCCGTCCATTGCGAGCGTCATCGACGATCGCCTCGATCGATGACAGCGCCAACGTCCCGTCATCGCCATTTGGCTGCACGTCTTTGTCGCTCATTGGTCAACCCACTGAACGACATCGGACAGTGCTGAACGCTTTGACCGGAAATTATTGGCGGGATGGTCGGGCGCAGGATAACCGAATGAGGCGCCCATCACGATCATCCGGCTGTCGGGAATGCCGAAATATTCGTGCATCAGCGGTGTGTAAGTCGCCAGGGCCGCCTGCGGGATGATGCCCAGGCCCAGGCTTTCTGCCGCCAGCAGCATCGATCCCATGTACAGGCCGCAGTCGATAGCGCCATAAGGCCCCAAATCCCGTTCCGACGTGATCACCATGACGTGCGGCGCGCCGAAAAAGCGATAATTCTCAAGGGCCTGCTTGCCTGATGCGACACGGTCGCCATAGGTCACGCCGACGCTTTCATAAAGCTGCCAGCCAACTTCGCGCTGGCGATCCTTGTATATGCCGCGATAGGCGGTGGGAAAGTCGAAATCGGGCTGCATGCGGGGAACGCCGCCGTTAGAGGCGTGATCGGCGACCGCATGATCGTACAGCGCCTTGCGGAACCGTTCCGTTCCCGCCCCTTCTGTGACGATCGTCTGCCAGGGCTGCGAATTGCACCAGGAGGCGCTGAGTTGGGCCAGACCGAGCATACGTTCGATGACGACGCGCGGAACCTGGTCCGGTTTGTAGCCCCGGCAGCTGAACCGCGCCTTGAGCAGGTCGCCGAGGACATTCGACGCTTCGGGCCACTCCCCCGCCCGGCCTTCCTGCTCAAGTACGTCCCGGCTCACACTTTCCATCGCAATCACTCCGTCATTGTCCAGCGAGGCATTGCATCCACTACGCCGCATATTGCCCACTCCGATCAGCACTCGATGATCCGGGCCGCAACGCCGCCTCTTTGGGTCAGAGTTAGTGCGCGAGCCAGCCTTCCGCAATCAGCGGACAAGAAGTGGCTTTTGCCTCCCCGCGCACTGCACTTTGAAACACCGAACATAGCAGAGCGGGTTATAGGATGGCGGGGCTGTCAACCAGCCCCGCCATCCCATCACATCAGCCGCCATAGCGAGCCGTCAGCCGCAGCATGATCTGCCGACCGCGATTGACCGATCCTTGCGTGTCCGCCAGCACGCCTGTCAAGCCGCCGGGCGCCGACCCGCCGAGGGGCGAGTCGAGCGTGCGCTGCACATAATATTTGTCGGTCAGATTGCGACCGATCAGCGCGATTTCGTAGCGATCGTCAGCGGTGGCGAGCCGGATGTTCGCATCCAGCATGCCATAATTGTCCTGCCAGCTGGCGGGCTTGTTCGTGGCATCCGAGAAATAGCCGCTCGAGAAGCTGGTGTCGACATTGGCGCCGAAGCGCAGCGTGTCGTTGATCGTGGTTTCGTATCCCACGCCGGCCGAGCCCGTCCATTTCGGCGCCTTGACCAGACGAGCGCCATCGAGATTCTGCGTCGAATAGATGCCCGCTGCGGACGGTGCCCCGGCATTGCATCCCAGCGCCTGCGTCTGGCCGCGATAGCAACCGATCGAGAAGCGGTCGTAGGTGCCGTCATTATAGGCGACTGCGCCCCGTAATGTAAGGCCCACGCGGGTCCGCAGCGTAGCGTCGAATTCGAAGCCCTTTACACTGACCTTGCCCGCATTGGTGACGCGCTGGATATTGCCGTTGTCGGTCGTTTCGCTCGTCGTGATCTGCAAGCCCCCGACCTTGTAGGAATAGGCCGACAAATTGGTCCGCAGCATCCCGTCGAGGAGTGACGCTTTGATACCGCCCTCGAAGCCTTTGATCAGCTGTTGATCGAAGCGCAGGTCGCTGTTGAAGTTCGTAGCGCCCGAGTTGAAACCGCCAGACAGGAACCCCTTCTTGTAGGAGGCGAAGACGGTGAGCTTGTCGGTAGGCCGATAGCTGACCGTGAATTCCGGCGAGAAGTTGTTCCATGTATCCTTGCGCGGAAAGAGCGGATTGATCGGCACCGCAGGTGGCTCGCCCAAACCGAGTCCGGAATTGACAACCGGCAGCGCCTTCTTCTCATGGGAATAACGACCGCCGATGCTGATTTCGACTACATCGATGGGCTTGACCATGGCTTGGCCGAAAACGGAAAACGCCTCTCCGTTCTGGCGCAGGAAATAATTGTTGATCTGCCTCGGCGTGACGAGGCCGATGAAAGTCTCGGCCCCGGCATAAGTCTTGGCCTTCTGGTAAAAGCCACCGACCATGAAATTGACCATGCCGTCAAAGTCGCTGGTGAGGCGTAGCTCCTCAGTGAACTCGCTGGTCCCAAAGCCTATGGTAGCGGCAAGGGCGGCATTGCGGTCATATGCCAGATTGAAATCGTCGGCATATCTCGCTTTCAACCAATAATAGCCTGTCACGGACGTCAGCGACAGCGTGTCGGTCAGATCATAGTTCATTTCGTGCGAAACGAGGACCTGGCGCTGGCGGAAATAGGGTTCGCCATTGCCAAATTCGGGAGTCAGTGTACCCAGCACCGGGCCAAGGTTTAGCCTTGCCATATGTCCGTTAGGCCTGCAGTCCTCCGGACCGCCGCCCTGTGCCGGTCCGCCGCCGGGGCAATCGATCTTCTCCTGGCTCGACAGCAGGCCCGTGTCGTTGACACGCGCGTACGACACCTTCAATCGCGCATTGAACCGGTCGCTGGGTTCCCATTTCAACGTGCCCCGCGTCGCGAAATCGCGCGACCGCGGGAGATGCTTGCTATCGGGAGCGTAGGGCGCATAGATGCCGGTCGCTCCAGAGGCTTCATTGTCCATCCAGCCACGCATCCCCGATGCATAGATCGCAAGGCGCGCACCAAGGGTGTCGGTGAGCGGACCGGAAACAAATCCTTCGCCCCGCAGTTCGTGCGCATTGAATTCATAGCCAAGCGAAGCCTTTGCCTGGAATGTGGCGGTGGGGTCGGCGCTGCGGATCGAAATGATGCCGCCGGGGCTGTTTTTACCGAAGAACAGAGCCTGCGGCCCCTTGAGCACCTCAATCTGGGCTGTGTCCATTTCCGCCATGCGGCGTATATTGGCGCGCGCAACCTGGACGCCATCCACGTTGAATGAAACTGCCTGGTCCGCGAATGGATTTGAGTCCGCACCTGCAAGACCACGAATGACCACATTGCCGCCCTGAACCGACCCGCCGGTGCTACCGATCATCAGCGCCGGCACGATGGTGGCCAGACCATCGAGCGACGCGATGCCGCGCTGCTGAAGCTCTGCTCCACCTACTGCAGAGACCACCACAGGCACAGAAAGCGAGGTTTCGTCGCGCTTGCGCGCGGTGACAACAATATCTCCGGCAGATACCGCATCATGCGTACCTCCCCCCTGCGCGGCCGCTGGCGCGACAGAGACGAGACCAACGCATGTTATGATTGCGCTCGTTCCACGCAAAGCCGACGTCAAAGTGAACGGTTCTTTGGTGCCAGACATGGTAAACTCCCCTTGAAATTTTTTTTGAAGCACAAGGAAACACGCGGATAATGTTGCGAGCTTCCATAATCTAACCTTCGTCGGCCCTATCGAATGCAAGTGAACCTGACGCCGTCGATCCTTCGCGGCTGTACGCTAGACCGTCAATCTTCATACACCATGAGTGTCACTGGGATTTCTTCTGTTATCATTTCAAGACAAGAAGGATCGATCTTTCTGTAAGACTTGCCTACTGATGTGACCGCTGCACTCTGCAGGTGAAGGATTCGAAAAACAGCTTGACGATTTCACCCCTTGCATTGCGACATGACGGCGTTCCACTGGATGGGCCTTCGACACACCCGGTCAGACGATGTGCCTGATTCATATTTATTCGATGATATTTCATGGTCTTGCGATGCGAGAGGCAATGAACAGCGATGCGGTTGCTTGTGCGATGGCCTGCTCAAAGTCCTTGGCAAGGCGGCGTTTGCGGTTTGGCCAAGCCTGTGTTCGCGCCACTACCCAGCGGCGCGGGCGCACCACGAAGCGCTTTGCAACATCGGATCGCTTGACGATCGCGACGGTCCATTTGCCGATACGCCGGAGTGCAGCCCTGAGTTTGTCTCCAGCATAGCCGCCAGCCGCATCAGCTTTACGGGCAAGCGACACTGCACCAGAGGACCATGGCGGGGCCACGCTTTTGCCATAGAGCGACCTGAACTAAAGGACATGAGGCAAGGACAGGAATTATGGCGACAGGACCGTTGGTAGGAGTCAAAGTTCTGGAGTTTGCTGGACTCGGTCCGGGTCCGCTTGCCGGGACATTCCTGTCTGATCTGGGTGCCGACGTGCTGCGCATAGAACGCATTGGCGCTGGCGACCCCCCGGCGACCCAGATCGACGCCCGTGGACGCAGGGCGATCATGGTTGACCTGAAATCGCCTGATGGAATCGCTCTGTGCCTCGATCTTATCGAAAATGCTGACATCCTTTTCGAAGGCAACCGCCCTGGTGTCATGGAACGGCTGGGCCTTGGGCCAGACGTCGCGCTCGCGCGCAACCCGCGGCTCGTTTACGGTCGCATGACCGGATGGGGGCAGTTCGGCCCCTATTCCGCGGTGGCCGGACACGACATCAACTATCTTGCGCTGACCGGTGGGTTACATGCCATCGGCACCAAGGAGCGGCCCGTGCCTCCATTGAATCTGGCTTCGGATTATGGCGGAGGCGCGATGTTCCTCATCAGCGGGGTTCTGGCCGCATTGTTGCACGCAAGATCCAGCGGACAGGGGCAAGTCGTGGATGTCGCCATGACCGATGGAACAGCATATCTCATGTCCATCTTCTACGGCATGCTCGCGACGGGCGACTGGAAGGATGAACGGGCATCGAACCTGCTAGATGGCGCGGCACCCTTCTATGACGTCTATGAGTGCGCCGATGGCAAATGGATCTCGATCGGTTCGATGGAGCCGCAGTTCTACGCCCTGCTGCTTGAAAAGACCGGAGCGGGTCCAACAATGGACAAACCCCAGATGTCGCAAGCGGACTGGCCCGAAATGAAGTCTGCCTTGCAAGACGTGCTGCGAACCAAGTCACGCGACGAATGGTGCGAGATCATGGAGTTCACGGACGTCTGTTTTGCGCCGGTGCTGTCCATGGAGGAGGCACCCAACCATCCCCACAACGTAGCGCGAAAGACCTTCATCGACGTTGACGGGGTGGTGCAACCGGCGCCTGCCCCGCGCTTTTCCGCAACGCCAGCCGCGGTCCAGTGGGGACCCGCGCCCATCGACCGCGACGGCATCGATGCCATGATCCAGTGGGGATTGCCCGAAGCCAAGGCGCGCCGCTCAGCCCTGAAGGACGACGCTCGATGAACATGAATCAGGGTGTCGCCATTGCCGCCAGCTTCGAATTGAAGCCCGGTCGTTTCCCCGATCTAGGTCCAAACGATCTATACAGGCATCTGGCAATCAGTGCGATCCAGCAATGGGGCATCAAACCCAGTGATGTGGGGGGCTTGCTGACCGTACCATCGGGTCAGGGCGTAGGTGAAATCGACATCTACACGCACGAGAAATTCGGGGCCGAACTCGGGCTGACGCCGTCATTCTCCGAAACATTGAACGCCGGTGGCGCCAGCTTTGCCATAATGGTGAACCGCGCCGCCAGCGCCATCCGCTCCGGGCTCACCGACAGCGTGCTGTGCCTGGGTGCCGGCAAGTTTACCAAACCCGCAAGCGGCGGAGCGGAAGTCATGGCGCGCATGATCAGTGAGCCGGATTTCGAGATCGGGTACGGGCCTTTCATCCCGGCACTTTACGCGCTTATCGCGTCGCGATTCATGACCGAACGTGGCGCGACGTCCGAGGATCTCGCGCGTGTTGCGGTTTCCGCGCGACAATGGGCGCTGCGCAATCCCCGCGCGCTGATGCATTCCAAGGGCGCGATCACGATTGAGGACGTGCTGGAATCGCGCATGATCGCCGAGCCCTTTCATTATCTCGACTGCTCCGTGCCTTGTGATGGTGGCGGCGCGATCCTGGTAACGACAGCGGACAAAGCCCGAGACATGGTGACACAGCCGGCGTACCTGCTGGGCTATGGCGAGGCTCACAGCCACAACTCCTTGAGCGCGGCTGGCGACAGGCTGATCGACACGCTGGCCACCCGGACCGGTGACGAGGCGTTTCGCCAGGCCGGACTTGGCAGGGACGAACTGGACATGGCCATGCTCTATGATGCTTTTTCGGCCACACCTTTGATCCTTCTGGAAAACCTCGGCTTGTGCGACGAGGGCCGATCGGGTGCATTCGTGCACAGTGGAGCGATCGATCCGGGCGGCAGCCTTCCGGTCAACACCAACGGAGGCCTCATGTCGTTCGGACACACCGGTGAGTCATCGGGAATGTCGCTGATCGTCGAGGCTGCGCGGCAGGTCATGGGGCAAGCCGGAGACAACCAGCTCGACAAGGCTCGCACGGCGCTGGTCCATGTATACGGAGGCATGATGTACGAGCACGCAACGATGATCCTGGGGCAATCGCTATGACCAATGGCCCAATCCCTGACGTTTCGCCGACAAATCAGCTGTTCTGGGACGGTACGGCTCTGGGTGAACTGCGGCTGCGCAGTTGCAATCCGTGCGGCCACCGTTTTCGCTTCGTCAGCAACTGGTGTCCCAAATGCTGGTCGACCGATCTTTCGTGGATCAAATGCACCGGTCACGGCCGGGTGAGAGCGCACACCGTCGTGCACACTGCCCCTTATGAGTCGATGTCGGCGCGCACGCCATACAGCATCGCACTGGTCGAACTTGAGGAAGGGCCGACGATGATGAGCAACATCCTGGATTGCGACCCCGCGACGATCAAGAACGGAATGGCCGTGGAGGTCATGTTCGAGGACAGGGGCGACCTTCGATTGCCGCAGTTCCGTCCTGCCTGAACCGTCACGGACTTTTGAATTTCCAAAGCATCATCGCCGCGACACGCTACCACCAGCAGCAGTGGCGGCGATCCTTACAGGCTGGAGGCGCTTAGCGCGTTACGTTGCCCGACAAAGGCAGTGCATCGCCACAATAGGAGAAACGACCGACATTCACATATTTGGACGTGTCTTGTTGCTCCTCAAGCGACGCACGAAGACCCGTCCGGCAGGCTTCGACCGTTGCATGGGAAAAATCCGCATAGGCGTCCATCGGGACGACGCCTTCCGACCAGGACATGACTTCCTCCACCATGTTCTGCTCATATTTCGTGACCGCAGTTTGCGCTCGGAGCGCAATGGCGGCGTGCCGCTCGTAACGGCGAGATACGTCCTTTTTCGGAATGGCAGGGTTCCACCGGATCGCACAGACGCTGGTGATTTCCGGCCGTGCCCCGTTCGGTCCTGCTTCTGCAATGCGGGGATCCAGCATCAGGCGTGGAACGACGTGGTAACTTGCATAGCGCAGCCCCTTATGCGCGAGTTGCTTCTCCAGAGGTAGAACTTCCCGGCGGAAATCTTCGGCAGAGCTGAACCAACTTTCGATCAACACATCGAAGCAGCCGAAGTTTGCGTCGATACTATCATCAAACTGGTCGAAAAAGGTGCCAGGGGACGGCCGTGACAACCGATAGACGGCGCCGCGCAGGCTCGACGCATTGGCCTGGAGCGAAGGAAGATACGTCTGGGCCACCCAGTCGCAAGAAACTTGTGGGTCCGCATCCCGAGCATCAATGAAGGTTGCGAATTTCATGATTTCCTCTCCCGTTCCTATCGATGATGACGGGCACCGGGGGTCGCCATTCAGCGCGCCCCGGCATCCGCTTCGCGACTATCAATCTTTAGGCGTGAAGAGATCGCGAACAGGGCGATCGGCGACCAAAGGCCGGGCATAGGATATATCGTCCTTGTCCCAGCGACCGAGGATGAACAGATCGAACGGCGGGATGTTGCTGCTAGCGGCGAGTTCCCCCGCCCATTCGAGGACGCAGACTCGGTCGGTAATCGCCCAAACATCGTCGCGCTTTTCCAGCCTGTCGACATAGCGGCTTCCAGCCATGTCGATAGTACCGTCCGCCCTGACGAGATTGACGATGATGTAGGACTCGCAATGGGCGGAGTCACCGTCCACTTCGATGATCTGGTTCGTCATATGGTGCTGATGACGGACCCAGTTCTTGGCATGCAGGGCATTGTTCGCGCGCGCGAAATCCTCACGATTGCCGATAAAGCCGCCATGATCGTCTCGCGCGTCGGGATGATAGGCCGAGACGAGCAATTCCGTATCGTGACGATCGAGACCGCGCGAGTAACGCAGCGTGGCATCACGTATTTCTTCGCGATCAATCAGAAGCTGCAATTTAATAGGGTCCGGGTTCACAATACTCTCCTGTTATTTTCCTGTGTCCGCTGAACCAAACAAAGGCTCGTCGTAAATCTTGCGTTGGGTACTGGCGTCCTTCAGCATGATGCTGGTTTTCCAGTCATTCGACGCGCGGATCAGTGCGCCCGGACTATCGAGCCGACGCGATCACCAGCCACGACGTCGACCTTCCGACCAACCATCTCTTCATCTTCGAACAGAGCGAGAAGATCCTGATCGACGATTTGGACATGACATCGGGCATCATTGGGCAAATCACATATCGCGGCACCGTGCGACGCCGCGCCATCCCGATCGTACATCACCGTATAGGCCGCGACCCTGGCTGTCCCGGAATAGGCATCATCGATCACGCACGTCGGTTCACGATCAACCGCCGCCTGGATCGCCGATTGATCCGGCTGTCGCACATGAGAGCCGGGCGGCGTGGTCGAGTAGGTGGCGAACACATGGTTGGACATCATCATGCCCACCCCACTCACCATCCCGAACTCCGCTGGGTCCGCTCTCAGGCAAGCGGCCATCCGGGCTATCGAGGTAAGCATGTAACTGCTTCCCGGTCCACCGGCATAGGGTAGCCCGCCGGTGACAGTGATGCGATTTCCGGGCCGGTCCGGGATGCCCAGCGCATCACGCGCAAAGTTCACGGCCGAAGGAAAGCAGCTGTAAAGGTCGATATACTTCACATCCGCGATTGTAATGCCTGCGGCCGAAAGCGCGGCCTCGCCGGCCGCCGCCATAGCGGGCGAACACCAGATTTTGCGGCGCACGGCCAGATAGACAGGATCTTCCGCATAGCAGCTTGTCCACGGATAGACCCGCCTCTCCTGTCCGATCCCGTGACTGTCGGCCCATTCTTCGCTGCAAAGCATCACGGCAGCGGAAATGTCCACCTCGAGCATGGCTACCATGTGCTTTGTATAGGGATAAGCCACAAGGCGGTTCTCCGCACGCGATTCGATCAGGAAATCCTCCTCGCGCGCTTGGGAGAACCAAGCGGAGGGATTGGCCGCCGCGATCTCGGTCATCCCGGCCAGTGCCTGACCCAGCTGCCGCCGATAGTCTTCGGGCGCAATACCCAGATGGGCGCGCCGGGCAATATCCCGCAGCGCGAAATTATAGACCGCGCCCACGCCTTCGGTCAGGCCGATCGCTGCCTCGCCGGGATGCTGTTGCTCGTCCAGATCAAAGGCGAACTCCGGTCCTTCCGGATGCGGAAAGCTCCACGCGGGCTGCTCGCCCTGCTTGCGATACGCCCTCAATGAAGCGAGCGCTTCGCCGCCGCATACAAGCGCGACGCTGGCCTCGCCGCGTCTGATCCGATTTGCCGCCAGATTGACCAACGTCTGGCCGGAAGTTCCGCTGGGCGGGCCAATATGGCGGAACGACGCCGATGCACCCAGCCGCTCGGCCAATCGTGCCGCGGGATCATCATACCGCCAGCTCATGCAATCGGTGAGGAGCAAGGCATCGACTTCGGACAGGGTACGAGCATCTAGCCCTGCATCGGACATGGCATCCCGGCAGACGATTTCCCACGCCGACAGCGGTTCCGGCCCGGGAAGTTCCTGGCGCTTCACAGTATGCTGTGCGATTCCCACCAGGACGGGCGTTCTGGGATCAACGCCGTTCATTGCACCACTCCATCGGTCATGATTAAGCGCCTGGCATCGTCAGCGGCGTCTGACTTGGATTCCTGCACTCTCACGGTCCCAGGTCTGAGCGGTGACACCTTCGTCGCGCAGGCTGTACTTCAAGATTTTGCCGGTTGGGTTCTTGGGCAGTTCCGAACGGAATTCGACATATCGCGGAACGGCAAAATGCGGAAGATTATCAATCGACCAGCGGCACAGATCCTCTTCAGTTGTCCCGCAGTTTTCGCGCATCACCGCGGTGATCTTGACCTCGTCGTCGGCAGCTTTCATGCCAACGGCATGAACTGCAACCTCGAGGACATCGGGGTGGCTGATGAACGTGCTTTCCACCTCGAAACTGGAGATGTTCTCCCCTCGGCTGCGCAGATAATCCTTCTTGCGGTCGCAGAAGTAGAGGTAGGGCCCTTCCAACTTGCCGAGGTCGCCCGTGTGCATCCACATATTGCGCCACACTTTAAGGGTTTCCTCTGGACGTCGCCAATAACCCTCGAACATCACATGCGGCTCACGCGGACGGTACACGATCTCGCCGATCTGGCCGTCCGCCAACGGCCTGTCTTCATCGTCGAAGATCATGACTTCAAACTGGCTGGCGATGCGTCCCGCCGAACCCTCGGGCGGTTCGGGGTCACCGATATTGTAGGTCGACAGGCGGCAGCCTTCGGTCTGGCCATATTGGAACGTGCTCATGCTCTTGACGCCAAAGCGCTCCATCCAGATACGCTTGACCTCCGGAGAGATTGGAACGCCCTGAACCACTTGAAGTTGCCCATAACACCGCTTCATTTCCTCGCTATCGGGCGCTTTCGCCACGAGCGGGAAAATGGACGCCATGAGGATGGCACTGGTTGGACGTGTGAGTTCGATCTCCTTCCAGAAGTTCGAAAGAGAGAAGCGCGCTGCCAGTGCAACACCGGTCTGGGCTAGAAGCCCGCCCATAACAACGTTGAGTGCCGACATGTGAAACAGCGGAAGGCAGGTCCAGGTCCGGTCGTTGGGCCCCTGCGGCACCGCATCAATGTGCTGCCGCCCCAGCATACAGAACAGGTTATGGCTGAGCATGCAGCCCTTTGACGGGCCAGTTGTCCCGGACGTGTAGACAAGAAGCGCGAGGTCGCCTGGCACCACCGAGATAGGGATGTCGGTTTCGTCGGTCCCGCGAAACCTGTCGAACGGCTCGACACGAAGCCCCTCGATCGTTTCATCGACCCAGTCACGGCATAGCACCAGCTCCACATCATTGAGACCTGGGGCGATCTCCGATATATATTCCAGATACTTATTATCGCAAATGACGATCTTGGCGGCAGAGTCGTTGACCTGGTGACGCAGGAATTCATGCCGATACGACAGGTTCAGCGGAACCCAGATCGCACCGATCTTGTTGACCGCGAACCAGATGGTAAAAACGTCGAGATGGGTTTCCAACAGGCTGACAACCGTTTGGCCCTTTACCACACCCAGATCCGCGAGCGAATGAGCAAGCCGGGTCGAGGCGCGATCCAATTCCCGGAAGGTGAACTTCTCTCCGGAAAGATCCGCGAAAATCCCGTCAGGCTTGTCGTGGACTGCACGCTGCAAAGCGTGAAGCGGGGTGTCAGGATCGCCCAAGGTGTAGTTCACCGTCATCACATTCTCCAAAATTCAACTTGGCGCTTACCGGCAGTCCTAAGGAACGGGAGGCCCAACTTTGACGGCACATCTCGCAGAGCAATGGCAAGCCGACGGACCAAGGCCTGTCGGTTGAATGCGCACTGCGCGAGCGCCGTATACTGCAAGCATAGCAAGTCGTGGAGCAGCGGTCTTATCCTTGGATGTCCGACGAATTGTCGCGCTGCGAAAATTGCGCATGACCGCCTGTCCATGTGCGCGCGCAGCTAGGCCGAGTTGCACCCAGAACAGCAGCGCTCCAACCTCAAATAACGGCATTCAGAAAGCCGGCAGGCCTGAGCCATTCGGTGCAAAAGATGAAATTGGGAGGCGGATATGCGGCAGGAGAATCGGTCGAAGCAAAAGCGTTGGCTTCATCGTCCTCATCTGTTTCCTTTCGCAAAACACCAGCATCGTTGCCGGCATTCTGGCCGCTGTCCATTGGCGTCGGAATGATTGCGCAATCCGGCACAGGCTTCGCTGTGGATATCACTCCTTTTGCGTCACTCATGGTCTTCTGCCTCAATCAGCGATGGCACTCCTGTCCGCGCATGCGGGAGCAGAACTGGCTGCAAATCCAATCGCTGGGTGGCGTGCCGACGAATTGGGCCAACACACGCCCCTGATCGTCTGCGACGACTGTGGACGCGACCATAACGATAAAACTGGCCTCAAGCGGATAGGGTGCTTCAACCTCATCATTAATCGTAACACCCTACTTCGCGCTACCATCCAGTTATTCTGCCGCCATTTCGATCGACCCCCGGTGCACCATCAACCCACGGACAGCAGCTCGCTCGGTGCTACCGTCCAGGCGGTCCTTGAAGAACCTGCCGCCCGTCATCACAACGTCGAGATTGCGTAACGGGTCGGTCAGGACCGAAATGTCGGCAACCGGGTCACCGTTCACCACGATCAGGTCTGCGCGCTTGCCGACCTCGATCGTGCCGGTCTCGTCACCTTCGAGCGCCAGTTCCGCCCCGTTCCTGGTTGCCCAGCACAGAACGTCGGCGGCCGGAATGCCGAATTCCTTCACATAGATCTCCAGCTCGGTTCCGTAGATGCCCACTTCATGCTCCATGCCCAGAGAGCCATAGTCATCGCCAGGGACCAGCTTAACGCCAGCGGCATTGGCTTTGGGCAGCATGATCTTCATGTTTGCCCATGCCGTCATGATGGGATCGATCGTCGGGCTTGGTTCATCCGTAGCAAAACCAGTCATCATTTTCGAGAATGCTAGGCTTGGCACAAAGAAGGTGCCCTGCTTTGCCATCCGGTCGATCACTTCCTCGTCGAGGAAGTCACCATGATCGACGATATCGAGGCCAAGATCGAGGCACTCCATGATCATGGCTTTGCCAGTTGCATGTGCACGCACGCGCACACCGCGATCGTGCGCGGTTTCGATCGCTGCACGCAACTCGGCGTGGCTGAGATTACGGCCATCCTCGTTATAGTGGAACCCATGTCCACCCGAAGGAAGGAGCTTAATTATTTCGGCACCGCGAAGAATTTCCTGACGCACCGCTTTCGCTACCTGGTCCGCGCCATCCACGAAAACGTTGGCACCCAAACGGCGTATGCCGTTGATGTACTTTTCCTCATGCTGCCACCACAAGCCGCGATCCTCGCCGTCGCCGGTGGTAACGATGTGGCGGCTGCACGGGGTGATGCGCGCACCGTCGATCAACCCTTGATCGAGCGCCGCCTGAAGCTGCGCATCAACGTCGTGCGCGGCCGCAGCCGACACGACCCGCGTGACGCCGGATGTGAGAGCCGTCCGCAATGCCGCCGCCGCCTGCAAGGCCAGAATAGCCGGTGGCTTCTCTGTGCCGAGAAACGTACCGCTGCGGCCTGCGTAGAAAAGTGGCGGGCCGATGCTTACATACTCGCCATGCCAATGACCAACCGTCATGCCGGGCATGAGGGTCTTGCCTGCCAACGGAATGACCCGACCGTCGCGCGGCCCGCCTCCATCCTCGCAAACATCGACAATACGGTCGGCTTGCACCACCACCGTCATACCATCCTGAACCGAGCCCGTACCGTCGAACAACCTGGCCCCGGTAAAGATAACGCGCTCGCTCATATTCATCTCCAATCCTTTGTTATGCCGCCTCTGCGGTTCAAATTCTTTGCGTTAAGAATAAGCTTGATCGAGTGCGCCTGCCACTCGTTGAAACCTCATCTCGTGGTTTGGGTCCTTCAGCTTGGCACTTTTCTCCGACCCATGCCGCAGATAGTACTGCGCCCCATCACGCCACCTTCCTCCGCCACGCCTTTGAAACATTTGCATTTGCGGATGTCATTGATCGGGATACGGGCCAAATCTCCTGCAAATTTCGGACCTTTCTCTCATTATCATTATAACGCTGCTCAGAACGTCAAACCAGATGCGCAAAGATGTTAGCAGGCAGGGCCGGACTTCACTTCACTTGTAGACAAGTCTATTCACTTCAAAAGATCGAGTAATGAAGGCATCGCCATTGTCGAGACGTCTGTCATGTCAACGCGCATTGATCAGAACCCATGCGCCCATCGGCATGGCTCTTCGATAGCGAAGCTGATCGGCTGCGCGCTCACAAACAGCGCTGTAGCAACCCAGGCGAGGCTCCAAGGGGAATGCGCACGATCGCGCCCTCAAAATCCACGATGATCGCCGATCCGATTCATTGCCACTGGATCGGTGGCTCTTGCCCGTCCCGCCATTCTTCAATCGGCGATTTGATAGACCCGCTTGGCGGTCTCGCTAAACAGGTTCGTTCGTTCCTGCGCGGAGAGATCATGGGTGATAGTTTTGAACGCATTCCATAGGACCGTGTACGATATATAGTGCATGTCCACTGGGAAGTTGCTTTCGAACATACATCGTTCCGACCCGAACAGGTCGATTGTCGTCAAGATGTGATCTCGCTGCCGCAAAGCAGTCTGTTCGGAGGTGAATGGCTTTTCGTCGTCGACCGGCACCATCCCGGTCAACGCCATGTTCAACGCTCCGAGCTTTACCGAGACGTTTGGCATTGCGGCAAGCGCGCCCATGTTCGCTTTCCATTGGGCGAAACTCTCATCCCGGCGCTCAGCATAAGGGCCGACGCCAATGCAGCCACCTGTGTGATCAAGGACGATCCTGGCTTCGGGAAATTCCTGCGCCAGTTCGACAAGTTCGGGAAGCTGCGGAAAGAACATCCACGCGTCGAACGTGAGATCACGGCGGACAAGTTCTGCAAATCCCTTTCGGAATTCTGGCCGGGCCATGATCTCAGGCTCGGTTGCCCCATATACCGGGGGAAGTGCGCTATCAAAGGCGGTCATATAGCGAATGCCACGAAAAACCGGTGAGGCGGCGATGTGAGCGTCCAGGACTTCGCCGACCTTTTCGCCCTGCAGCAGGTCAGCGTGCCCGCTGATGGCAGCGCAGATACCAGCCGCCTTGCCGCCGATCCGAAGTCCCTCGAGCCGTACCTCCTCGGCATATTCCGTTTCGCCGACCAAGCGCAGGTGTTCGGGGCCATGATCACGATAATTGTAATGAGAGTCGGTATAAATCGTGGCGACGATATTGTGGCCGGAATTTGCCACGTCGTCTATGAGTTCAACTGGACCGTACGTCTCCCAAGCCGGAAAAGGGCTTGGCGTCCACAAATGGTGATGCGAATCGACGATTGGGAGCTCCGGCTCGATTGCCGCTTCAACCACCTGATCGCGCCATTGTTTACGGTTCACTTTACTTCCTCTTCCTCAAAATGGCTTTGTCTCGCGCAACAGTCAGATCAATAAATGAGCAACCCAATCGGCAAACCCTTGATCAAATCTACGGCTGGGGCGGCATATCGCTATTGTGGCCAAGCTCTGGGGTTGCCGCGCGCGCAGCGATGTCGTTTGCGGCGATGAAGCCATAAACCATGGCCGGGCCGATCGTCGCGCCGGCACCCGGATAGCAGTTGCCGAATGGGCTGCCAGACGCGTTGCCAGCCGCATAGAGTCCCGGAATCGGACGATCCTGCTCATCCAGCACCCTGCCCGAGGAGTCGGCCTTCAGCCCTCCCTTGGTTCCCAGATCGCCCATGTTGATCGACACGGCGTAGAACGGAGCCTTGTCGATTGGGCCAAGGCAAGGATTGGGCTTCACCGACGGATCGCCAAACGTCCGATCATATTCGTCATTGCCACGACCAAATTCGACATCCACGCCTGTCCGGGCATATTCATTCATATTCGCGACGGCCCGGTTGAGCCTCGCTGCATCGACGTCGATCTTTGCAGCAAGCGCGGTGACGCTATCTGCCTTGAAGATATAGTGATCCCACCAGTCAGGCGGGATGGCACGGTCGGGCATGATCGCGGTGGGCATAAACCCGCCTGCGGTGAATTTCTGGCGGAAGGTGGCGTCGAAGATCAACCAGCAGGGTGCGTTGGCCCCGGTCTTCAACTGATCGCTCAGCATGGCGTTGCCAAGCCGATCATATCCCGCAGCCTCGTTCGCGAAACGATCGCCGTTACGATTGACGAGAAAGCCATGAGGGCGTCCGACATCGAATACCGCCTGATGGATTTCCTCGAAATTCGACACGCCCTTGATCGGCATGAACATCGTGGGAACCATCCAGCCTGTCTCGGTAAACTCGGTCGCTGCGCCGATAGCAAGGCCTGCCTTGAGCACCCGCCCGTCGTTCGCATTCGGTGGCGTACATGACCAACGGGTTGACCCCGGAACAGTCAGGAATTTGTCACGCAGTTCCTGGCTCCATTCAAAACCGCCCGCGCATACGATAACTGCCTGGCTAGCCGCGATGTCATAACGCCGACCAAACCTGCTCACGCTCACGCCGACGACCTTGCCATCGCTGGTGATCAGTTCTTCGACGCTTGTATCGAGCCTGATTTCGACCTTCCGGTCGATCAGCCGTTCGACAAGAGGCGCGACAAGTGCGCCGCCAAGCGACAAATTGCGATCCCGGCGCGTCTTGAGGCGCGTGCCGACATCCAGCCAGTAGCGACCCAGTACCTTTGCCAGTTTGACTAGCCAGCCTTTGCCACGCACGGAAATCACGCCCGCCTCGGCAAAGTCCATAGTGTAGCGGTTCAGCAGCTTGAAACGGGTGAACTGCTCGCGCATCTGCATAAAATATGAGCCAAGGCGTTTCCCGTCATACATCGGAAAGACGATCGACCGATCACTGCGTGCGCCGGGTGCCTCGGGAAAATAATCCGACCAAGGCATGACGTTGAAAGGAATATTCAGCGACCGGAAGTAATCAAGGAGGGGTTGGCTCCCATCTACCAGCGCTTCGATCCGTTCGCGTCGCACCGGACCCTCCGATACGAACGTCAGATATTTGAGCGACTCTTCGCGCGTGTCATCTCCTGAAATACCATGATGAGGAAGCCAGATCACGCCGCCGGAAGTGGCCGTGGTCCCCCCATATTTGCTCGCTTTCTCAACGATCAGGACGCTCAGTCCGTGATCCTTAGCGCGCAGCGCTGCCATTAGCCCGGCTCCGCCCGATCCCACCACGATCACATCGTAACGCTCAGTCATTGATCCTCTTTCATGTCTAAGGCAGGCCTTGTTTCCGACCCGGTGCCTTCTTCGAATGCCCGAACCCACTCTCGCTACTTGCCGGCGCTCGGCGCTTGCTGCCAAGTTACCTGCTGCTCTTGCTCCACGGGTCCGAAGTTCAGCAAGAAAACGAGCCTATCCAGCGGGACAGCGCCGATCGCCTCATCGGCGGCCACCATTGCTCGAAGAAACTTTCCGTGAACACCGCCGCGTGTCACCAGGACAGTCCAATCTTGCCGAAATGAGACTTGGCTTCCTGATAGCGGAATGCCTCAACGATCTCTTGGAAAGAAAAGACACGATCGACCACCGGACACAAACCGTTGGCGGCAATCGCCTTTGTCATGTTCTCCTGGTCGGAGCGACAGCCAACGGTCATGCCCGTCACCGAACGATTGCCGACAATTGCGAACATCGAGGCATAGCTGATTGGCTTGCGGCTGAGGGCACCGATCAAAGAAGTTTGGCCACCGAACTTCTGTGCCTTGAGCGTTTGCGTGAGATCGCCGCCCACAACCTCAGTCACGAGATCGGCACCGCGTCCCCCTGTCAATGCCAGCACGGCCGATCCCCACTCCGGCTGCTCGGCATAATTCACGACATGGGAAGCCCCAAGAGACTTCAGCCGCTCCAGCTTTTCCGGCGTCGATGAAAGCGCGATCACATTTGCGCCAGCCATGCGGGCAAACTGCAATACAAAAATGGAAACTCCGCCGGTGCCCTGAACGACCACCGTATCTCCTGGCTTGGTCGCCGCCTCCACGAACAGAGCGCGCCATGCCGTCACCGCCGCGCACGGCAGGGTCGCTGCCTCGACATCGGTCAACCCGGCAGGAACAAGCGTTATCCCTTCGGCGCTGACCACGACATACTCCGCGGCAAAGCCATCTACGTGATCGCCGCGCATCTGGGCGGTCTTTTCGGTTGTGGCGGGCCCGTCTAACCAGTTCGGAAAGAAGCATCCCATCACGCGGTCGCCGGTGCTGACCCGGCTAACGCCCTCGCCGGTTTCTATCACCTCTCCCACGCCGTCGGACAATGGCACCCTGCCCTCCGCCGCAGGCAGAACACCGGTCACCACAAGATAGTCGTGAAAATTAAGCGAACTGGCGCTTACCTTTATCAGAACCTCACCTATGCCCGGCCTGGGAACATCACGTTCGACCAGCCGCAGCGACTCGATGGTCGCCGGTTTCGCTAGTTCGATAACCTTCAATGGACATCCTCCGAACGGCGGCGACCCATGGACGCCAACCCTTCCCCCGCCATTTCATCCGGGAAGGGTTGACGTCGTAGATGGCTACCGCCGTCGACATGGATTGTCTCGCCTGTGATCGAGCGTGCATCGGTCGCCAGCCAGACAATCATGCGTCCGAGTTCAGCGGGTTCGACCGGTGCACCAAGCGGGATTTCCTTCAGGAAAGTGTCGAACATGCTGGACTTGCGCCAGCGGCGCGCCTGCGGTCCTTCGAGCATTCCCGCCTTGAGCGCATTCACGCGAATGCCGCGCGGCGCATATTCGACGGCAGCGTAACGGGTGAACGTGTTGAGCGCTCCCTTCGCAACCGAATAGGCAACGCTGCCCGGCAGGACATCGGTCGACGCGATGCTGGAAAAGAGGGTGACCGAGCCGCCTTCCTTCATATGCCGCGCCGCATATCGCACGAACTGAAAAGGGCCGTAGAAGTTGACGGCCATCGCTTCGTTCAGCATTGCCTGAGAGGTCTCATCGATCGAGCCCATCGATCCGAGCCCCACGGCTGCAACCACAACATCAATATGTCCCGTCATCGCTGCTGCCGCGGCCACGAAATCTGCCACTTCCTGCTCGTTGCTCGCGTCGCATCGCAGGGCAGTCCCGCCAATCTCGTCCGCCAGTTCCTGAACCTTTTCAAGCCGCCGCGCTGCGACAAACACATGCGCACCTTCGGCGGCAAGCGTTTCTGCCACCGTCCAGCCTGAGCCACCGCGCTGGGATGCACCAAGCACGATCGCAATCTTTCCATCCAGCAGACCCAAATCAATTCTCCATCAGCGGTTCAGCAACTGCCCACTAATGTGTAGCCGGTTCCCCGGCTCAATCAGGATAATGGCAGCGACTATCAGAAGACATGCAGATAAAATTTGCATGTATGCGCGGGAGGCAACACAGGCGCGGAAGTTACCTTCCGCGCCTGTTTGATTTAGGCAAATTTGCTCTTGTCAATCTTGAAGAGCCGTACTGCATTCTCACCAAGGACCTTCGCCCGCTGGGTGTCCGTCAGCCCCTGCATCTCACGCTCGATGCTGAGCTTTGAGTGAGGATAGGACCCCTCGTGATGCGGATAGTCGCTGGACCAGAGAATATTGTCTTCAAGGCCCATGTTCATCAGGATTTCGAGCATGCCGGGGTGCTCGAGCGACGAGACGAAGCAGTTTTTGCGGAAATAGTGGCTTGGAAGCTCAGGTATCACGGGCCGCACCCACATGTGGTGCGCGCGATAGGAGTGATCCATCGAATTGAGTACCCAGGGAACCCAACCAGTGCCCGCTTCAATCACGCCCGCACGCAGGTTCGGGAAACGCTCGAACACGCCCGAGGCAATCAACGTCACCAGCGGGTCGATACCCGAACCCATGGCAGCATGGAAATTGATGATCGCGCCGCCCTTGCCGCCAACAGCGCGCGGATCTTCGCCATTACCAACGTGGAAAACCAGCGGAAGCCCGGTTTCTTCGATTGCAGCCCAGAGCGGCTCAAACATCTTGTCGTTATATTCGACACGGCTGCGCGGTTGATCAAGCGTGGTGAAGATCGGGCGGTTCGAGACCATGAAGCCGTGAAAACCGTTGCTGGCGGCCCACTGAACTTCCTTTATCGCATTCTCAACGTCGCCGGCAGCGATGAGCGCCATCGGCATAATGCGATGGAATTCATCCTTGAAGGTATCGAGGGCCCAGCGGTTCCACGCGCGGGTCATAACGCCCGCGAAAACCGGGTCTGGCGTCGCAAAGCCAAGGATGCCCTTTTGCGGAAACACGACCTCGGCGTCGACGCCTTCACCCGCATTATGCTCAAGACGCTGCGCCACGCTGCGCCCGGACGCACTGCGAAGCACATCCTGATCTTCCATGCGATCGGTATATGGTGCCAGCACTTCGAAGCTCTCGAACGATTCCTGCTCAGGCAGCAGGTCACGACGGTTCGAAGGCACGCTAACGCGTTGAGGAGCCCAGCCGTCGGTGTGAAGCCACTGCACACCATCGGCATCAACCTTCACATGAGGAAGACGATCCTTATATTGCGGATCGGTGACTCGCGATGTGAGAAAGTCGAGCGGCTCATTCGCATGGCTGTCCGCACTGACGATGAAATATTTGTCCTTGCTGCCCGTAACCAGGCGATCACCCCACGAGGTGGGACCCACGCTCTGCAGGCGCCAAGCATTACGATCCGTAGACGCAACCATAAATACTCCTGTTGACCTAAAAGGGGGGGGCTTTTCCGTCGACGCGCTAAAAATGGCGCGTCCACGAGTCAACGACTCACCCTTCGTTATTTTCTATTGTAACCACCACGAACGCGCCGGTCGTACCCTGCCTTGCAAACGCAATTGTCTTCGCGCGCACTCCAGACGATCAAGGGCTGTAGGGCGTCTTGACCATGACCTGCAGCGTTTCAGTGTTCATAAAATCGGGCAGCAGTGCCAGCTGCTCGCCAAGAACAGGATCGGAAAAGACAGCGGCAAGCCCTTCCGGCACGGCGTCCAAGGTCTCCACCTCCCAAATATGGACAACCTCGGTCAACTTGCCGATGACAGGCTGCAACCCATAAATCAGGGTCCAACCATGTTTGCTCAAAAACAGTTTCAAATGTTCGAGCACTTTATTGAAGCCTGCATTTTGACCAAATTTCAGATCAACTCGGGTATGAACGATGTAGGTCATAGATTGTCCTCAAACTGTACCATCGCGAAGATTGTGCCAAACTTGTAGGGTTCTGCAGTCAAACGTCGGCCCAATCACGCGAAATGAAGCCGACGGTACTTACCTCTGAAATAAAGCAGCGGGTCCCGACTGGGCTCGAAGGTTGCGCTAACGACGCGTCCCACCAGGATAAGATGGTCACCTCCATCGTGCACAGCATGTCGAGAACACTCGAAAATGCCTAACGAGCCAGTCAGGATAGGGACGCCCGTACTGCCGGTCTTCCACGGGGTGTCGGCAAACCGATCGCCAACCCGGCTGGCAAATTTGTTGGAGGCGGGCTGCTGGCCGATCTGAAGCACATTAACCGCAAAATGACCTGCCGCTTCAAGCGCCGCCGCACTTCCCGCGCTTCGGGCGATACATACGAGCAGCAGCGGCGGGTCGAGCGATACCGAAGTGAACGAGTTGGCGGTAAGGCCGATCGGCTGGCCATCGACACCCATAGCAGTAACGATGGTGATCCCTGTTGCAAAACATCCCAGTGCGTCGCGTAGGGTGCGCGGGTCCGATCCGGCGCGATATTCGCCTGGCGTACGCGGCGCTCGACGCTCGATGAAGTCCAGCAGGACGGCGTTGAACGCGTCGGACTGTTCGGTAGGCACGCCAGAATCGTCGCGTTCGATTTCGACATATTCGGCATTGGCTATGCAGCGCACGAACGCTTCGGCAGAGCCCTGATCGATCACCGCATTCTCTGCGCCGCGCACGAACAAGACCGGGAGAGCCAGCTTGCCCGCAGCTTGATTTAACCGAGGCGTCACGTCCGCCGGGTCGATGGCTGTCATGACACGGACATCCCAATCGGGCTTCTGCACCATTTTTGCTACACGCCGCTGCATGGCATCGACAATGACCTTGCCCGCAGCTTCGTCGAGTTCAGGTGGCGCGTTGACGAGCACGAGGCCGGATGCAAGCTGGCCACCGTCTTCGCCCAAGGCGAGCGTCGCCACCCAGCCGCTTAGAGACGTTGCAACGATGACCGGACGGGCAGACATCTGGGCGAGGACTGCGCGCAAATCCGCCACGAATGCGTCGATATCGTAGCGACCGTCTTGAGACCAATCGCTTTGTCCATGTCCGCGCAAGTCGAGGTTCAGGACCTGGCGACCAGCCTGCACAAGAGCTGCAGCGGCGCCTTCCCAGTACAAGCGACTTTGTGCCGCCCCATGCAACAGCAGCACAGGGGGCGCATCGGCATCTCCCGTCAGGTCGCCACGTAAAGTGAGTCCGGCAAACCCCTGAAACTTAGTAACAGCCATGAACCATCTCCGTAGTCCCATCGCGGGCGTGACCAGAGTTGCGGCCAGTCTTCACCTGAAATATCTCACCCGACCTTTTGAACCAAAGCGCTTCGACAGGGCTGGTCGGGTATGCGATTCATTCGCGACTATTGCCGGGCAAGCGCCCGGGACATGATGCTGGAAGCCACACGATCGCGTATCTTCTCAGGTGGACCGCCAATCATTTCGTTCATCAATGCGCGCTTCAGAAAGATGTGTGCATCATGCTCCCAGGTAAAGCCTATGCCTCCGTGAAACTGTACCGATTCCTCGGCGATGGCCCGAAACGCATCCACCGCCAGCAGTCTGGCCTGTCCGGCGAGCGTACTCCAGTCATCACGACGAGCCGAGAAGGCCGCTGTTGCGTGCTCGGTCAGTGCCCGTGCGATCTCCAGATTCACCTTCAAGTCGGCAGCGCGGTGCTTCAACGCCTGAAACGATCCGATCGGCCGGCCGAACTGCTGGCGTGTCCCCATATATTCGACAGCCTCGTCGAGTGCCTGACGGCCGCCTCCGACTGAATCCCACGCAATGGCGAGATCGTCATGCCCGCGTACGACGCGAGATGCCTCTTCGACGGTGAGCGACAGCGCAACCGAAGCAACGCCCGTCAGATACACGTCGCCATAGCGCCTGCTGCGGTCCCAGGTCAGAGCGTTCTCCACGATGACGCCCGGTTGCGCCATGTCGATTATGAGAATCTGTGCGTGCGCGTCGCTGGGCAGTAAAAGTGCCGTAGTGGCTTTACAAGCTTCCGGGACGGTCTGCATCGACTGATCGCCTTCGAGCACGATGACCCGCGCCGACCCTTCGGCTATCCGATCGAGCAAAGCCTTGGCATCCGTCCCTCCATCGGCAACCAATATATCGACAGCCGCCATGGTCTGCGAAATCTGAAGCGGCGATAGCGCCCTGCCCATTTCTTCATATATCGGAGCGAGTGCCGCAAAGCTCTGGCCCAGCCCGCCATTCTCGGTCGGAACCGTGAGCATGAACCACCCGAGATTGGCCATCTCGCCATAAAGGTCATCGGGCGACTGGGCCGTGTCATCTTCGCTCCAGGGAGCACGACGATCGACCTTGTCTGCTAGCAAACGCGCTGCGCTGCTGCGCAGTTCTTCGGGCTCGATCAATTCAACCGGCATGTTTTCGGATGTCATGCCAGTTTCTCCCGCGGCATCATCAGAACACGCTCTGAAACGATGTTACGCTGGATCTCGTTTGATCCTCCGGCGATGTTCCACTGATAGGAATTCATGAAGTCGAACATCCAGTTGCTGGTTTCATATCCGGCCCCCAGAACATAGTTCATCTCCCGCATGGCGGACATGCCGCGCAGCCGCAGGCCAAGTGCCGTGAAGTCGCGCAAGATGCGTGCATACCCAAGCTTGATGATCGATGCGTCTCCGACGGCTTCCATGCCGGCGATGCGGCGCACTGTCAGCGACGAGATCAGCGCGCGCAGCCCCTCGATCCGCGATGCTATGTCGACAATCTGACGCCGTGCCTCATCATCGAGCCGGTCTGTTTCCAGACCCTCTGCCGTGACCAGGCTAACCAGACGCCAGAGTGAACGGGCCAAGCGCTCGGTCAGTTCGACAGCCGTCAGGCCGCGTTCCGATGACAATGTGGCCTGAGCCACGCGCCAACCTTCATTTTCTTTGCCAACGCGATTTTCGACAGGAATTTCAACGGAATCAAGGAATATCTCGGCGAATTCCTCGTCACCCGTGATCTGCTTGATCGGTCGGCATTCGACACCCTTGGACTTCATGTCCATCAACAGGAACGTGATTCCGGCCTGTTTCGGACCGCTCGAATCGGTGCGCACGAGCAGCAGGCACCAGTCGGCGAATTGCCCCATCGTCGACCATGTCTTCTGGCCGCTGACGACATAATGGTCGCCACGGCGCTCGGCCTTGCAACGCAGAGATGCCAGATCTGACCCGGCGTTCGGCTCGGAAAAGCCCTGACACCAGATCTCGCCTTTGAGAATTGCGGGCAGATGGCGTGCCTTCTGCTCTTCCGTTCCGCATTCCATCAATGTCATTGCAGCATGGTAAAGCGACACGAAGAAAAGGCTCATCCGTGGTGCGTCCGCGCGCGCAATTTCCTCGAAAATCGCAACCTGCTCGCCCAGCAAGCGGCCACCGCCGGGCCATTCCTTCGGCCAGTGCGGCGTAGCATATCCGCCGGCCACCAACTTGCTAAGCCACTCTCGCTGAGAAGCTAGAAACCCCTCGACATCGTCGCCGGACTGGCGATCACGCCAGTCCGGCGGAACATTATCGGCCAGCCACCCGCGCAGTTCTTCGCGCAGTTGTGTGATGCCCTGATCCTTGCTCACGCGACCATCCTTTACTTGCCTGTAAACCGCGGCGATCGCTTCTCGAGAAAAGCTGAGACTGCTTCGGCATGATCCTCGGTACTATGACACAAGGCCTGCGCGGCCGCAGACGCTTCGAGTATGCCGGAGAGGCTGTCCGTCTGCCCCTGGCGCAGCAAACGCTTGGTCATTCGCACAGCGTGTGGCGGATTGGCGGCAATACGCGAAGCCACCGATCTGGCCTGCCCCATCAGCATGTCGTCCGGCACCACCTGGGAAACAAGACCGCAGGCCAACGCTTCCGTGGCGCTCAATAAATCCCCCGTAAGAGCCATTTCAGTAGCCTTGGAAAAGCCCACCACTCGAGGCAGCAGCCATGCGCCACCATCGCCCGGCACGATCCCAAGTTTCACGAAACTCTCCGCAAACTTCGCACTTTCGCCAGCAATACGAATATCGCACATGCAGGCAAGGTCGCACCCCGCTCCGATTGCAGGCCCATTGACGGCCGCGATGACGGGAACCTCTAGCGATTGGAACAACAGCGGCAACCGCTGAATCCCGTTGCGGTAGTTGCGTCGCGTGTTCGCGCCAAGGGGATCGTTCAGTCCGCCCCCGAGCTTCATCGCATCGATGTTACCGCCGGTGGAGAACGCCTTTCCACGGCCCGTGAGAATGACGACCCGCACCGCAATATCCCGATCGGCAGCTTCGATATGAGAAATCAGTGCTTCGATCACCTCGGGATCCGAGATTGGGTTGCGCTGATCGGGCCGATTCAGCGTCAAAGTGACTATCCCACCCTGTTCCTCGCAGATTATGGCATCTGTCATTTTGGCAACTCACTAAGAATGCGCAGCGTCGCGGCCCGGAATGCTAGATCGTGGAGCGTCATATCATCTTTCGGCTTCAAAACGGCCATTTGACCGGTGATGGGCAAACAGCGCTGTATGTCATCCAAAATGCAAACGCATCGCCATTCGGCTGTTAGTCAATTTACCCTTCGTGCAAGGTCAAAAGCCCTGATGACGCTTGCCATAGCGACCCTTTAGTTTTGGTGCCTCTCACTGCGAACCGACTGAACCGGTTTGTCAGTTGCCGCGACGCGCTGGCAGACTGGAGACGGTGGCGGGCCCCTCAACGCCGGGCCGACCCGCCCCAAAAAATAGCGAACATTCATTTGACACAGCAAAAATGCGAACTCATCAGCGATGCCGCCGACGAACATTCTGGCTGTGCCTGATCCATCGTTCAGTTTTGCCGACGAAGCCCACTCATCCAACGGATTTCGCTCGCGTCACTCGACGAGGTCGTCGAATGGCTTGACCGCTAAGGATGTAGCCGCCACGCGGCAGACCTGCCGCGTGGCGGGGTTATCAGACGACCGGCACTAGAGCCCGCACCCCCGCTGCCTGAGCAGGCGCTTCCAAAGCAGCGAGCAGCGCGGCGCGGCGCGCTTCATATTCCTCAACCGATGCGTCTTTTACCGGACCGTAACCCCGGATATCATAAGCCGCGCCAGCAAGTTCGATCGCAATCGACAGCTTCGACTGTTGCACTTGCTCCACAAGCTGGCGAGCCAATGCCTTATAATCGGCGATCTGACGGCGCTCCATGCGCCGTTCGGCCGTGTAGCCGAACGGATCGAAAGGAGTCCCGCGCAGCTTCTTGAAATGCTGCAAGACGCGAAACACCGGCAGCATCCAGCCGCCGAATTCACGCTTCTTGGGCCGACCCGATGCATCACGGCCCGGCAACATCGGTGGCGCAAGGTGGAACTTTATCTTGAAGTCCCCATCGAACTGTTCACGCAGCAGCGCCAAGAATTTGGGGTCGGCATGCAGGCGGGCAACCTCATACTCGTCCTTGTACGTCATCAGGCGAGCGAGTGTCAGAGCCACTTCCCGAACGAGCAGCTCACCGCCATCGAGGTTCTTGGCACTGACCGCGCGCTCTATCTCTCGCACGAAATCGACATATTCGGCTGCGTAGGAGGCATCCTGAAAGTCGGTCAGCAACCGAACCCGGCTTTCGAGCAGTTGATCGAGTGTGTCGAGCGGAACCTGCTTGGTTTTCCCGGCAAGAACCCGCGACAGCGCCTCTGGCGCGTGCGCGGCAAGCCGACCAAGCGCGAATGTCCGCAAATTGCCTTTTACGAAGGTGCCGTTGAGCCGGATCGCTTCTTCAATCGATGCCACGGAAACCGGGAGCAGCCCCTGCTGCGATGCATAACCCATCATGAACACGTTAGTCGCGATGCTATCGCCTGTCAGATCAGTGGCAAGCCGCGTCCCGTGGACGGGCAGGAACTTGCCCCCGCCCAAAGCGTCGCGGATTGTCTCCTCGAGCTGATCGCCGCCGAGATCCATCTTGCGATTGGTCTGGAACTCACCGGTCGGGGTCACGTCGCTATTCACGACCGCCACCGTCCTGCCTGGCTTGACGGTCTTCAAGACATCGGCCCCGCTGGCGACGATCATATCACAGGCCAGGATCAGATCGGCCGAACCTATGCCCAGACGCGAGGTAAAGATACTGTCGGGCCGGGGTCCAGTCCGGATATGGCCAGTAACGGCACCGCCCTTTTGCGCCATTCCCGTCACGTCGAGGACGGTGCAGCCTTTGCCTTCAAGATGCGCTGCCATGCCCAGAAGCGCGCCCACGGTCAAAACGCCCGTGCCACCGATCCCGGCAACCAGCAGATTATGGCCTGCCTCTCCGATCGCCACCACATCGGGCAGCGGCAGATCGTCGATCATCTTGTTCAGGACAGTAGGATCGCCAACGCTGCGGGTCGCGATTTTCGCGCCCGTGACCGTTACAAACGACGGGCAGAAGCCCTTTATGCAGCTATAATCCTTGTTGCACGTCGACTGATCGATATGACGCTTGCGCCCGAATTCGGTCTCCAATGGCGTGATCGAGATACAATTTGATTGGGTTGAACAGTCTCCGCAACCCTCGCACACGTCCGGGTTTATGAATACGCGCTTGTCCGGATCTTCAAGCAAACCACGCTTGCGGCGGCGGCGCTTTTCCGTCGCACAGGTTTGCTCATAGACGATTGCCGAAACGCCATCCAGCTCGCGCAGGGTCCGCTGAATGGTATCCAGTTCATCTCGATGATGGACCGCGACGCCCGCGGGCATCCGGCTCGCGAATTTATCGGGATCGTCAGATACAAAGATCACAGGCTTCACCTGCTCGGCAAGCAGTTGCTTGACGACGTCATCGGGCCCAAGATGCATTTCGACCGGCTGGCCGCCAGTCATGGCAACCGCGTCGTTATAGAGGATCTTAAAGGTCATGTTGACCTTTGACGCAACCGCAGCGCGGATCGCCAATATCCCGGAGTGCGAATAGGTGCCATCACCCATGTTCTGGAAGATGTGCTGCCGATCAACCAAGGGAGCCACGGACACCCATGGCATGCCGTCTGCGCCCATCCCGACAGGCTGCATGGTCCGCCGTTCGGGCATGACGTAGGCGGCCAGTCCGTGACACCCAACCGCGGCAACAGCAATGCTTCCGTCGGGAATCTTCGTACTCGTGTTGTGGGGGCAGCCCGAACAATAAAAGGCAGGGCGATACTTCGACCCGCCTACCGTCAAGGCCCGACCTTCCATGTCGTGGAAATGGGCGAAGCGCTGCTGGACGTCGTCGTTTGCCAAGTCAATCTGCTTCAGCGCCGCCCAAATCGCCTTGCGAACCAGCGCCGGCGTCAGTTCGCCAACCGATGGAAGGATCGTTTGGCCCGTCAGGTCACGCTTGCCCATCAGGTCGGGGCGATCGTCGGCGGCAATCCCGTAGAGAAGCCGCGCCAGCTGATCTTCGACAACAGGGCGCTTTTCTTCGACGATCAGCAGGGCGCGATGCCCGCGTGCGAAAGTCTTTGCGCCTTCGGGCTCAAGCGGCCAGATCATCGCCGGCTTATAAAGGCGGATGCCCATCTCAAGGCAACGCGCATCGTCCAGACCCAGATCGAACAGCGCTTGCCGAACATCGAGATAGGCCTTCCCGGCTGCCACAATCCCGAGCGTGCGGCGCGGTGAATCGATCGCGACACGATCGAGCGGATTGGCCCTTACCCACGCTTCGGCGGCGGGTAGCCGCTTGTTGACGACCCAGTCCTCCATCATCAAAGGTGAAAGATTGCGCCGCAGGTGCAGCCCTTCAGGCGGAAGCTTCCAATCAGGCCGCACAAACAGTCGGTGCGGGTCGGGCAACTCAACCGACGCGCTCAGATCAAGCGTGTCGGTTATGCATTTAAGCCCTACATACAGGCCACTGTACCGCGACAGCGCCCAGCCATATAGGCCATATTCGAGTATCTCAGCGGTGTTGGAAGGATAAAGAACCGGAATAAAGCCCGCGATCAAGGTATGCTCGGACTGATGGGCAGTGGCCGAAGACTTGCCGCCATGATCGTCACCCGCGACAACAAGATATCCACCATGTGCGGAGGTGCCTTCCATATTGCCAAGCTTCAGCGCCTCACACGCGCGATCGACACCGACGCCCTTGCCATACCACAGGCCGAACACCCCTTGGAATCGGGACTTGCCAAACCATTCGAGCTCCTGAGTCCCTCGAATGGCGGTGGCCGCAAGTTCCTCGTTGAGGCCAGGCTCGAAGCGGATATCGTGCTCTGCTAGCAGTTCTGGCACTCCCCAGAGCGCCGCGTCGTAGACGCCGAGCGGTGAACCGCGATATCCCGATATATACCCGGACGTCACCAGGCCGGCCGCTCGATCGCGCCTCGCCTGATCGAGCGGCAGCCTCACAAGGGCTTGATTCGACGACATGAACACTCGGCCCGAGGGCTGCACATACTTGTCATCAAGCGTGGTAACGGTTTTGGTCAAGAGCTCACCTTCGTCCTGTAGGACCGCTCCATGTGGGCCTGGTGGCCGCGAAGCGATTACCGCCCGCTCCACGGGCAAGTATCATGTTATGACATAGCACCCAGATAGCCAGGTTACTTGTCTACACATGCTCCGCGATTTGAGCCTGCCCGATATTCAGCTCCATTGCCTGGCCATGCTGCAGCCGACCGGCAAGGCGCGCCCCCCAAAAGAAATAACCTCGCCAAGCTGACCGTAGTTTGATTCATTGCGTCAGACGGTATTGTTTGAATTATAGGACCATCTGAAGCGGCTGTCGGCCCATGGCGATCCGCTGGAGGGCTGGGCTGGATCGTTGGTTTCGAGGCGTTTCGTCCGACGCTGGTCGCGGCACTGGCCTATGGCGACGGCGCGAAGGGCGGTCATGGTGACCCATATTAGTCGGAAAATGCCCTAAACAGTCAGGAGTCGCGAGCAGGCCCAGCGTTTCACCTTCAGCAGGTCATTACCAACCGCCTCCACTTTCGCGTGATCATCTTCATCGGAAAACATGATACCGGAAAGACCATGGCTCACCGTGCCGTTCATGTCCCGTATGGCCACGGAAACTGTCGTAACACCCTTGGCGAAATTGTTCCTGTCAATCGCATATCCGCGGGTCCGCGCGTCCGCCAGTTGAGCGCAATATTCATCGAATGAAATCGGCACCTGCCAACGCAGCAAATCAAACTCCCGCTTGAGATCTCTTTCCGGCATATCCAGCTCGGCTGCGATCGCTCGCCCCACGGCCCCCATAAGCATAGGAAGCCGCTGCCCGATCGACATCTGAATGCGCATGCGGCTGTTGCATTGGACTGAACCCGTCAGTGAAATGCGGGAGTCGGATATGCGGCGCCACAGACCGAGCGTAACACTATGCTCGATCGAAATCTGTTCCATCCGGCGACGAAGAAGAGTGAACGCCTTGGCGGGGTCAAGCGCGCCTTGCGCAATGGCGATGGCTCCGTTCCCTAGGGAGTAGAGCTTCAACTCAGGGTCAAAATCGGCAAAGTCTTCATTCTGAAGTTGTTTTAGAATTCTGAAACAGGAACTCGGTGGCAAAGAGAGTTCACGAGCAATTGCATTTACACCCATCGGAAGCCGCGCCGCAGCCAGCAAACGAAGAATTGCCAAGGTCATCGATACGGCCCCGATCCGCTGTGCATTGGGTTCTTCGGCCAAAAGGCTGACATTCGAATCGGTTGCAAGCTCGCTCGGTTGCGCTCCGTTTGCCCGTGATTGAGATACCGATGCCGTCATTTACATGCCTTGTCTTGCCCCATGGGCCATATATTCAGGAATTGAATCTATATGAATAACGTGGTGCCGCAACTCGCTAAACAGTGTCATGGCTTGCGTAGACCATTGGGAGTGCATCGCTGGATGACGCAGGTCGCAACCGATCCTCTTAAATGAGCTTGCGCAATGGGAGTTCCAAGTGACCAGTCTTTTCGATCGATCTTTGCCCACGCGGATCCCGGCGCATGCCGAAACGTCTGCGCGGAAAGGTCAATGTTTCTTATCATATCAGGACGCGCACCATCCTGTCGAGACCCGCGCGCGCTATGGATTAGGCCCTAACACCGAATTCAGCCGAACAGTTGCCACTCTGGGCCGGATGGGTATCACGCCGCCTGAACCTCCTGCGGGAACCCGTCCAAACTCCGAGTGACCCCTTTCCTGTCGTTAGGTGGCAGAGGGAAATCCTGAGAAGCAAGACTGCATGTAGCTTGGAGCGAAGAGAATTATGGACATGGACAACGAACTCATCGCGCCGTTTACCCGGCTGCTTGAAGAGATCTCGCCGTTAGAGCGCGTCAGGCAGTTGGAAAACGGAACCGCTCACCATTCCGTCTGGAACGACATACTCGCGTCAGGCTTCCTTGACGCCTTGGTGCCGGAGGAACGCGACGGATTCGGCCTCACTCCCACCCACATGGCTCCCCTGCTCATTGCCTGCGGTCGTCATCTGTTGCCGGCGCCTTTCGGCGATACGCTCGTGGCTCGCGCTTTGGCGCCAGAGGGGCTGCCAGTCGAAACCGGGATCCTGCTTTGGCCTACCGGGCCGAGTGGGCGATTACGCTCGCTTGTGCCGCCAGTTGCGCAAGGCGCAACGCACGCGCTTGTTCAGCAGGGCGAAAACATCGAACTGCGCGCCCTCGTTCCGCAGGACGTTCCGCATAGCAAAGCCGATGGATTCGGATTTATGGAAGCGGCCCTTGATGAAACGGTCGATCCCCTGCTTGAATTCAAGCTTCCACAAGATACGCTGTTCAATTGGGCGGCGGTGATAACGGCGGCGTCAATGGCAGGCGCGATGGCGCATATGCTGGACATGACAGTCACGTACGTAAACGAACGCCAGCAATTCGGCCGTGCATTGGCAAAATTCCAGGCTATCCAACAGCAGATCAGCGTCTTTGCCGAACGAGTCGCCATCGCAAATGTCGCGGCGAGCCTGGGTCTGTCTGAGGCCATGCCCGGACCTACCGCGGTAAAAGCGGCAATAGCGAAGACAATTGCGAACGAATCGGCAACAATCGCCGCTAACGTGGCCCACGCCGCACACGGCGCCATAGGAATCACTTGGGAGCACAACCTTTCCCTTTTTGTGCGCCGCCTCAGGCGCTGGCAGATGGCCTACGGTTCGGGCGATACCCTGTCTGCTCAGGTGGGGCGCGAAAGGCTTGCGCATTCCGGACCTACAAGCGTCGATTTTCTGCGCAAACACGCTTCGTTTTGACCGCATCCAGCCAAAGCTATTTCTTAGTGATCAGTTTTTCCGCATCTACGAAAGGGCAGATGGCGTCCCACCCGATGGTGTAGGTGCGCTGGCGTAGTCTTAAGCGATTTTCGGCTTAGAGGCTGTCTCGAAATGCGCGGAAGAGCGCATTTCGGTTGCCGCACCAGCCCTCACCCCCACCCGACCTCCCATTCAGGATACACTCTGTGGGAGGTCGGGTGGGGGTGAGGGCTGGTGCGGATGCGCCGGAGGCGCATTTCGAGACAAACTCTAAGCCGGGTTGATCATGCTGCCATGGCAGGCAACGTGATGATGGCATTCACACGACCCGGCGGCAGCGTTGCCAGGTTGCGCTGAACGCTTTGGCGACGGATGCTTCGATGCCTTCGTGGGCATCGGAGATGACCAGCTTCACGCCGCGCAAACTGCGGCGGGCAAGGCTGCGCAGGAAGTCGGTCCAGAAGACCTCGGCTTCGGAATGGCCGATCGCCATGCTGAGAGCTTCGCGCCGGCCGTCACTGTTGACGCCAACGGCGATGATGACGGCGACCAAGACGATGCGGTCGGCCCGCCGGACCTTTATGTAGGCCCCTCCATCCAGAGGTAGGGTCAGTCGACTTCGATAGAGCGATCGAGGATGGCCTTCACACGTACGTCGTACACGGGGATTATTCCAGTTTGAAACCTGGCCACCGTTGACACGTCATTCCAATTGAGGAATAGTCATTCCAGAAAGTTGGTTTGTAGCCGAACAGGTGTTGACCGTAGCCGCAATTTTGGTGCTCCGTCGGCAAGTCCACCTAAAGCGAGGCTGAAGCTGACGGGAATACATAAGCAGGCAAACCTGCATGGACATTCTAGGAGAGAGAAAGTGCATCAACTCTACACAAGCGATGGTCTCAGTCCGCAGATGGCGCGCAAGTCTTGGGATGAGTTGTCGCGCAGCGAATTTTTCGATGGCGAACTTGAGGTTGAGGGTGATTTCTCGGACGTCACCTTGCACAAGGCGTTGTATTATCCGATCTCGTTGTCGCGGCTCAAATCGGGCACCCGCATGTCACTGCGCCGCTCTTCAAAGAATATTCGCGATAATAAAGTCGGCTTCCGAATCATTTGGTTTGTTCGCAGTGGCTCCCTGAAAATCGTTCGAGCTCAGGGTGCCTGCACTATTCGCGCAGGTGAACTCGGCATTCTCGACTCGAACGTGCCGTTTTTCGCAACTCTGCAGGGTGAAGGCGATTTGCCTTTCGAGAGTTTCCAGGCAGTAGTACCGCCAGATATGTTCCTGAGTCATTTGCAGCGTGCCGATCAGTTTACTGACGCGCTCAGCCTGAACAGGTTAGGCGGTGAGTTGGTGAATCGCCTGATCGATATTCTTGTCGAAAACGGTGAGCGTATCAGCAGGGAGGCAGCCAAGCCTCTCGCCGAAAGTCTGCTTGAAGCGATCGCTGAAAATTTGCGTTCCATAAATGTCGAGGGCTCACGTAGACAAAGTCTCGTTGATCGTCGATTAATGGATATCGAGAATTATATATTGATGAACCTAACTGACCCTGAACTAAGTTATGAAAAGGTTGCGGCCAGTTGTGGTATTTCGCCGCGATATCTTTGCTATGTACTGAAAGCGAACAACACGTCGTTTTCGGAATTTCTGTGGCAGAACCGTCTGCCAAAAGCGCGTGATTGGCTTGTTATGAAGAGTACGCGCGATTATCCGATACATGAGATTGCTTATATGTCTGGGTTTAAGAGTGCTGCACATTTTAGTCGCATGTTCAGACGGACTTATGGATGCCCTCCGCGCGAATATCGAGCAGCGCAAATTCAGCTTGAAGATGCACATATGAACGATAATGGATATTTGTCGCCAGACCCCATGCATGCATCTGCATGAACTTGTGCGATGACGGCAAGTTCAGGGTCGTTGTTATCTTACCACGACCTTGGGCGCCGCCTATCGGCGCGTACTCCGCTATGGGCGGTGCGAGCGTTTGTGGAATAGTCCTTGGCAACATTAGCCGACGAGTTCTTGGCGATCTTCGCTTCCGCATGTCGGCCAAGTCATGGAGCCACCGCGCCAGATCGATCAGTTGCCAGCGGGCAACTCCCTGGATCACCGGGATAGGACTGCTTTCAACGATCTCTGCAAGAGCCATGTGTTAGAGGCTGTCTCGAAATGCGCGGAAGAGCGCATTTCGGTTGCCGCACCAGCCCTCACCCCCACCCGACCTCCCATTCAGGATACACTCTGTGGGAGGCCAGGTGGGGGTGTGGGCCGGTGCGGATGCGCCGGAGGCGCATTTCGAGACAAACTCTTAGTCTCCAGCGGCAATGCATGCAGACCGACAGCGCTCCGAGATTTCAATCGCACAGTCACTTGTCTAAAACTACGCGACAATCGGCAAATCGGATCCGTCCGTGGTACTCGATGTCACAGATTTGGCATTGTCGGCATCTCGCGACGGCGATCGATTGTCGAACATGACAGACGATATGCTTTGTTAGTTTTAATGCTGTTTCCTGACTGAAAACAGAGCGGGAACCGAATGTTGGAGATAAGATAATGCGTCTAGAGGGCAAGGTAGCGATCATTCTCGGCGCGTCCGCCGAAGCGGGAACAGGCTGGGCAATCGCCAAGCGTTTTGCCAAGGAAGGTGCCAAGGTCGTAGTCGGTGCCCGACGTGAAGATCTGTTGCTGAAGCTTGCCGATGAGACAGGCGGCGTGGCGCAGAAATGCGACGTTTCCAAGGAAGAGGATGTGCAAGCGATCGTGCAGCGCGCCCTGAAGGAATATGGCCGGATCGACATCTGCGTCAACGCCGCAGCGCTTCCGTACGGCGGCACGATCGCCAACACGCCGGATGCGGCCATGGTTTCTGCGATGGAAGTGAATTACTTCGGCAGCGTCTACGTCGTGCGCAATGTCGCGGCAGCCATGAAAAACGGGGGATCCATCGTCCTGTTTTCCTCCATGGCGGTGACCCACACAATGGAGTGGGTCTATCCCTATGCCTGTTCGAAAGCAGCGGTCGATTGCCTGGTGCGTTATGCCGCACTGGAATATGGCCCGCGCGGTATCAAGGTGAACTCGATCCTGCCGGGAGCGATCCGGTCCGAAATGGCTGCACCGCTCTATCAGGTAAGTGGCATGGAAGAAGCGTATCTGCGGGAAATCCCGCTGGGCCGCATCGGCGAACCCGATGATTTTGCGGAAGCTGCATTGTGGCTGTGTGGCGAAAGCTTTGTCACGGGCCTGAATTTGCAGGTCAGCGGTGGAAATCAACTCACCCGCTTCCCGACGACCGCGGAGCGCCCCGCCATCGACGGAACTGATCCGACCAGCGGGGCATAAACCTTACGGCATCGACTGGCGCCCGGCTGGATGGACCCGCCGGGCACCAGTCCAGTACATCTATATAGATTTCGTTCTGCGGTAACGCCGTCTTCGGGCTATCATCGCAAGAAGATGCCGGTGATGACAAACTCGGTCACCGGCTCGCGCCCGTCTCTCATTGCGATCACGCGCATCACCGCTATGCCCCGTTCCGGTTTGGTTTTCGACGATCTGACCGTTACAAATTCCAGATCGACCAGAAGCTCCTCCGGCGGAAAGACTGGCGTAATCCACCGAAGCGCCTCTACTCCCCCCCCCGCCAAGCCATGCAGGCCGAGTTTTTGAGTAAACTCGGAAACGAGCATCTGCATCATCACGGCCGTATGCCAGCCACTCGCGGACAGCCGATTGAAAACAGGGTTGGCCGCCCCTCCTTCATCGTTCAGGTGAAAGGGCTGCGGATCATATCGCGATGCAAAATCGATCGCGGCGTCCCTGGTCATCAGGATCGATCCGATACTGAACCGTTGCCCCGCGTGGAGATCGTCGAATGAAGCCGCCGGAATGTCGGGCGTTAAGCGCAGCACCAAATCAGTCATAACCTCATGTTGAAACATCTTAGGTCTGGCCGGCAGTCTCACCGTCGAATGAATCTGCCTGCTCGACAGGCCTTCTGCCTACGGGATTCGCTATTTATCATGTTCTTCGCGGCCACAATAGCCGCAGTCGAACGTGCGCACTTCCGTGCAGCCATGAAAGCGCCGTAGATCATCCAGGAACAATCAGCGTCTCTGCCTTGTGTGTATTAAAGACGGCGAGGGCATCCGAACGAGACCGCACGGATGGGGTTCGAACGTGCTGCGTGCCAGTGATGGATGCATTCGGATTGCCAAGCGGGCGGATCACCCGCTGTTCCAGGTGCCCGTGCGTACAATGGATTTCTGAAGAGGGAATGATGCATATGACTACACCAGGCTATTTTCTCGCTCTCATGGACATAAACGAGGCCGAAGGCTTTCAGAAATATGGTGAAGCCGGCTACGCGAGCATGGAAGGTTTCCAGATCGAGGTGCTCGTTATTGATGACGCACCGACTTTGCTCGAAGGTCAGGCTGTTGGGCAGCACATCGTGCTGCTGAAGTTCGAGAGCAAGGCCAAGCTTCAGGAATGGTATGAGTCCGAGGGCTACAATGTCGCCAAACCCTTTCGCCAGCAGTCCTGCACGACGCACGCGATTCTGGCTCTCGAAGGATTTACTGGCTGATGATGAGCGGCCCCAGGATTTCGTCGGTCTCTGGCGTTACCGAGGCCCTACATCGGAAGGACGTCCGCCCGGTGCCAGAATATAGCGGGGACAGCCTTGTAATTTAGCCACGATCCAACGGCGTGAATGACCGAAAAGGCCCTCGTCGGGGGAGGTTTGATCCCCTTCCCGCCGAGGGCGATCTTCTACGTTACATGCTTAAAATGCATATCTAGGCTCCAAACCCAATCAGCATCTTGAAAATCTGGGCGCACATTGATTCAGGGAGGCTGCGCTGAAGCAGGAGGCCCTTTGAGATGTCGCGTTCGTTGTTCTGGTTGTCGGATAAAGCTTGGGCGGCGATCGAGCCGCACTTGCAGAAGATCCAGCCCGGAGCGCGGCGCGTCGATGACCGGCGGGTGATCTCAGGCATCATCCACATGCTCAAATGCGGTGGCCGCTGGGCGGATTGCCCTTCGGAATATGGCCCTTCGACGACGGTCTATAATCGATGGAACAGGTGGAGCCGCCGAGGCATCTGGACGCGCATCCTAACAGCACTGACAGAGGAAGGCTGGATCGCGGAAACGGGTCAGATCGATAGCAGCTATATCAAGGCTCCCCGCTCTGCTGGTGGCGCAAAAAAGGGGGGGGCGGGCCAATGCCATTGGCATCTCGCGTCGCGGCAGGACAACGAAAATCCACGCTCTTGTCGATGTCCTCGGACGGCACCTCCGCCTCGTCCTGACGCCCGGCAACACCTCGGATGTCAGGGCGATCCACATCATCCCTTCGAAATACTGTCGGTTATCCTACGCGGACCGGCAGCTGCGACCATGCTCAGGAGGTAACAGCGGGCCGATGAGTGCCCATTCCGCATCCGACAACCCGATCCGCTCGCCCAACGCTACCTCCAAAAGTCAGCGTCGAATAAACCAGCGAACCTAATGTCAACCTTTGTCCACGAAACCGAGAACGACTGCGCCGAATGGACGCTCTTCCTTGAGGTAACGCAAGCCTTCTGCCGCATTCTCAAACGGAAAACTCTTGTCGAAAATCGGGGCTATCACACCCTTTTGGATCAATCCTTCGACATATGACCAAGCTTCCTGCCACTCTTCTGGCGAATTGGTGTACGCACCATATCCTTGCACGCTTCCACGAACCAGAATCAGATCCGCAAGCGTGATCGTCGATTGCCGCCCTGCCGAGAAGCCGAGCGAAATGACACGCCCGTATCGCGCCAATGCCTGCAGGGCATCGGCCAGAACCTGTCCGCCCAGCGAATCGATGACGATGTCAACGCCAGCGCCGTTCGTCAGTCGCCGCACACCGTCGGAAATTGCTTCCTGAGACAGATCGATGACATTGTCGAAGCCCTTCTCAGCCGCCTTTTGAGCCTTGTCCGTCGATCCGGCAGTGGAAATGACCAGATTGGCACCCATCGCTTTCGCAAGCTGATACGCCGCATTGCCGACCGACCCGCCAATTCCTGTCGCCAGCACCGTCTTGCCTTGAGCCATGCCCGCCTCCTTCAAGGCAAAATAGGCGGTAGGATAGGCGACGACGGCCTGCGCCGCAGCCCCGTCGGACAGCGCGTCAGGGGTTGCGGCCAAATGGCTCGCATCGACTGCGACGTATTCAGCCCAGCTTCCGTCTCGCATGAAGCCGTAGGGGAATGCGCCAAACATCACGCGCTGCCCGACCGCGAATGACGAAGACCCTGGATCTTCGACAACGCCGGCCCCTTGGTTCCCAGGGGTCAGCGGGAACGCGGCTGGGGGAAACGTCGCTTCATTCTCTCCCCGTATAATAGCCCCGTCCAGCGGGACAATCCCTGCTGCCGTGATCCGAACCAACACATCACTGCCGCTGCAAACCGGCTTTGCACGCTCAACTATCCTCAAGCTTTGTCCACCATCCGCAGCATCAATAAGCCAGGCGCGCATCATAATCCTCTATTCCCATCATATGCGTTGGCGACAAGGGAGACTATATCCCTGATCCACGCGATATTTAGTCAGCTTGCGGCACGCATGCCAGCACCTGAGATGATGCGGACCAGAACTCATGCAGTTGCCGACAAGGCAAGACTATTGCGATGTTTGGAATCCGCGCACCAACGCGATTGAGCGTGTTCAGTTTGAATTTGCTGTAAGTCTCATCTGAATTGAACCTACAGGCACGCCGGGAGATTTGTGTTGCACCGGCAAACGGCGCGCATGTAGCGACTCCCGAGTTCCGACGGCATCACGTGCCCGTCCGGTCGTGAACAAAGGACGTGGATTTTGACGAACAGGCTATTCGACCCGCTGACCATCCGTGGCGTGACCCTTCCCAATCGGATCGCCATGTCGCCGATGACCAGAGGCTTCAGTCCGAACGGCGTGCCCGGCGCGAACGTGGCGGAATATTACGCGCGCCGCGCCGCAGGTGGTGTCGGCCTGATCATCACGGAAGCGGTCGGCGTGGATCATCCCGCTGCGCTGGGGGATGCTGGTCTGGGTGAAGACCATATCCCCGTCCTGCATGGCGAAGCCGCGCTGGACGGCTGGAAGGCGGTCGTCGATGGTGTTCATGCACATGGTGCAAAGATCATCCCGCAACTCTGGCACCAAGGTGCCATGCGGCTGCCCGGCACTGGCCCGTTCCCCGATGTGCCGGTGATGACGCCATCTGGCATATGGGGGCCGCTCGGAAGGATGACATCGATCCTGGCGAGCAAGATTCCGTCAGATCCCAAGGTCGGCGCACCGATGACCGAGGATGACATCGAAGCGGTACTCGACGCCTTCGTCCGCTGCGCCGCCAATGCTGTCGCGATCGGTTTCGACGGCATCGCCATCCATGGCGGCCACGGCTATCTCATCGACAATTTCCTGTGGGAAGAAACCAATCTGCGTGACGATCGCTGGGGTGGTGATCGCACCCGCCGCAGCGCCTTCCCCAAAGAACTGGTCCGCCGCATCCGCGCGGCGATTGGACCGGATCTGCCGATTTTCTTCAGGTTTTCGGACTGGAAACAACAGGACTTCCGCGCGCGCCTGGCCCAAAACCCCGAAGAACTGGCCGAAGTGCTTTGCCCTCTGGCAGAAGCCGGCGTCGACGTGTTCGATGCGAGCGTGCGTTATTTCGACAAAGCAGCCTACCCCGACTCCCAGATGAACCTGGCGGGATGGGCAAAGAAGGTGACCGGCAAGATGTCGATGGCAGTCGGGGGCATTGGCGTGAACAAGGGGATGTTTGACGGCGACAAAGGCGTTGCGACAACGGACAATATCGGCCTGCTTGTGGCGCGTTTCGAACGTGGAGAATTTGACTTGGTCGCCGCCGGGCGGGTACTCATCGGTGATCCAAGATGGCCACAGCGCCTGTCTCGACAAGAGCAACCCGACCCATTCGATCCCGCCACTCTTGATCGTCTTTATTGAGCGCCGGGTTTCGGAGCCCGACGGTGGTCTGCTGGAACGACTGTGGCAGGCCAAGGAGTTTTTATGGTTGAAATGGTAAAGCAGGAACTTGCGGGACGCGTCGCGCTGGTCACCGGCGCAAGCCGCGGGATCGGTGCTGCTATCGCGGCGGCGCTGTCTGATGCAGGCGCGGATATCGCGATCATCGACAAGTCGGATGCCAGCGACGTCGTTGATGCGATCGTCGCGAAAGGGCGGCGTGCGCGCTTCTATATGGCCTCGGTCGATGACTTCGACAGCATGCCTGCGATCATTGAGCGGATCGTCAATGACCTTGGACCAATCAGCATATTGGTAAACAACGCCGGTATCTCCAGTCGCGGCAACCCGGTTCTGCATACCGACGCCGCTGAAGTGGAATTGCTGTTACGCATCCACGCCATGGCTCCTCATCGCCTGTCACAGCTTGTCATTCCGAGCATGCGCACCTGTTCGCGCGGCGACATCATCATGATATCGAGTGCCGCGACGAAGACCCAGCGCCCGAATACCGCGCCATACACGATGGCCAAGGCGGCGGCGGAAGCGCTGGCGGTGGTGATGGCGAAGGAGGTTCACAAATACGGCATCCATGTGAACATCGTCGCGCCCGGCCTGACCGATACGCGCATGGGGCAGAATCTCAGCAAGGCATGGGGTGTGGAAGACATTAGCGAACTGAATGCAACTTCGCCGTTCGGGCGGGTCAGCAGTCCCGAAGACGTTGCCGACGCGGTGATGTTCCTCGTCTCGGATGCGGCCAGCTATGTAAACGGGCAGCGCATCTATCTGGATGGGGGTGCGTGATGTCCTCTGCGGCTACACCATCGGCTTTGCCTCTAGCCGGCATAAAGGTCCTCGATCTTTCACGGGTTCTCGCCGGTCCATGGTGCACACAGATCCTTGCTGATTTCGGTGCCGATGTCGTCAAAATCGAAACGCAGGTCAGCGGAGACGATACCAGGACATGGGGTCCGCCCTATCTCGAAACCGAAGTCGGCGAAGAAGGCCCAGGTGAGAGCGCCTATTACCTCAGTTGCAACCGAAACAAGCGATCGTTGGCAATCGATCTGGCTTCGCCCGAAGGCGCGGCGCTCGTCCGGCAGCTTGCAAGCGACGCCGATGTCGTGGTCGAAAACTTCAAGGTCGGCGGCCTGCGCAAATACGGTCTCGATTTCGCCGCGCTGATCGAGATCAACCCGCGCCTGGTTTATTGCTCGATCACTGGATTTGGGCAGGATGGGCCATATGCCGCACGGGGTGGCTATGATTTCGTGGCGCAGGCGATGGGCGGCCTGATGAGCATCACCGGCGATGCCGATGGTCCACCGCTGAAAGTCGGCGTCGCCATCACCGACCTGTCGACAGGTATGTATGCGGCTGTATCCATATTGGTCGCGCTGCGACACGCCGAACAGACGGGCAAGGGGCAGCATATCGACTGCTCGCTGCTCGATACGCAAATCGCCATGCTGGCCAATCAGGGCATGACCCATCTGGTGAGCGGAGCTACGCCTGGCCGGATGGGTAACGCGCATCCCACGGTCGTGCCATACCGTGCCTTTCAGGTTGCCGACGGCCATTTTGTCGTCGCAGCGGGCAACAACGCGCAATATCGATCCTTGTGCGAAGCCGTGGGCAGACCCGATCTTGGGATCGATCCGCGTTTTGCAACGAATAGCGATCGCGTGCTGAACCGCTCGGTTCTCGAACCTTTGCTGCAGGAAGCGATGAACACGATAACGGTGGCGGAGCTTACGACCTCGCTTGATCGGGCAGGCGTGCCGTGTGGGCCTGTAAACACAATCAAGGACGTGTTTGCCGATCCCTTTGTCGACGAACACAGCCTGGTCCGTCATTTTGCCAGCGAAGACAGCGTCAGTATCCCGACCGTGGCTTATCCGGGAAGGCTATCGGAAACCCCTGCCCAATATCGACGTCGCCCTCCGCGACTTGGTGAGCACAGTGCCGAAGTGCTGTCAGAGTGGCTTGGCCTCACGGATGAGGCAGTGGATGCTCTGCAGACCAGCAAGCTGATCGGTCGTAAAACATTTTGATCCAGCGAAAGCTGGTGAATTCGCATCATATTGTTGAAAGGCGCGCGACATGACCAATCCGGCGGACGAGACTCAGGAAAGCGTCGAAGACTATATTCTCTACGATGTTCGCGACAGCGTCGCATGGATCAGCCTGAACCGACCACGCTACCATAATTCGCAGAACTTCCGCTTGCTGGACAAGCTCGATGCCGCGTTCCGCCGTGCCGTCGACGACGATGGCGTAAAGGTCATAGTGCTCAAGGGCGAAGGCAAGAACTTCTCCGCCGGCCATGACATCGGTACGCCCGCCCGCGACAAGCATATGGAGCGTACCCGCGCCGACTTGTGGTACGATCACTCGAACAAGGAAGGTCCGGAACTCCAGTGGGTTCTCGAGCAGGACGCCTATCTGGGTCTTTGCCGCCGCTGGCAGGCCATTCCCAAGCCGATGATCGCCATGGTCCAAGGCGCCTGCATTTCTGGCGGCCTGATGCTGGCCTGGGTGTGCGATCTGATCGTCGCATCCGAGGATGCGTATTTCCAGGATCCCGTGATGTTCATGGGTGTCCCAGGCGTGGAATATTTCGCTCACGCCTATGAGCTGCCGTCGCGTGTCGCACGCGAATTTCTGCTTTTGGGACGCCGGATGCCAGCCCAGCGGGCCTATAGCTTCGGAATGGTGAATGAAGTCGTCCCGCGCGACAAACTCGAACACACCGTCACGGAAATAGCCGCCGATCTGGCCAAGAAGCCTCGCTTTGGAATGGCATTGGCAAAACAGGCGTTCAACATGATCGAGGACCTTCGCGGCAAGCGGACCGCGATGGATGGGGTATTCCACATGCATCAACTCGCTCATGCGCAAAACGTGCTCACATCGGGCAGCGTCATCGGCGGCCTCGACGGGCGAGCGATGGCCGCAGCCAGTCGCGAAAACGCAAAAGATAAATAGGCCGGAAGTTCGCGCGACGACCAATCCAACCTTTGCTTGAAGTTCTACGCGGTGCCACATTGGAGGCCTTAGATGCCATCAGAATTTTCCTGCCTCACAGTGAACGTCGAGGATTCCGTGGCGCATATCCGGCTCATCAAGCCAGATGCGCATAACCGGTTCGACGATGCATTACATTCGGAATTTCCCCGCGCACTCGCCCAGGTCGCTCAGGATCAGCAACCCGCGGCGCTGGTAATCTCGTCAGAGGGCAAGTCGTTCTCAGCAGGTGGAGATCTCGATGCCGTACTTGTGGCAAATCGCTCGCTTGAAGTTCGAGAGCGGCTCCGGCGCGAGGCACTAAGCATCGTCAACGAAATCGTAAACATGCCCATTCCGGTGATAACGGCCGTTCAAGGTGCCGCAATCGGCCTGGGTGCGTCAGTTGTCACTTGTAGCGATATCATCGTGGCATGGAAGGACGCGAAGATTGCCGATCCACACGTAAAACTGGGCCTTGTGGCGGGTGATGGCGGCGTACTTGGCTGGTCGCAAGGCATGGGCGTGATGCGCGCGAAGCGGTATCTTTTGACAGGCGACACCATCACCGCTGCCGAGGCCCATGCGATGGGCCTGGTCAGCGATATCGTTGAAAGCCCAGAGGATGCCCTGCCCGCTGCCATGGCGCTGGCGAGACAGATCGCAGCGCTGCCACGTGGTGGCGTTCGCGGAACAAAGCGCGCGTTCGCGCGCATCACGCGCGACCTTTACGGCGCTGCTTTTGAATTGTCGCTGGCCTATGAAATGGAAACGCTCGCCGGTGAAGAGGTGCGCGAAACAATCGAAAGACTCGCGGGCGCAAAGCACAAAACAGCTTAGAATGACTCAGCTGTAAGAAACCGGATCGCAGCTACGTGCTGGCGTTGCGCGGCGGATTGCCTATTACAACACGCAGCGACCGCACTCAGGGTTGGCAGGGCGACCCCCCGCAGAGGCCTTCGGGCGGATCGATGCTTCAGATGATGGGGGCATGTCCCCCATGATCTGGTGACCAGAGTGGCGGCATGAACGATAACTGGGATTAGCTTAACTCAGCCGCTGCACTGTCCAAGAAGGCGGGACCACCTCAAACAGCCTGAACCAAATCGGACGCGGCCACCCGGTTTACAGTCTGCTAACGGCACCCCGAATCTGCCGTGCCGACCACCTCGTGCCGCAAGAGCCGTTCCGGGCGGCCCAACCGACCCATAATGAGCGCTAATCAGCGCAAGCCCAACCCGCGCGCGACCATACCGCGCAGAATCTCGCGCGTTCCCCCACGCAGCGAATAGGACGGGCTGACCTGTGCCACAAATGCGAGTGTGCGAAGGAGCTCCGGCTCCGCAGGTATTTCCGGATTTTCAGCCAGCGCTTGGCTGACTACGACAGGGATTTCCTGTTCAAGCTCAGTTCCGATATCTTTGATCAGCGCCGCTTCGGTCACCGGCATCTCGCCCGCGACAAGGCGCGCGGTGATAGAAATCGACATTTGGCGAAGCACGGCCATATAGCCCATGAAGCGGCCAACGCGCGCCGCATTCGCTGCATCGGCCGGCAGTTGCTGGAGATGTTTAATCCAGCGATCGAGCAGCACGATACTCGAGTAAATCCGTTCCGGCCCGCTGCGTTCGAACGCCAACTCTGCATTCACTTGCGCCCAACCGTCTCCTTCTGTCCCTATTAGCGCATCCTTCGCTAGCTTCACGTCGGTGAAGAACACTTCGTTGAAGTGAGATTCTCCCGCAATATCTACGATTGGCCGCACTTCAATGCCTGGCAGGCTTAGATCAATTATGAACTGTGACAGCCCTTTCTGCCGGTCTTCAAGTCCGCCGGACGTGCGAAGCAGCGCAATCATGTAGTGGGATTTATGGGCGTAAGTGGTCCAGATTTTCGATCCGTTTAGCAGAAAGCCGTCATCATGCGGTACCGCCCTCGTTCGAACGCTGGCGAGGTCCGATCCTGCGCTCGGCTCACTCATTCCGATGCAGAAGAATATCTCGCCGCGGCACATGCGGGGTAAGTAGTGCTGGCGCTGCTCCTCCGTCCCGTAATGAAGCAGGAGCGGACCGGACTGTCGGTCACCAATCCAATGCGCGGCAACCGGAGCGCCTGCCGCCAGCAATTCCTCAACCAGCACATAGCGCGAAAAGGCGTCGCGGCCGCCGCCCCCATATCGCTCTGGCAAAGTAATGCCGACCCATCCTTGCGCGGCTAGCGCCCTGCTGAAACTAGCATCAAAGCCAGACCAGCTGCGCGCCCGAACATCTGCGGGGCGGTCTCCAAGATGCTCGGCTACAAATGCCTTTATCTGAGAGCGCAGACGCTCTGCCTCTTCAGGTATCCGCGCAGGAGAAAATCTGTCGAGAAGGCTTATCATATGAATCTCACCATATGTCCCTTCTAGATCGAGTCACCTGCAGCTGCCGCCAACCTGGGAAGAAATGCTACCAGTCTACAGAAGCAAATGGCGCGGTGAGCTATAACCCCATTGTCAGCCTGCCAGATCTGGCTGCCTGACCCGAACCCGATTCTGCCGTGGATCGACGGTGCCTACACCACCCCGTGGGACACAACCGGTTAGCTTGACGGCTATGCCTGTCTTTGATTCAAGGGGTTTTGCGAAACTGCCAAGTATCGACGATGTGGACCGATACCACTTGCGAGCTTCATGCGCGACGCGGGCTGATTTCACCAAGCAATTTGACGGATGCCGAGTGGTCGGTGCTCGAACCGTTGTTGCCACCGGCATCGCCCGTGGGACGCTTCCGCAAGTGGCCTATGCGGCGAATTATCGAAGCGATATTATGCCTACTGCGTGGCGGCTTGCCATGGCCGATATTGCCCCCATGCTTTCCGCCGGTCTCGACGATGCGGCGCTGGTTTTACCTCTGGCGCGACAACGGCCTGTGCCTGAAGATGAACCACATTATGCTTATGGCGTCGCGCGAGATGGCTGGCCGCAAGGCCTCGCGATCGGCGGGAGTGATCGACAGCCAGAGCGTCAAGACCACGGAAAGCGACGGGCCTTGTGACTATGACGTCGGCAAGAACGTCAAGGACCGCAAACGCCATATCTTGACGGCACCGAAGGAGATCTGGTGTATGCTATCATCCACACGGCTAACATTCAGGACCGGGACGGTACGCTGATGGTGCTGCGCGATATCATACGGCGATTACCGTGCCCGCAGATACCTCGCTCAAAGCGCTTTCTGCCGCAGTCAAGGCCCGGTGGATTTGTGAGCAAGCCCACCAGCAGCTCAAAGAGGAACTCGGCCTCGACCATTTCGAAGGGCGATCCTGGACAGGGCTGCACCGACATTGCTTGATAACAGTGATCGCCTACACCTTCCTCCAGTCCCGCCGCCTCCAAGCTGCGGGACGGAAAAAAAGAGTCTCAGGACCGACGCCGCAACCGAACATGCCAGCAACTAGGCAGGCAATCCTTGACTTCTTCGCACGACCGCCCCCCTCCCCCCCGCTACGATGCCCGCACTGCAAAAAACTCCTCGCACGTTCCGTCGAACCCAAAGTACCAAAGTAATGCTAGTCAATTGTCCCCACTTGCAAAAGCTTGTGTATCCAAATGCATGCAACACTCACGGTTTTGCAAGCCAAGCCTAGCATTCATCAGACCCACAACAAGCTATTCCGTGAATTTATCGTTATGAAGTCAGGGGTTTATGCGCAACCTGAGGTCCTTTGCATAGCGATTGACCGGTTTGCCTACCCTAGCATCCTGCAGCACATGCTCGCGGCTATCACTAGACGCGGATCGTCCATCTGCTTGTAAGTTTAAGGCAGACGTTTTAACAAGTGCTGATCGTTACAGCGTGGGTCCAAATAACCGCGAAGGCGATGCCAGGGAGGATGCGATGAAACTGCGGAATAGTAAGTTGTTTTTTGCTACGGTCACAAGCTTTTGGGGGCTATCGTGTTCGAATCCAGGCCTCGCTCAGACCACGAACGATGCTTCCCCACAGACGAGTGCGCTTAATCGAGGTGGGGCCGAAGGAGACATAATAGTTACCGCCAGAAAGCGAGAGGAAACGTCGCTCGAGGCACCGGTCGTCTTAAGTGCGATCGGAGCGCAAGAAATGGAGCGGCGAGGCATCAACGGCCTGGATGCCATCGCCCGCGCGGTCCCCCAATTGCTGAGTGGTGAGGGCGGCGGCACCATCCAGGGCGGCATAATCGCTCTTCGTGGCATCAGCAGCTCTGAACCCAACCCTTTTGCTGACCAGGCAGTGTCCTTCAATGTCGACGGCGTGCAAGTTGCGCGGGCAGCGGTTCGCCGCCTTGCAACGATGGATCTGGCGCAAGTCGAGGTCCTCAAAGGTCCTCAGGCCTTGTTTTTCCGGAAAAACAGTCCCGGCGGAATCATCTCGATGCGCAGCGCCGATCCCACGTCGAGCCTGAAAGGCAAGCTCAGCCTTGGTTGCGAAGCGAACGCTCACGAATGGCGTGGTGAAGGCTTTATATCAGGCCCGCTGACAGACACTTTGGGTGTTCGTGTAGCCGGCTACTATTCAACCATGCGCGGATGGGTCGAGAATACCGTTCCGGATGGCGCATTTTTGAAGCCAGACCGCGGCTACGGCCCTTACAATAGGGAATATGCTGGACGGATAACCTTTAAGTGGGAACCAAGCGACCGCTTCAACGCACGTTTCAAGCTTAGCCACAATAAGTCTCGCGGTGATGACGCGGCGGCGAATGTCCAATATGTCGATTGTCCCCTTGGATCACCATTTGGCGGCGGGATCGACGACTGTAAGCCTAATGATAAAGTCTCGGTCGGCGAAATCGGCCAGAATTTTGGCCTGGTCGAGCCGGAATTTGGCGATGGTTCCACCCGAAGCAGATCGATGCAGACGCTTGCGTCGCTCGAGTTCAACTATGATTTGACCGACGAAATATCTCTCGCCTCGGTCAGTGGATATTATAAAAATAGCTTCTGGAATCGCAGCAACTATACGTCCAGCTACATTCCTGCCGGCCCTCCCCCCGTGCTTGCCAGCTCAACCGCTATCGGGTGCGAGATCTGTCGCAGGAAATTAGACTATCCAGCTCTTTTGATGGACCACTTAATTTCCTGACGGGTCTTCACTATAGCGAAGGCTATGCCGAAACCGGATCAGTGACCTACAGAAACGCGCTCGCGCCCGCCTACAATAATAAGTACTTCCTTCGCCAAGAAGGTAAGGCATGGTCTGTTTTCGGACAGGGGATGTGGGACATCACCCCCGAGTTCAGCCTTTCGGCGGGCGGTCGATATTCGCATGAGGAAAAGGAACTTGTCGATGTCAGGCAGGGGCAACCGCAGCCAGTGCCGATCCCGACAGCAGTGACCAAGAGGAAGTTTAATAACTTCTCTCCCGAAGTCACTTTATCCTACATGCCCACACGCGACCTCAATGTCTTTGCCTCCTACAAGCGGGGCTTCCTGTCGGGTGGCTTCAATTCTGGCGCTGGCAGCTTCCGTGAAGACCAAAGCTTCGCAGAGGAGAAAATCAAGGGCTTGGAAGCAGGCCTCAAGGCATCTCTGCTGGATGGTGCGCTGCGTACGAACTTCGCTCTCTACCGCTATAAGGTCCAAGGCCTTCAGGTGACGATCGGTGTCCTATCGCCGGTCAATAACATCACGTTCCAAACAGTCCGTAATGCTGCAAGCGTTACGACGAAGGGCGCTGAATTCGATTTCAACTATCGCGCACCCGTCGAAGGGCTGACGGTTCGCGGCGCGCTGGCGTACAACGATGCGAAAATTGGTGATTATCTGTCACCCTGTTTTGTCGGTCAAACGCCTGCTCTTGGTTGCACGAGCAATGTCAACGCAGCAGGCGCTGCCCAGTCTCAGCAGCTTGCAGGCCAGACACTCTTCCGCGCGCCAAAGTGGAGCGGATCTACTGGATTGGACTATGAATTTCCAATTGCCGGAGGTCTAAAGATTGCTCTATCCGGCGACATGACTTTTACGTCTAAATACTTCACATCTTCCGACAATGCACCCAAAAGTGTTCAGGGAAGCTACCAATTATTTGATGCGAGCCTCAGGCTGTCGGATGAAAATGACAGGTGGGAGCTTGCACTTCTTGGAAGGAACCTCACCGATGAATATTATTTCGTGAGAAGCAATACGAATATTTTCACAGGTGGAGGCACAGGCACCGCGGGAGGCTTCATTGGCGATACCGTTGCCTCAGTCAGCCGAGGTCGCGAAATTATGGCTCGTGTGACATTCCGCTTCGGCGGCTGACGCTCAGTCCAGGCATCGTATTCAAAGAGGGAGTCCTATGTCCACTCAGTCACGCGTTAGCGCCATTGCCATCGCCGTCGCGCTATCTTGGCTCGCGATGCCTAGGCCAACTCTCGCTCAAATTTCGAAAGAATATCGGGCGTCTGGTTCGGAACTTGGTCTTACTGACGCAGAGTCTGTAAAGCACTATGATGAAGAACCTACGCCTGCGGCGGGTAGCCCGAACGTGGTTTACATCGTGCTGGATGATACAGGTTTTTCAGATATTGGATCTTTCGGATCAGAAATAAAAACTCCTTCAATGGATGCGTTGGCCAAACAGGGATTACGCTACAACAACTTTAACAGCAAAGCGATCTGTTCGCCGACCAGGGCGGCGCTGTTGACGGGTCGCAACTCCCACAGCGTGGGCGTTGCGAACGTCGTTAATATGCTCAGCGGCTTTCCTCATGGCCAGGGACGGATCAGCCATCAGGCGGCGACCGTTGCCGAGATGCTGCAATCCAGCGGGTATCGCACCTTCGCCGTGGGCAAATGGCACCTGGCGCCGCTGTCGCAGACCTCCAGCCGCGAACATTGGCCGGTCCAGCGCGGTTTCAATCAGTTCTACGGCTTCCTGGATGGAATGACAGATCAATATTATCCGGATATTGTCGTCGACAACACTCCAATGGATATTGAGCATAAAAGCAATTATCATGTGTCCGAAGACCTTGTGGACAAAGCGATAGGCTATGTTGCATCCACGACAGCCGCCTCGCCAGACCGACCATTTTTCCTGTACGTTTCTTTCGGCGCAACCCATTCTCCACATCAGGTTCCGGCTTCGTACATCGAAAAATATAAGAATGTTTACACGAAAGGCTGGGATGCTATCCGCGCGGAACGATTTACCCGGCAGAAAGAACTGGGTATTATCCCGAAAGATGCGAAACTTGCTCCACGCAATCCCGGCGTAAAGCCATGGTCCGAACTTACCCCCGTCGAAAAGGAAGTAAACGCACGGTTTCAAGCGACATATGCCGCGTTTATGGAACATACCGACGAGCAGGTCGGTCGGCTGGTCGATTTCCTCAAAAAGTCGGGGCAGTTTGACAATACGGTTATCGTCTTGTTGTCGGACAATGGCGGAAGCATCGAGGGGCACGATAGCGGAACGCTCAACGAAGCGGCCAGCCTTAATCGAGTCCCGGAAGCGGCCGACGACATGATCGGACGCATAAACGAGTTCGGGTCCAAGACCACATACATGAATTATCCGAGCGGCTGGGCGCAGGTCAGCAATACGCCGTTCCAGTTTTACAAGACGACCGTGTGGGATGGCGGCACGAGAACACCTCTGATCATTTCCTACCCCAAGATGATAAAGGGCGGGGAAGTACGCAGCCAGTTCGTTGATGTGATCGATGTCACTCCCACAATTCTCGATATCACCAAAATCACGGCGCCGACAGAGTATCGGGGGATACCGCAAATGCCTGTCGCCGGGGCGAGCTTCAAGGCATCTTTAACCGATCCATCGGTCGGAGCGTCGCGCCACACACAATATTTTGAATTGTTGGGCCAGCGAGCAATTTGGCACGACGGATGGAAGGCCGTATCGGAACATGTTCCAGGTCAGGATTTCTCCTCGGACAAGTGGCACCTGTACAATTTGAACGTAGACTTTACGGCCGTGGACGACCTTGCATCACGTTATCCCACGAAGCTTCAGGACCTGAAGGACAGGTGGTGGAGTGAAGCCGGGAAATATGGCGTGCTCCCGCTCGTGAACGCTTCCCTCCTGGGTTCATTCTCAACGAAGGCATCATCCATACCTGCCTACAAAACGCGGCGCGAAACGCGGCCTGAATATGTATATTATGCCGGGCAAGCCCATCTGATACGTGCCGACGGTCCGCAAATCGGTTCCGGCTCGTTCAAAATTGCGGCCTTGGTGGCTCCGACAACCGGCAGGGAGTCTGGAGTATTGATCGCGGATGGCGATGCATTTGGAGGGTACACCTTGTATATCAAGGAAGGTCGTCTCACATTTGAGCAGAGCGATCTGGGTGTGACGCGCACAAAGGTTGTAGCAAATAGCATTTTAGGATCTGGCGTTAAAAGGCTTGAAGTGCGCTTCAAGCGGACAGACGCGAATGGTGGGGTGGCCTCGCTCTATTATGATGACGTCAATGTCGGGAGCGGCACGATCGCAAAAAGGACGACCAATCTCACGTCGGTCTCCGGGTTCGGGATCGGCAAGGATGTCAGCGGGCCCGTCAGCAACGCTTATCCCGAAGATAACGGCTTCCCGCTGTCAGGGGGCGTGCTCGACCGGGTCGTCGTCAGCATCGAACCTTGATCAGGCGAACGGGAGTGTCCACCAAGCGGACGAAATGAAAGCGAAAGCCATATGCTGAGGTTGGAAGGCGGCGTCTTCTGGATGGGTTCTGATGAACATTATCCCGAGGAGGCGCCGGCGCATAAAGTGGAGGTCGATGGATTCTGGATCGACGAGACTCCGGTCACCAATCGACAGTTCATGCAGTTCGTTGAAGCGACAGGGCATGTAACGCTCGCAGAAACTCCGCCCAGCGCAGAACTCTACCCGCATGCCGATCCCGCGCTTCTGCAGCCGGGATCGTCGCTGTTTATCAAGCCCGAGCGGCAGATTGGCGCGCACGACTCGTTCCAATGGTGGTCGTTTTCGTTAGGGACAAGTTGGCGCAATCCACAGGGGCCGCAGAGCAGCTTTACCAAATTGCTTGAGCACCCGGTTGTCCATATCGCCTATGCAGATGCCGAAGCTTATGCAGCGTGGGCGGGAAAGCGGTTGCCAACCGAAGCCGAATGGGAATTCGCGGCGCGCGGTGGCCTCGATCGCGCCGCCTTCGCTTGGGGCGATGAACTGGCTCCCAAGGGTCGAATGTTGGCCAATTTCTGGCAGGGGAATTTCCCTGGTGAAAATACCCTGGTCGATGGGTACGAACGCACCTCTCCAGTCGGCACCTATGCCGCGAACGGATACGGTCTTTATGATATGATCGGCAACGCATGGGAATGGACCAGCGACTGGTACTCTGATCGCAAGTCTATAGACAAAAGTTCGTCGGCTTGCTGCATCTTACGGAATCCGCGAGGTGGCTTGGAAAGCGGCTCTCACGACAGCAATGATCCGGGAGCAGCATTTCCACGCAAAGTCTTGAAAGGCGGCTCGCATCTGTGTGCAGAAAACTACTGCCGACGATACCGGCCTGCGGCGAGGCATCCGCAGACAATCGATACTTCCACGTCACACATTGGATTTCGCTGCGTAAAATCTTGAGATCTAGCACGCCCTGACGAACATGCCGGTCGATAGCCTGCTCGGTAAAATGAGGCTACTTTAGCCGGCATTCGGTTCCTAGGATCTGCAATGCTGTAATGATCGGAGTGCTATTGAAGTGGACCTGTCAAAGTCTAAACATGCTTTGCTTATCTCAGCCGAGCGTCATTTCGGGGCCGTAGGAATATCGGGCGCTTCTCTTCGAACGATTAGTGAGAATGCAGGTTATAAAAATGTTTATGCGGCTCAATATCATTTCAAAGATAAAGATGGTCTAATTAAAGCGATTTTTCAGATGAGGCGGCCGGAATTTGATGTACAGCGTGAGGAGTATTTTCGACATAGGGGTATAAATGTGGCATGTGCTTCATTGCCTCAATTGATTGAATCAATTTATTCCCCGATATTTTATCAGAAAGACGTAAATAATATTCGCACTTATGCGCGGTTTGTGCAGTTTTTAGTAAGGTATGATAAATTTGAAACTATCTTTCCGGCCGTTGCAGATACAGCACCGGTTACAGAGATCATTATGAATGCTCTACGCAATCATGTACCTATCATGAACGACGAATTATGGCTTACACGAAGACGAATATTAGCGCGTTTTGCATTAGATGCGATTGCGGACTTTGACCGAAAAAGCATAAAGACAAAATTAAACGATGTAGAGTATTTCGATGAAATATTGCGATTGCTTGTTCAATCATTTAAATGCGAAGCTATTCAATATATTTCGTGAATAGAATAGGAATTTTTTAGTGCCTGATCCATAATTATTCAGTGTGCTCCGCGATCTTCCCGCCATTCCCGCCACGCTTATGTTGATCCTTGGTATTTTCGCAAAACCCATGAAGGAGCGATAGGCATAGCCGTCAAGCTAAACTGCTGATACTACTCATCTTAATTTGGATCAGACACTCCGCGGCACCTGCTCCGTTTCTAATTTCTACCATCCACCACCCAGCGCCTTGAACAGGTCCACCCGGGCGGATGCTACCCGCTGTAAGGAAGCGGTATAGGCGCTGCGGACCGAAAGCACGTCAGCCTGGGCCAGGAGCACGTCGAGATAGCCGATGGATCCTGCACGATAGCGAAGATCTGCGAACCTATACGCCTCGCTGGCGCGCATCTGCGCCTCACCCAGTGACCCAAGCCGATCCTGCTCGGTGGCCACTATTGTCAAAGCCTGCTCGACCTCCTTGAGAGCATTGAGCACGCGCCCGTCGAACGCCGCCAACGAAGCGTCACCCTGCGCTTGCGCCTGACGGATACGCGCACGCGCGACTGCGACGTTGGGAAAGCTCCAGGAGATGAGTGGTCCCAATGAGAAGGACAAGGAGTCTCCGCCCCGCACCATATCGTTGCGGAAGAAATTGCCAGACCCGCCAAGACTGACCTTAGGGTACAGGTCCGCCATCGCCACGCCAATTCGCGCCGTATCGGCCGCGAGCTGGCGTTCCGCCTGACGCAGATCCGGGCGGCGACGGAGTAGCGCAGCACCATCCCCGACCGGCAGGCTGGCCGCAGGTTCAGGGGCCTGCGCACAGGACCGCGCAGCCTTGGGGATATCGCCAGGTGTCGTGCCGATCAGGGCAGCCAGTTCAAACAGTGCGACCTGGCGCTGCCCTTCAAAGGCCGGTATCGCCGCTCGCGCCGTCGCCGCTGCCGCTGCCGCCCGTTCCACATTGAGCTTGCCAACCGATCCGGCCTGTTCCTGCGCGGTAACGAGTTGCAAATTGTCGCTGCTTGTCCTGGCGGATTGCCGCGCAACATCGGTCGCATAGGCATAGGCACACGCATTGACATAGGCACGCGTCGTTTCGGCGACAACCGTGACCCGCACCGCGTCGCGCGCCGCTTCGACCGCTTGCGTATCCGCCTGCGCGGCCGCGATGGCCCGGCTGACCCGGCCGAACATATCGACCTCCCACGCGACGGACAGTCCACCCGATTGGGACCACTGCGCGTCGCCCTGATTGCCCGCTATGCCCGTTTGTCCCGCCCCCTGGACGCCATCGCCATAAGCAACGCCGCCGTTGAGGTTGGTGGACGGTAACCGCGCGGTTCGGGCTTCGCCCAGCACCGCCCGCGCACGCGCCAGGTTCGCAGCAGCGACGCGCAAATCGGTATTGGCGACAAGCGCCCTCTCGACCAAAGCGTCCAGCGCGGGATCGTGGTAAAGGTGCCACCAGTTGTCGGGCAGTTGGGCCATCGGATCAAAACCCGGCCCCTTCGTCGCGAACGGCTTTGCCGCAGTTGGAACGGTTTTTGGCCGTTCATAATCTGGCCCGACGGCGCAGGCAGAAGCAAGCAGCGGGGCGATGAGGCACAACAGCTTGAAATTACGCATGTGCCAGGCCTCCTTCGGCTGAGGGCTGGTTGGTGGGTGATGACGGACTGTCCGGCCCGGTTCCTGACCCATTTTCGGGTTTAGGGCGATGGTCGGCGGCGAGCAATGTGTAGACGGTCGGCAGCACAAACAGCGTGAACAAAGTGCCGACCAGCATGCCCATCACCACGACGATGCCGATCGCAAAGCGGCTGTTCGCGCCTGCCCCGGACGCGAACAACAGTGGCACGAGGCCCGCGACCATGGCGGCGGTCGTCATGAGGATGGGCCGCATACGCACGGCGGCGGCATGGCGGATCGCCTCTGCCCGGCTCCAGCCCTCCTGGTGCTGCATCTCGTTGGCGAACGACACCATGAGGATGCCATGCTTCGAAATAAGGCCGATGAGCGTGACGAGGCCGATTTGCGTATAAATATTGAGCGTAGTGAAACCCAGATAGAGCGGTATCAGAGCACCGCAGACCGCCAGCGGCACCGTGACGAGGATCACAAGCGGATCGCGGAAGCTTTCAAACTGTGCCGCGAGCACCAGGAAGATCACGATCAGCGCGAAAGAGAAGGATATGGTGAGTTGGTTGCCTTCTTGCACATATTGTCGACTGTTCGACAGCCAGTCGACTCTGGTTCCCGGCGGCAGGGGCTGGCTTTTGAGAAAATCGACCGCCTGGCCCATCGTCACGCCGGGCAGCAGCACCGCCGAAAGCGTGGCCGAGTTCATCTGATTGAACTGCGGCAGCCGATTGGGCTGTGGCCGGATTTCGACCCTGGCCACCGTCGATAGCGGGACGAGCTTGCCGGAAGCGGCCTTCACGTAGAATTCGCCGAGACTGTCCGGGGTGATGCGCCTGTCCTGCGGCACCTGGGCGATGACGTCGTAGGAGCGATCATGCCAGTTGAAGCGGTTGACGTAATTTTCGCCGACCAGCACGGCCAGCGTGTCGGCGATCTCGGCCATGGTCACGCCTATCTCGCCGGCCTTGGCCTGATCGATGCTGATTCGCGCCTCTGGGCTGTCGAAGGCGAGGTCGCTGTCGACGAAGGCGAACAGGCCGCTGCCCCATGCCGCGCCCTTGATCCCTTCGAGGGTCTGATAGATTGCGGGGAAATCGTCGGCCGAGCGGATGACCATCTGGACCGGCAGACCACCGCTGCCGGCGGGAAGCGGGCTGTCCTGAAAGGCGGTCGCGTAGACGCCGGTGATCGCGCCCGTGCGGCCCGCCAGTTCCGCCTGGATCTGGTCGCCATCGCGGCTGCGTTCGGCCCAGTCCTTCATCACGATGCCGCCAAAGCCGCCATTGGCATTGTTGTCGCCGCCAATGTCGAAGAAACTGGCACGATATTCGGGGAACTGGTGAAATATCTTATCGACTTCGGCGCTGAATCGGGCTGTATAGCTGGCGTTGGCATATTGCGGTGCCTTGGTCTGGACGAAAACATATCCCATGTCCTCCTGGGGCGCCAACTCGCTCTTGGAACCGACAAACAGCACGCCGATCATCGCAAGGACCGTGATCCCTACGATCAGCACTGCCGTGCGCGCCGCCAAGGTCCGGTCAAGAAGCCGGACATAGGCTTTGGTGGTGCGGAGCATGGTATGTTCGACCACCTGGGCAAGTTTCCCCTCACCCATTTTCGATTTAAGCAGAATAGCGCTCATCATCGGTGACAGGGTAAGTGCGATCACACCCGACACGATCACCGACCCCGCGAGCGTGAATGCAAATTCACGGAACAAAGCCCCGGTCAGGCCTCCCATCAGACCGATCGGGGCATAAACGGCGGCGAGCGTGATGGTCATGGCTACCACCGGGCCGACGATTTCGCGTGCACCGATCAGCGCTGCGTCCAGCGGCGACAGGCCATCTTCGATATGGCGGTGGATATTCTCCACTACGACAATGGCGTCGTCGACCACGAGACCAATCGCCAGCACCATGGCTAGCAGCGTGAGCAGGTTGAGCGAAAAGCCGAATACCAACATCAACGCCGCCGTGCCGAGCAGCGACAAGGGGATTGTCACGACGGGAATGATCACGGCCCTGAAACTGCCCAGGAACAGAAAAATCACGAAGATCACGATCACGATCGCCTCGATCAACGTATGCACGACCTGATCGATCGAGGCGTCGACGAACTGCGCGGCGTCGAACACGCTCGAAACCTTGAGACTCGGCGGCGCGACGCGCTGGATGTCGGGAATCAGCGCCTTTACCGCGCGCACGATTTCGAGCGGATTACCGTCCGGCGTGGGCGAGATAGCGATCGTAACGCCGGGGTGGCCCGATGCGAGCGAGCTGCCATCGTAGTTTTGGCCACCCAACTCGACGGTCGCGACGTCACCGATCCGTACAACGCTATCCCGGCCCGTCTTAAGCACCATCTGGCGGAAGGCATCGACGTTACGCAGATCGGTGCCTGCGGTAATGTTGATCGCGGTGCTTTCGCCCTTGAGCTGGCCTGGAGCCGCCTGGACGTTGTTCGCCCGAAGCGCGTTGGCCAGGTCGCTTGCCGTGAGTCCGCGCGCGGCGAGTTTCACCGGATCCACCCAGATACGCATCGCCAGCGGAGCGCCGCCGGTGATCTGGGCCGAGGCGACACCCGGAACGGAGGTAATGAGAGGCTGGGCGACCCGCGTGGCGAAATCGGTCATCTGAGATGGTGTAAGCGTGTCACTGGCGAAGGCGACGTATTGGATGGCTGATGCGCCATCGGTGATTTTCGAGATCACCGGATCGGTGACTCCGGCGGGCAGCCGATACTTTACCTGCTGGACCTTCGCGAGGACCTCCGTCATAGAACGGTCGGCATTCGCGTTAAGGATCAGCTTAGCCTTGATCTGGCTCCTGCCCTGGCTGGACGTGGAAGCGAGATATTCGATGCCGTTTGCGGTAGCAATCGCTTGCGAAATCGGTGTGGTGACAAAGCCGTGCATCACGTCTTGCGAGGCACCGGGAAATGCCGTGTCGACGGTAATCGTAGCGCTTTCCATGCCAGGATACTGGCGGATCGGCAGGCTGAACGTCGCACTGATGCCGGCGAGCAGAATCATCAGGCTGACGACAATGGACAGGATCGGACGGCGTATGAAGATGTCGGTGAGAGCCATGTCAGCGGCCTCCTGTCCGAACGATGCGCGCGACCTTGACCTCGGCACCAGGTTGTACACGCAATTGCCCTTCCGACACGACCACGTCGCCGGGCTTGAGGCCCTTGTCGATCACGACATCGTTGCCGATTCGGCGGCCGGTCTGAACCGGCACGATCTCCGCCTTGCCGCCGGTTAGGGCGGTCTTGCCGCGCACGACGATCACGCTGTCGCCCTGCGCCGATGTCTGGATGGCCGTTGTCGGCACGACCAGCGCGCCTTGCAGGGGTGGAAGCGCCAGTCCAGCTGTCACATACATGCCGGAGCGCAGCGCATGATCGCCATTCGGCAGAAGTGCCTGCACGGTGACATTGCGGGTGTCCTCGCCAATCTTTGGCTCCACGACGTTGACGCGGGCTGTAAAAATGCGGTCGGGGAAAGCGTCGCTGATCACGGACACCATCGACCCACGCTTCAGTCGCGCCAATTCCTGCTGGGGAAGAGCGAACTCGACATAGAGCCAATCTAGCGCCGTCAGCGTCGCGACGGGATCACCGGGATTGATGAACTGCCCCAGATTGACGCGGCGGATGCCAATCTCGCCGGAGAAGGGCGCGCGCACCTGCTTCTGGATCAGGCGGGCATCTATTTGCCGCACGGCAGCTGTGGCCTGGTCGCGTTCGGCGCGCCGCTGTTCCAGCAACTCGCGAGGCTCCGCCCCTGACGAGGCAAGTTGTTCCGATCGGGCGACCTGTATGCCACTGAACCTCGCCTTGGCCTTTGCGGCCTCCCGATCAGCGCGCTCGGGACCATCGAACAGCTGGACGAGGAGCGCACCGGCCCGCACGCTGGACCCGGCGGCGAAATGGATGTCCGATACACGGCCCGCAACCTCGCTGGAAAGCGTCACTTCACGAACCGCCGTGAGCGTACCAACCGCGTTCAGCGACGAGGGTACGTCGCGTGGTGCGACCACGACAGCAGCAACCGGGACGGCTTGTTGCTGCCAGCCTTCGCCCTGGCCGTTTTTTATCATGCGCCAAAGAAACAGCGCGCTCAATATCACCGCCAGGACGACAACCGTAAGGGCAATTGTCCGCGCTTGCGAGCGCGAGGCCGAAAGCCGAGGAGGCATGTCGTGTAGGGGCACAGTCATGCGCCTGCTCCATCGACAAACGCGCTGGCAACGGGTTGCGATATCGCGGAGCAGTTCAGGCGCATGGTCACGCTTCCCTTTTGGCATTTTTAGGCCGCACTTGCGTATGCGGGTCCGTTTTGTTATTTTCCAAGTTATGGCTTTGAAAACGAATCCGTCTGATATGTCAAGCTCTGAGTTGGAATATTCCGGTTGGTCCACGCGTACGCCTGGCGATCGCGTACTGATGGCGCTGAAATTGCACGGTCGCCTTTCTTCTGCGGCGATTGGCAAAAAGCTCGGCATCACTGGCGAAGCAGCGCGTCAGCAGCTTATGCGTCTGGCCGAACAGAATCTCGTCGTTGCGACAAGCGAGGCCAAAGGAGTTGGTCGACCGCAACAATATTGGGAGTTGACCGCGGCGTCTCATTCGCGGTTTCCTGACACCTGTGCGAGCCTGACGGAGCAGCTGCTCGATATCATCCGCACGCATATGGGCGAGTCCGCGCTCGACACGATCATCAATGTTCGCGAGAGTGAGACACAGCATCGCTATCTCAAGGAGATGGAAGGCAAGAACCCGCTTGCCGAACGGGTAGCCGCGTTGGCCGTATTGCGCTCGAAAGAAGGCTATATGGCTGATTGGTGTGAGGAGGAGGACGGGTCATTCCTGTTGATCGAGAACCATTGTCCGATCAGTCCAGTTGCAGCGGCGTGCGGTCGTTTCTGCAGCGCCGAGCTGGAAATGTTCGGAACCGCACTAGGTTCCTCGGTCTCGATCCATCGCGCAGAACATATCATCCAAGGTGGTCGCAGATGCACTTACGTCATTCGCGAGCTTGATCTTTCTGCTGAGCATGGGTCTGGATGATGTCGACGCCGGACAGCATCGCAGATTATGCGATCGCGCACGCAAAATGACTTACGCAGGTCTTTCCAAGCTGGACCTGTTCACGGGTTATGTGAGCACCTAGATGTTTGGTCCTGGGATTTGATGGTGCATTATTCGGCCTGGAATGGAAGGATGCACTATGGGCCAGGTTCTCCACGGGAGCGCCCGCACGACAGCGGCATTCCGTCGAGCAATACAAGATAGTCAAGAGAGGCTGAGGGCTCTGGCCAGGTGGCGGCAACGCCAAACTCCTGAGGATCGCAAGGCCAGTCCGAAGGAACCGCGCTCGACCGTTCTCACGATCGAGGAGGAGGCGATCGTCGTCGCCTTCCGCGGACACACGCTGCTGCCGCTGGACGATGGCCTGTACGCTCTGCAGGCAACGGTCCCGCACCTGACATGCTCGTCGCTGCATCGTTACTTGCAGCGCCACGACATCTCCCGGCTACCCGATCGGCTTCTTTCACATCGATATCGCCAAGGTTCGTACCGAGCAGGGCAGGCTATATATGTTCGTGGCAATCGACCGGACCAGCAAGTTCGCCTTTGTCGATTCTGCACGAGAAGGCGAAGACCGCGACCGCGCGCGACTTCCTGCGCCGGCTCATCGATGCCGTACCCTACAAAATCCACACCGTACTGACCGATAATGGCATCCACTTCACGACGCCTGGCGCCGGCGGTTCGGCCGTGTCGCTCATCAAGGAAGCCACCGTCAATGGCGAGCTCTTCCGCGCTCATGCCTTCGAATATGCATGCGCCATCAGCGACATCGACCACCGCACCACCAAGCCCAGGCACCCCTGGACCAACGGCCAGGTCGAGCGGATGAACCGTACCATCAAGAAGACAACGGTAAAACGCTATCATTATGACAGCTATGCCCAACTGACCGCCCACCTCCACGACTTCGTTGGTGCATACAATTTTGGCCGACGCCTCAAGACCCTTCGCGGCCTCACACCCTACGAATGTATCTGCAGAATCCGGGGAAATGAGCCGGAACGGTTTATTCAATCTCCCCACCATCAAATGCCGGGACTGAATGACTGACCGGCTGACGCCGTTAGGATCATGGCGAGGGGCTGACGCCGTTTTTGTGGCCATGTTTGTCCAGGTAACGCAGGATAGTGTCATCGGTGATGTTGCTGGATGTAATCGAGAAGTAGCCGCGCGGGCAGAAGCGTTGGCCCCAGTAGCGCTTGCGGATATGCTCGAACTCCTGCTGGGTTTTGCGCGATGACCACCCCCCTTCGACAGGCTCAGGACAGGCTTGGCCCGGCGCACGAAGTCGCTGACCGAGACGTGCGGGGGTATCTCGGCGAACATGTGGACGTGATCGCGCGAAAGCACGCCGTGGACGATCGTCACGCCCATTTCGGCACAGACCTGTCGGATCATCTCGCGAACCCGCAGATGCACGTCGCCATGCAACACCTTGAACCGATTTTTAGCTGCGCTGAACTGCGTTTCGGTGCCCAGCGAGGTGATAGCGATAATGAAATGTTGTGTGACAACCGCTGCTATAGCCCATAGCCTGCTATCCTCGGAAAAAGTGAACTATCGCCCTTCGGGCTGTTCACTTTTTCCGAGGATAGCAGGCTACTGGCCGAGTCCGGGACTGAAGTCGGAGGGGCTTCTCCTTATGGAGGACTCTAAACATGCACGGTAGCTCCATCTTGATAGTCGATCATTCGTGCCCTGAGCGAGCGGCTGGAGCACACTCAGCTGGTGTTGTTCAGTACGTTGGCAAATATCTTCTTGCCGGTCCCCGATACGAAAAGGATTACCGGCGACCCTATAATTTGGCGTCGGGCATCCCTGACCTGGCTGGGGCCTTGATCGGCTCTCCAAGGGTTTGCCTGAACCAGCTTACTACCCGTTCAATAACCGACGATTGATACCAGTAGAGATCACCGTGTCCCGCGCCTTCGACCAGAATATAGTCGACCTTGTTTCCACCCGCCTTAAGCGCCTCGTAAAGGTGCGCGCTTTGGGCCGGGGACACCAGCGTATCGGCCGTGCCGTGCATAATGAGGAAGGGCGGTTTCTTGCCCTGGACGTGTCCCATAGAGCTTGCCGCGAGCGCCTTTTCAGGGTCGCTGCTGATCGCCGCACCGGGAAATTTTCCGAACGCCGGGCCGTTCACCAGCAATGCCTCCGTGACGGAGGGCGACTGGTGAACCTTTTGCACGGCGTCGGGAAAGCCTTCACCGATGCTGCGGAGATCGGAGATGCCGTAGAGCGTCACCGCCGCCTGTACATCCGAGGGTTTGTCGAGGAAATCGCCCTTGTCGAAAGCCTTCTCGCCATTAGTCGTACCGAGCATCTGCGCGACATAGCCCCCGGCCGAATCCCCGATCACGCCGATCCGCGCAGGGTCGATGCCATATTCCTCCGCATGTTCGCGCAGATACCGGATCGCGGCCTTGCCATCCTGGACGAGCGCCGGGAATTTGTCCGGCACGACGCGATATTCCGCCGCGGCCACGACGAAGCCGGCCCGCGCCAGCGCCGTGCGCATCTCGGAATATTTCTCATAGTCAGCCGAGGTGAAGCCGCCGCCAGGGAAATAGACGATCGCCGGCTTCAGGTCGTTGGTGCGGGGGACGAGCACGGTCATCCTTAGCTGGCGGATGGCGCGCTGCGTCTTGACCTGCGAATAGATCACGGCGCCGATCGTATCGACCTGTCCGCTCGTCACGTCGACCCGCATCATTTGCGCGCCTTCCGTATAGCCAGGCAAGGTCGATTGCGCCGACACGTCAGCGCTTGCCAGCGTACCCAAAAGCAGAGCCCCTGCGATCCGCAATCCTGTCGACATCATCGTTCATCCTTTTCAATATAGGAGGATATTCCAGCTTCGATAGCATCAGTCGCGCTTTGGCGCTCTATCATGTTGCGCCATCGGACGTGCCCCGGAATTAGGGCACCAACAAGGGCGAAAGAGCGTCGCCCTGTGGCTCCGTTTTCATTCCGCCAATTCGCGCATAACCTTGATAAGGTCGGACTTGCCCTCGAACCCGATGCCGGGAAGTTCGGGCATGGTGATGTGGCCGTCGATCACCTTCACCCCGTCCGGGAACCCGCCATAGGGCTGAAACAGATCAGGATAGCTCTCATTGCCGCCCAGGCCCAGGCCCGCCGCAATGTTGAGTGACATCTGGTGCCCGCCATGCGGGATACAGCGTGTGGGCGACCAGCCGAACTGCTTAAGGACGTCGAGCGTCCGCAGATATTCGACCAGTCCGTAGGACAGCGCGCAATCAAATTGCAGCCAGTCGCGATCGGGGCGCATGCCGCCATGGCGGAGCAGGTTGCGCGCATCCTGATGCGAGAACAGATTCTCACCGGTCGCCATCGGGCCGGGGTAATATTCCGAGATTGCCGCCTGCAACGCATAATCGAGAGGGTCGCCGATCTCCTCATACCAGAACAGTGGATATTCACGCAGCATCTTGGCATAGGTGATGCCGGTTTCGAGGTCGAAGCGGCCATTGGCGTCGACCGCCAGTTGCGCCTGTGAGCCGATCTCTTTGAGCACCGCTTCGATCCGGCCACGGTCCTCCTCGATCGACGCGCCGCCGATCTTCATCTTCACGACGTTGTAGCCGCGATCCAGATAGCCACGCATCTCGGCGCACAGTGCACTATTGTCCTTGCCGGGATAATAATAGCCGCCCGCCGCATAGACGAACACGCGCGGATTGGCCTCGCGGTCATGGCGTTCGGCGAGCATGCGGAACAGCGGCTTGCCCTCGATCTTGGCGACCGCGTCCCAGATCGCCATGTCGAGCGTGCCGACCGCGACCGAGCGTTCACCGTGACCGCCCGGCTTTTCGTTGGTCATCATCGCCGCCCAGATCTTGTGCGGGTCGAGATTGTCGCGCGCGTCGTCGAACAGGCTTTCGGGCGCCGCATCGAGTATCCGGTCGCGGAACCGCTCGCGGATCAGGCCGCCCTGGCCATAGCGCCCGTTCGAGTTGAAGCCATAGCCGACCACGCGCTTGCCGTCGCGCGCCACGTCGGTGACGACCGCGACCAGGCTGGCGGTCATCTTGCTGAAGTCGATATAGGCGTTGCGGATGGGGGACGAGATGGGCTGCGTGATTTCGCAGACGTCAACGATACGCATAAAGGCTCCTCTGAAGTGAAGGTCGATAATGGTCAGTCATGGGTGTCCGCCCGACCGACCGGATGCAGGGTGATGCTGCGCGGTCGCTTCCCCTTTTGCTCCGCGATCACCGCGTTCACGGTGTCGGCGTCGAGCGCGCCCTCCCACTTGGCGATCGCGAGCGTGGCGACACCGTTGCCGATCAGGTTGGTGACGGCGCGCGCCTCGTTCATGAAGCGGTCGACGCCGAGCAGGAGGACCAGCCCGGCGGCAGGAATGTCGGGGAAGGTCGACAGCGTCGCCGCCAGCGTGACGAACCCGCCGCCCGCGACCCCAGCCGACCCCTTCGACGTCAGCAGCAGCACGCCGAGGATGACGATCTGGTGCCACAGCGTCAGCGGCGTGTTGGTCGCCTGCGCGATGAAGATCGCCGCCATCGTCAGGTAGATGCAGGTGCCGTCGGCGTTGAAGGTATAGCCGGTCGGCAGGACGAGGCCGACGACGGGCTTGGCGACGCCGAGTCGCTCCAGCTTGACCATCATCTGCGGCAGCACGGCCTCGGTCGAACAGGTCGCAAAGGTGACGAGCAGTTCGTTCTTGAAATAGCGGAAGAATTGAAAGAGCGGAAAGCCCGCCCAGCGCGCGATGCTGCCGATCACGACGACGACGAAGATGGCGGAGGTCAGGTAGACCGCCAGCATAAGGTGACCAAGGCCCCATAGCGATCCGAGGCCGTGTTTGCCGATCGTATACGCAATGCCGGCGCCCGCACCGATCGGCGCCAGCTTCATCACCATGCCGACGATGCGGAACAAAGTCTGCGTGAGCGACTCGATCACCGCCGTCAGCGGCTCGCCGCGCTTGCCGATCGACACCAGCGCATAGCCCATCAAGACCGCTATCAGGATGATCTGCAACATCGCACCCTTGGCGAAGGCATCTGCCATCGTCGTCGGGATGATATTCAGGAAGAAATCGGCCACCCCATGCTGTTCCTGCGAAGCGGGCTGGTATTTGGCTATGCCGCTGGCATCCAGCGTCGATACGTCGATGTTCATGCCGACGCCCGGCTTCATCAGGTTCACGACGACGAGGCCGATGACGAGCGCAAGGGTGGAGACGATCTCGAAATAGATCAGCGCGCGCACGCCTATGCGTCCGACCTCCTTGACGTTGCCCATCTTGGCGATGCCGAGCACCACGGTGCCGAAGATAATCGGCGCGAGCAGCATCTTGATTAGCTTGATGAAGGCATCCGCGAGCGGTTGCAGCGCTACCGCGACTTGTGGGAATAGGACGCCGACCATTGCGCCGATGGCTATGCCGATCAGTACCTGAATATATAACTGACCTAGCAGGCGCGGCACCATAGCTTCTCTCCGGCTCTCTCTCGCTAAATTAAAGAATTTTCTCGTTGACGGGTCATAGCCTGTGACCAAAGTGTGGCCGGATCAAATGCCAATGGCAAAAGAGTTCATGCGCATTTGGCATAATGGTGCCGATCATCATCGCGCATCAGGGCATCGTTCAGTCGGAATGCGACCGGCCACATCTCATGTCACCCGGTACAGCCTGACGTAAACGAAGGGCTGCTTGGGACGAAGGCTGGTTAAGGTGCCGATGATGATGCCTCGATTGAGCCAGGCGTGTGGGCCGTCGGGCGCGGCGACGGTCACGACCGATCGGGCGTAGCGTCCCGTGCCGTTTCGCGCGACACTATCATCGACCATGACCCTATTACGGACGGTCATGATCGTACCGTCGTCGGCTTTCAGTTCGTAAAGGGCATCGAGTTGCCGGATGCCATCTGCGCGCACGCGCTGGCGATCCGCACCGCCAGGCATCACAATGCCGGACAATCCGCGACCTTCAAAGCGTCCACCCGATATCGGTACCATCCGGCGTACCCCGTCCGGGCCGCTGCCCAGGTCGATTGCATCCGCGACCTCCACCAACAACTGCATAATCAGTTCCAGGCCCGGCGCCGTTTCGGGGAAACGCGACCGCGCATCGGCGATGGTAGGCTTCCTATCCGGTCCTGCCGCTGTGGCGGGCGCTGCGACCGCCGCAGCGACCCCCATCATCGCGGCGCGCCGCGTCACGTTTGGGGAATCCGCCAATCTACATCCATTCCCGGTTACAAGCAGGCGAAGCCAAAAGGCTGGCTTTGCGCCTTCCCCTGCTCCGCCCACCTGCCTTGCATCAGAAGCGCGCTTTTGCCGAAGCGTAGAAGCTACGCCCAAGTACGTCATATACGCCGGGATTAGTCACCCCCAACGTGCCGCCGACGACAGGCGGCCGCTTGTCGGTCAGGTTGTTGATCCCGAGACGCAACTCGTACTCATCGGTTGGTGCAATTTTCAGCGACAGGTCGAAATAATTATAGCTGGGCGTGTTTGGAATGGTTGTCGCAGGGTTGGTGATCGTGCTCGCGTCGGCCATCGCATCGATATAGCGCCACCGCCCTGACACCGAGAATGGACCAGCGTCAATCGTCAGGCTGTTGACCAGTTTCCAGCGTGGAAAGCTGGTCGCAGTGCTGATCGTTCCGGCATTTTCCTGAAACGGGCCACCCGGCAGCGTCTGTATTTCAAACTTATCGAGATAATTGGCATAGCTTGCCAAGGTTATGGAGCCACTCTGCCCACCAACGCTCAGAAAATCGAGCGGCACCCGCCAGTCCAATTGCACGTCGATCCCGGCTGTCCTGTAGCCGCCGAGATTGAGGTAAGGCTGCGACACCGACGTAAACAACCCGGTTCCATCGCGTTGAAACAGCCCGCAGAAGTAGTTCGACGCAGAATAGCTGCTATTCGATCCATCGCCGTTAAAGCATTTCTGCAACGACGTCGTGGCACCTAGCACGGCAATGGCGTTGGCGATCTTGATGTCATAATAATCTACGGACAGCGAAATATTCCGCAGCGCATCGGCACTGAAAGGCGATGTGAGGACAGCCCCGAACGTAAAGGTATCCGCCTTTTCCGGCTTTAGCGCCCCATTGCCTATGGTGGTCGTGACGGCTGCCGTGGTCGGTTGCTGGAAACTGTCGGCCAAAGCGGCGTTCAGCCCCGTCGCGATGCACAGCGACCTGACCTGGGCAGCGTTGGCGTTGGACGGCGCCCGGAAATTGGACCGGACGTCGCATGGATCACCGCCACCAGGCGGTGTTCCGATCTGCGAGACCGTCTGGTTTCCGGCGAGGAAATATTCACCGATATTGGGCGCACGCAAGGCACGCTGATAACCGCCACGAAACATCAGCGGTTCAGCGACACGCCAGTCAAAATCCGCTTTGTACGTGTGCGCGCCGCCCGACAGGCGATAATCGGAATAGCGATAGCCAAGCGTGACGTTAAGCGCGCGAATGAATGGCAAATCCGCCAGAATTGGCAGCAACAATTCTATCGCGCCTTCCGCCACGCGCGTCGAACCCGTGGTGCGCTGGGTTGCCGAAATGCTGGTGATGTCCCCTGCCGCGACATCGGAATCGGGCACAAAGAGATAGCCGTTGCGCCGATAGTTGGCGGACGCCGCAAAGCGCACCTCTCCCGCTGGTACATTGAACAATCCGCCTTGCAAGACGCCTTCCACGACATCCTGGTTGATCGAGGTCCGGTTGATCGGCGTGCGCGATACATAAGCGAGGCAGGCGGACGACAATCCCTCCAGACCAAAGGGATTATAGCCACCTGCACATAGACCGCTGCCCCCATCTGCCGCATTGATGAGCCGTCGCAATGCACCGACGCTGACCGCGCCGGCGGTGGTTGTATCGCTGGTATTCGCTTCACCATGCGATCCGTATATATCCCATGTCCAACCCAGCGACGCGATCTCGCCACGCAATCCGACGAGAGCCTGCCAAGTCTCGGTTTCGGTGGTGAACGATCGCGGCCCGGCCTGCGAAACGCGCCCGAAATAGGTGATAGGCGCGTTTGGCTGCGGACGCGACGCCAGCACCCGGGCGAGATCAGCTGGAATGAACGGGTTGGTGACAGGAATTCTCAAATCCCATGGCGTCGCCAGAACAGGTTCCGACCCCTGGTTGCGGGCCTTGCTGTGCGCGTACGAGCCTTGGGCATAGAGGGTGACGCCGTCGCTCACTTCATACTCGCCGCGACCGAACACAGTGTACCGCTCCAACGGTGTCTGAATGAAATTATAATAGCTGCCATCATAGCCAAACAATGTCGGGGTCGAAATGAACGGACCAGTCGTCGGGCCGCGATAATTGAACGACCCTGCTGGCGCATTGCGACGGAACAGCGTGCCATCGTTGTTGAAACCGAAGAAGGACGTGCGCGGCACCGCAGCCGAAACGCCGTAGCCCGAAAAGACCGATGTGACGACGGCCTGCGACGGCAGATTGCCGCCGTCGGGAACGAGCAGCCCCTGGGGAATGAAACCGCTCAGCGCCTGTCCGCGGGAAAATCTGCGCGCAAGCGTACCGACACCGTCACGATCGACATATTCGCCCGACACCAGCAATGATCCGCGTCCATCGGCAAATTTGGTGCCATAAGCGAAGCCCAGTTGGCGACTGGCCCCATCGCCGCGGCCCGTCACATTGCCTTGGGCGAACAGTTCCAGGCCGCGCAAGTCGGTGCGAATCTTGAAATTGACGACCCCCGACATCGCGTCCGAACCATAAGTGGCCGATGCGCCACCGCTGATCACCTCGACATTACCGATCGCCAGTGTCGGAATGGTGTTGATGTCGATCACTCCTTCTGGATTGGAGGGCTGCAGCCGACGGCCATCCATCAGGATCAGGTTGCGCTGTGCACCGAGGCCGCGCAGGTTCAATGTGGCCTGGCCGACCGTTCCGCCCGACGCGCTGTTGGAGAAGTCGCCCGATCCCGGCTGGAATTGCGGCAACTGGCGTAGATAGCTGTCGACCGTGGATGTTCCGGCGACCGCGATGTCCTCGGCATCGGTAGTCACGATCGGGCTTTGCGCGGTGTAATCCTTGCGCGCGATCCGTGATCCGGTCACGATGATGTCTGCGGCCTGGGGGGGAGCGTCCGGTGCAGCCTGCTCCGGGCTGACAGCTGGATCTGCGACCTGCGCCGTCGCCGGACAGCTGACTATGGCGCAACCGATAGCCAGAGCTGACAACGAAACGGATCGAAAAATTGACGCCTTCATGATCGTCCTCCCCAATGTAGGCGGCTTTGATTTTTGTAGCCGCGGTTTCTTTATGCTTTTTCCGAAATAATGATTTTATCTCGGACGTATCTGCCGGACTACATCCTGACCGCATGAGGATCATATTTTGCAATCTACGCGCCTGATGATGCCGTTGAATCCAAACCGCGATCAAATGCCAATATTATTGCCGTCTGTGCCGTTTCGGCATAACGATCCATGGTCGTGCAGCCGATCATTCGGCGGCGAGCGAGGGCAGGTGATATGCAACTGGATTGGCTGGAAGATTTCGTGGCGCTTGCGGAGGAGCGGAATTTCTCGCGCGCTGCGGAACAGCGGAACGTTACGCAACCAGCGTTCGGCCGACGTATCCGGTCCCTTGAACAATGGGTGGGAACGGCGCTGTTTACGCGAACGAAGGCGGGAACCGTTCTAAGCCCTGCCGGCGAACAGTTCCATAGTTACGTACAGGTTTCCGTTCGCGACATATATCGGGCACGAGTCGCAGCGCTTGAGGTGGCGGACCAAGCCGATTCGGTTCTGACGATCGCTGCCACGCACGCGCTATCGTTCAGCTTCTTTCCACACTGGATTGTCGAGCACGCCCCCCACGAGCCGATTAATCTAAAGTCGGACAGCCTTCAGGCATGCGAGAGGATGATGCGGCGCGGCGAGGCAGCGTTCCTGCTGTCGCATCATCATCCGCTCATGCGGACGTCGCTAGACACAACGGATTTCATAAGGGTGAAGATCGGAGAAGATCTGCTTGTACCGGTATGTGAGCCGAATGAGGCAGGCAAGCCACGATGGTCTCTGAACGATGGCGATGTCCCGTATCTAGCCTATGGTGCCGAATCTGGCCTAGGCAGAATTCTTGCCGCGGACTGGGCATCACGGCAGTTGGCGCCGCCACTTGCCGTCGTACTACAATCGAGGCTCGCCGCGGCTCTGTTATCGATGGCGATCGACGGGCGGGGGGTGGCTTGGGTGCCGCAATCTTTAGCGGCGTCGGCGCTGGCGTCGGCGAGGATCGTTTATGTTGCCGACGAAACATACTGGACGCGCATCTTCATTACACTAGCAAGACCAAAAAGCGTCCTGTCGAAGGTGTCGGAAACATTGTGGTCCGCAATTATGAACTACAGGGAAATATAGAGGGATCACAACTGCAACGCCGGGTAGGAGTATCGATGATGGAGGAACTGCATTGTGCATGGCATCGCTCCCAAAGTGGACACTGCCGCTGACGTACCCCCCTGATTTTCCTCCACGAGCGATTAGAGTCTGGCCTGAAGGAAGGACAGACGATGAAGCGTGCAACGTTTTCAGAAGAGCAGATCATTGGGGTGCTGAAGGAGGCAGAAGCGGGCGCGAAGACCGCTGATCTCGCCCGGCAGCACGGGGTGACTGAAGCGACGATCTACAACTGGAAGGGCAAGTATGGAGGCCTGGAGGTATCCGAGGCCAGGCGACTGCGAGAACTCGGTAGCGAGAACGCCAGGCTCAAGCGGCTTCTGGCCGATGCAATGCTGGATCAGGCTGCGTTGAAGGATTTTCTGGCAAAAAAGTTTTGCCGCCCGTCGCAAAGCGGGAAGCTGTCGCTCATCTCCAGGCGTGCCACGGGATGAGCGAACGGCGGGCGTGCCGTGTCATCGATGCCGATCGCAAGAGCGTGCGCTATCGTTCCACCAGGGACGATGCACTGCTCTGCGCTAGAAGCTGCGCGGGCTGGCAAACCAGCGTCGCCTGTTCGGCAATCGCCGTTTGCATATCTTGCTGCGCCGGGATGGCGTGATGATCAACCGCAAGAAGACCCAGCGGCTCTACAAGTTGGAAGGCTTGACGGTGAGACGGCGATGCAGCCGCGAGCGTGCCCTTGGCACCAAGGCCCCTGCTCTGGTGCTGGCCTTGCAGAACCAACGCTGGAGCCTGGACTTTTTTCACGACCAGATGGCGTCAGGAAGGCGGTTCCGGGTGCTCAATGTGGTCGATGACGTGACCCAGGAGGCCTGGCGGCGATGCCGGATACCTCGATCTTGGGGCATCGCGTGGTGCGCGAGCTGACCCGGCTCATCGCCCATCGCGGCAAGCCGGGCGTGAACGTGAGCGACAAGGTCCTGGGTGGCGTTCCCGGCTGCTGGTGCCATGAATTTGCGAGATCGTCGGCATCCAGCGCGCATCAGGGATTGCATGGATTCCGTGCAAGCATTCGCGTGAGCGGCATATGATAGAAAGCGTCGCCTCAAAATTAGTATTTAGCAATGGCGATATAGTTGCATAAACAACTTCTTTTGGTTAGGCTGGCTGGCGTCAGCAGCAGGAGTATGGCGAATGGAATATATCGCAGCACAACAGGGCTTCGCCGTTGTCACGGGCGGCGCATTGGGCATCGGCAAGGCGCTGGCCAAGGGGTTACGCGACGCAGGAATGACCGTGATGATCGCCGATATTGATGCCGCTCGGCTGAATGCGGCCGGCGACGAGTTGGGCCTGCCGACCAGCATCGTCGATGTTGGCAACCGGGATTCCGTGCGTGCGCTGTGCCAGCATGCAGTAGAAACCTTCGGCACAGTCCACCTGCTGTGCAACAATGCTGGCGTTGGCAAATATGCACCGTTCCTCGATCTTACCGATCAGGATCGGCGCTGGATCATGGATGTAAATTTTTGGGGCATGATCCATGGCATCGACGAGTTCCTGCCCGTCCTTCAGTCAAACGCAGATGGCGGGCACATCATGAACACATTATCGATGATGGGATTTTCCGGCCAAGTCGGCGCCAGCGCCTATGCCGCCTCAAAATTCGCGGCGCTCGGCGCTACGGAGGCGTTGCAGGCAGAACTCGTCGCAAACGGTAGCAAGGTCGGGTGCATCGCCTTCTGCCCTGGCCCGGTCGACACGGATATTGGCGATAGCGAGGTCCGCCATGCAGCGCGCCTCGGCAAGGCGCCCCCGCCGGTTGCCCCGCCGCCATCAGGCGACGTTATGGCGCGCCTCGCATATCCGCGCATGCCGGCGGACGAAGCCGCCGCGATCGCCATAGAGGCTTATCGCGAAGGGCGATTCTGGGCTATCACCCACCCCGAACTGATGGCCGACTATCGGCGGCGACATGATGCGATCATCGCGTCTCTCGGCTCGGCCGACCGGTGACTTTGTGGCATGGTGCCTGCCCCCGCTCGATCGTTGCCTATCCCAGGCCGACCCAAGGCCCATGCTGCTCGGTGCGCCACGACAGGCTGCGTTCGCTGATCCTCCAGCCACCCTCACCATGCACCAACGTATCGCGCGACTGGCCGATCGAGAAAATCTCTTTCCTATTGTCAGCAAACGTCCACTTGACCACCATCCAATAGGACTCAACGATGATGCCGCGCCCCTCCCTCTTAGCGAACAAGGGCGTCACAATGTGCTGACGGCCACGGAAATCCGGGTCACCGATAAGGCCGGCCAGCATCGCGCGAATTTCCACATGGCCGCTATGAATGTTTCCGCGCGTATCAATGAACTGGCAATCAGGTGTGGCCAGCATCGCCATGACGCCGTCCAGATCGCCGCGATCCAACGCGGCGAGATAATGGCCCAGGCAATCCTGCACTGCCAGTCGGTCTGCCGGATCGATAGTCGTGATGATGTCGCGGGACAAGCTTGGTCTCCTTCGTAATGTTCTGTCGGACAATGCGGAAAATGATAGTTGACCTTATCAAGATATAGTTGCATTGACAACTATATCATCGGATGCAGGGTTAGATATCCTGCCCAGACGGAGAGGCCGTTTTGAAAGTTGCACTGCTCGGCGCGACAGGCCCTGTCGGCAAACGCCTTTTGCACGAATTGCTGAACCGCGGGCATGCGGTCACGGCGATCGTCCGCAATCCGGACAGGGTGCCGCCCCATCCGCGCGTCACACCATGCGCTGGCGACATCGACAAGCCGGACGAACTTGTTAGCCTGTTGCGCGGTCACGACGCCGTGATGGTGTCCATCCGGTTTCTCAAGATGAATCCCGCCGACCTGCTCGGCGCGGTCCGGGGGTCGGGTGTGAAACGCTATCTGATGGTCGGCGGCGCGGCGAGCCTATACCTGCCGGGGACGCAGACCAAGGTCATCGACAGTGGCCAGATCCCGGACGAATTCTTGGAGGAGCCACGTGCCGGCATCGCCTTCTTCGCAGAGCTGAAACAGGCGATCGATCTCGACTGGACCTTCCTGTCGCCCGCGATGATGTTCTCCAACGACGAATCCTACGGCACCGAGCCGGGCGGCCGGACGGGCGTATTTCGAACGGGATTGGACGAACTGATCGTCAGGCCCGATGGATCGAGCGCGATCTCCTATGAGGATTACGCCGTGGCCATGGTGGACGAGCTGGAAAGGCCCGCCCATATTCGGCAGCGTTTCACAGTCGGCTACTGAGCGCCTACCCCAGTGATGCCCCCCGTCCCGACTTCGGATAGCACGATAAACCCAGTCCAGCGTTTGTTGATTGAACGAGACTGCACAAGACTCCTGCTGACTTACGCGGGACTGATCGACAGCGGTCAAGTCGATAGAGCACTCGACCTGTTCGTCGAAGAGGCGGTTTTGATCGGGCCTCGCAGTGCTATGCGCCTGGATGGGATCACTGCGATCCGCGCTGCCTTTGCCGGCGGGTCGGGCAAGCTGCTCCGCCATTTCGTCTCGAACATCATGGTCGACGTCGTCGCACCTGATCGCGCAAATGTGACCGCCAACATTCTGCTCTATACAGGTGAGCCCGCAGCCGATGGCGGACTGCCGCCCCGCGACGCGGATGTGGTAATCGGCACTTCGACGGACGATCTCATACTGACCCCGTGCGGCTGGCGGTTCCAGGAACGGCGCGGGGCGCTGTGCTTCGCCCCGTCATGACGGGGCTGTGGCTTGGCCGGACTAAAGCGGAGGAAAGAAGCGCATGAAGTCGGGCAGTTGGTCGTCTATCTTCGTCATCTATCTGTTCGGCGTCTGTGCATCGGCAGCCGTGGCCCGGATCATTCCGCTCGCCACGGACATCATGTCGCGCTTCGGCATCGACGATCGCCAGTTCGGCTGGTTGATCGCGCTGATCGCCGTTCCGGCGGTGTTGCTGGCCATTCCGAGCAGCCTGGTGGTCGGGCGGTTTGGTGCGCGAACCGTGCTGATCGTGGCCGCTGCGATCGGGGCATTCGCCAACATGATTGATCTCGTCGCGGATCGCTTGTGGATGTTGCAAGCGGCGCGTCTGATCGAAGGCGTCGCGGTGGTTCACATCTATACAGCCGCGCCGACGCTGTTGATGGCGACGGTCGATGGTCCGAGGCGCACGCAGGCGCTGACTTTGTGGGCGACCTATGCGCCGATTGGCACGGCTGTTGGACTGGGCTTGGGCAGCATCGGTGCGGGATCGGCTGACTGGCGGCTGCCCTTCGCACTGTTCGGTGCGTTGATGATCGGTGTCGGCCTGCTCGCCTGTCTCCTGCCGCGCCAGTTGGACGCACCGAAGCTGCCGACGCTGGGGCGGCAAATTGCAGACCTCGGCTCGGCCTGCGTCAGTCCGCCGTTGGTTGCCTTGGGCCTAGCCGCGTTCATGGTCATCAGTATGGGCTTTGGCGCGAATATCACATTCCCCGACTGGTTCGTGCGTGTGCATCACATCTCGCCAGCGGCGGCGGCCGGCGCATTCTCGTTGCTGACGTTACTGATGCTGCCGGGATCGTTTGGCGCGGGCGCGCTGATGAGCAAGGCTGGCATGTCGCCGTTACGCCTATTCCTAATCGTCGCGCTGTTCAGTTTTGCAACAGGCATATTCTCGTTTCAGCCTGAACTGGGGCTTGCACCACGTTATGTAGTCGCGGGCAGCTGGATCCTATGTTCGGGCGCGGCGCTCGCGATCGTAATGGCGGTATTACCACTGGCGGCGGGGCCAGCCCGCCATGGTGCCGCCGCGGCGCTCGTTAATCAGGCCGGTGCCCTTGCCACCTTTGTCAATCCGCCGCTGTGGCGCTCGATGCTCGCAGGCGGGGCGTGGGGACCTTTCGTCTTGACGATGGCGACGGGATGGATGGTATCGGTCGCGGCAATGCTGTTCGTTACGTCGGACGGGAATCGCAATACCGAAGAAAGATGATGGACCCAGGAGCATGACGACCAAGCCAGAGCCAGACCTACCTACCGATTTTTCGCTGAGCTTCGGATTCCTGTCAGCAGCAAACCGCCTCACTATCCTGGCCGCGCGGAGAGTACGAGCATTAGCCGATTTGACGCTGACTGAATGGCGGGTCCTGACCGTTTTGGCGATGGCACCTGGATCAAGTGCAGCTGGCATTGTCAGGGCTGTGATGGTCGACAAATCAGTTGCCAGTCGCACCCTTCGACAACTCGAAAACGCCGGGCTGACTACCATCGAAGCAGATATCACCGATAGGCGCCAAAGCAGGCTTTTCCTGACCTCCAAGGGACAAGCGTTGTACGATCACATGCTGCCGATAATCCGGAAGACGGAGGAGCAAGCATGGTCCACCCTTAGTGCCGGCGAACGTCTGGTGCTTCGCGAAATGCTCGAAAGGCTTTCGCGCAGGTGGGCGCAAGATTCAATCGAGAGCTGATTGATTGCACGAGTTCGCCAACCATCATGGCACCGTCCATCAACCCGCTGCCCTTGCCGAAACAGCGCGGCCGCCCACCAGCAAAGGAACAACCCGATCTCCATCACGGCTGATCACCGGCACAAACACTCCTGCCAAACTAGCGAATTTTAGAAGCCCACTTTTGCGGAATCTTCGCTGCCCGCTGTGACGAACTCATGCCGTGGAAATGGCAGCCAGATAATTAGGTAATCGCCGAAGCCGACCGAACCGCGGCCTTCAGGCCACGCTTACCGATTGCCCCAGAAAATACCCCCAAATGCACATCGACGTCCTGGGATTTGCCGCGATCCGATGAGCCTCGTTGCGGTCTTAAGAAACGGCGCAAATCCGCCAAAAAAGGCATGAAAAAACCGCTCCGGGATGATCCGGAACGGTTTGATACTCATGTGTTTGGTTGCGGGAGGGCGATACAACCGAAGCCGACATCCGATCTCTTCTCGAATATAGATGGTCGAAAATGAGCTTCTTTCTGGACCGCCGTAGAAAATATAGGTCCATTTGCGACACTCCAAGATCAAGTCGCGCCAAGGCCGACCGACACCTTTGTTACAGGTGTTGTCGGCATCTGCCATAGCCACCTGATACCGACCTGCATTGATCAGGACCGACGGGCCCATTTGCGGCGCCCGATGGTCATGATGTGCCATGGCTGATCGATAAGTTTGTTCCAAGCGTCGCAACAGAGGTCGATGATGCTGTCGTGGGATATGAAGATGCGGTTGGAGAGCCAGTTATCGCGCATGAACTGATGGGGTGGACGCCCCCCCGGCGGCATCGATGTGCCATAGTGGAGGTGTTGAACACCACTTGAGGAGGCGCCCGTGTCGGAAGTTAGCACAATTGGGTTGGATATCGCCAAGCAAGTTTTTCACGCACACGGCGCAGATGAGCGCGGGCGCGCGCTTTTCAGCAAGCGGATCAGCCGCGGCAAGCTGCTGGCGTTCTTCGCCGCTCAACCTCGATGCGTGGTCGCGCTGGAAGCGTGCGGCGGAGCTCATCATTGGGCGCGCGAACTGGCGCATATAGGCCACGAGGTACGGCTGATTCCGCCAGCATATGTGAAGCCGTTTGTGAAGCGTCATAAAAATGATGCGGTCGATGCCGAGGCGATTTGTGAAGCGGCTCAGAGACCGAACATGCGGTTTGTAGCCGTTAAAAGCGAGGAGCAGCAGGCGGCAGGTCTCGTCTTTCGAGCTCGCGACCTTCTGGTGCGGCAGCGGACCCAGCTCATCAATGCAATCCGTGGGCATCTGACAGAATACGGATGGGTAGCGCCCAAGGGGCGATGCTGGCGGATTTGCTTGAGCAAGAGGAAATGGTAAGCTCACTTCCGCACGCTGCCCACAGCATGTTCCGATTGATGCTGGATTTGCTGGCTGATCTGGCTGCCAAGATCGTCGAACTTGACAAGGAGATCGCAACGCGCGCTCGTGAAGATGAGATAGCGCGCAGGCTGATGACCATTCCTGGTATAGGGCCAATCACGGCCACCGCGATCGCCGCGCTGGCACCACCAGCTGAAACCTTCACCAAGGGCCGTGACTTTGCCGCCTGGCTCGGCCTCACGCCTTTGCAGAAATCGACAGGCGGCAGGCAGAAGCTCGGCGCCACATCAAAAATGGGCGAGCGAACGATCAGGCGCCTGCTTATCATCGGCAGCAGCGCCGTCGTCCTCCAGGCAAGCAAGAAAGGGGCTCCCAAGGGCTCCTGGCTGGAGGGGATGCTGGCTCGCAAGCCGCGAATGCTGGTGACGGTCGCGCTTGCGAATAAAATGGCACGCATCGTATGGGCGCTGCTCACCAAGCAAGAGAATTACAAAGCTCCGGTCGCAGCTATGGCGTGAGCCTGGCGGGCCTGAGGTCGTCGGAGGCGTAGTCGGTCGAAGGAGAGTATGGCACAGCAGTCGGCGAGACGGGGCTGGAAGAACCAGGGTCTGGCAATGCACCACGAGTGCGCTGAACTGATATGGTTCCGGTCCGCGAACTCCCATACAGGCCCGCAGCTCCATCGCTGCAGTAAAGGCCAGACAGATGGCAGCATCCGACTACGTGCTATATCCATCAAATATCGCTTGCGTTTGCAGGGGCGTCCACAGATGCCAGATGTTCTCGACCGGGTTCAGCTCGGGGCATTTGGCCGGCAGCGCGATGATGCTGATATTCTCGGACACGTCCAACTTCCCAGTCATGTGCCACCCCGCCTGATCCATCAGCACGACCGCGTGAGCACCGGGGGCGACGGCGAGCGATATCTCGGTCAGATGCAGGGACATGGTTTCGGTATTGCAGAAGGGCAGAACCAGACCGGCGCCCTTGCCGTGCTCCGGGCAGATCGCACCGAAGATGTAGGTTGATTTCGTTCTCTGGTCCTTGGGTGCCAATGGCCGCGTCCCGCGTCTGGCCCAGCGCCGCGTGATCTTGTTCTTCTGGCCAATGCGAGCTTCGTCCTGGAACCATATCTCTATCGGTGTGCCCTTCGGGAGGGTTGCTTTGACCTTTGCCAGCTCGGCAGCAAAACCCCCTTTTTGAAGTCCTCCATGGCATATTCATTCTGGGCATGATGGCGGGGCCGCGCAGTAAGCTTGACGTAGCCCAGCTTCTTTAACTCGCGCCCCACGGTGGTCTCATCGAGCGAGACCGCAAATTCCTCATGCAGCCACTGAACCAGATCGATCAGCCGCCAGCGAACAACGCCATGTATCGCCGGGATCGGTCCGCGCTCGACCGTCTCGACAAGCGCCCGACGCTGAGCATCATTGAGCCGCGATCGCTGGCTGGGAGCCTTGCCATCAAGCAGCCCGTCGGGGCCGCGGGCGTTGAACCGAACCACCCAGTCACGCACGATCTGCAAGCCCACCCCGCCGATCCGTGCCGCCGCGGTCCGGCTGCCGCCGTCGTAAATCTCGGACAAAGCCAAAAGACGACGGGCCTGGTTCGCGCTCTTCGACGCGCGCGCCAATCGCCTCAAGACTGCTCCGTTAAAATCCTCCCGCAAGCCAATCGCTGATCCCATGGTCACGCCCTCCAATGCAGGACGCCATAGGTTCAGACTTTCGCCTGTTTGGGAATCCCTGACGTGAGTCAGCTTCACCGCTGGTTGGTATCATTCCATGCCCGCGCGTTCGTCCGCCTCGTCCGTCATGCGCAGCTTGGCGCTCCGTTCTTTCGGCGCGCTCATGATGTATTGTCACAGCCCACCCCCACCCGGACGCACCATCATCTTGCAGTCTTTCAGTTCGTCGCCGGAACTGGGTCCCAGCCGCCACCCAGCGCGCGGAACGAGGTGACCGCGCCGCGACTTGCGGCGGCGCGAGCCTGGATCGCACCATCTCGGGTTTCGAGCAGCTTGCGATCCGCATCGAGCACTTCGATCAAATTGACCACCCCACCCTTGTAAGCGGCAAACGAGGAGGCCCGTGCGCGCGTAAGTGCTAATTCACCTTGTGACAAAGCTGCCGCCCGCGCTTCCTGCTGAACCAATGTCGAGAAGGCATCCTCAACATCCTGCGACGCACGCAGGACGGTCAGGCGATACGCAGCCAGCGCCTCTGCATTACGGCCCTTGGCGGCCTTGATCTCCGCATCGACACGACCAAAATCGAACAGGCGCCAGCGCAAGCCCAACACGCCGTTGGCTTGCGTCGCATTGCCAGTGAACAGACCACCTGCCGCCGTCGTCGCCGTGCCAAGCAGACCGCTTAGCGAGATTTTGGGATAATATTCAGAGACGGCGACCCCGATCCGGGCGTTGGAAGCGGCAAGCGTCCGTTCCGCCGCAATGATATCGGGCCGACGCCGCAAAAGCGCTGCCGGCCCGCCCGCCGTCGATACAGCAGGGGACAGCGGTATCGGGGAGAGCGTCGCCAGTTCAGATCGCGTTGTGCCGGGCTGAACGCCGATCAGCACATCGAGGGCATTCATCGCCATGTCGAGTTCGTTCTGCAAAGCCGGGATCGAGGCGCGCACCTGCGCCAGCGCGCCTTCGGCCTGGCGAACCTGTAGCTCGGCCGCGACGCCTTTGCGATATTGAAGGGTGATCAGATCGACGAGTTTCTGCTGGGTGTCGGTTTGCGCGCGCGCCACGTCGAGGCGCACCTGCAAGGTCCGGATGGCGATATAGGTATCCGCAGTCTGCGCAGCCACTGCAAGGCGTGCGGCGACTGCTGCCGCCGCCGATGCCTGCCAATCCGCGCGGGCCGCGTCGCGAGCGGCGTCACGGCCACCGAACAGGTCAATTTCCCAACTGGCGCCAAGATTAAGCTCATAGGTTTCGGTTGAACGCTCGAATTGCGGGAATGCGCTGCCAATCCGTCCGATCGGAGTTTCCAGCGACTGATAGGTTTCGCCACCCTGACCGTTCACCTGCCCGGATGGCAGGAGCGCGGCGTTGGCATTCTTCAGCGCGGCGCGCGCCTGAACGACGCGCGCGCTCGCCCGCTGCAGATCCAGATTCTGGGCGAGCGCGCGCTCGACAAGACTGGTCAGCAGCGGGTCTTCGAACGCCCGCCACCAATTGACCAGGTCCGCCATCTGCGTTGCCGCAGTTCGCGAATCGACGGCGGGAGCGCCGACAAAAGCAGTCGGCGCCGAGGAAACCGGCGCGACGTAGCGAGGCCCGACAGCACAGCCGCCCAGAAGCGCGGCCGTAGCTGACAACAGGAATGCGGATCGACGGTGTCGCATGTTCAAGCCTCGAGAGATTGAGTTCAATATATGACTAATGTTCCTTATGGTCACTATTTGTCAATGCTGGCTGGAGCGTTTAAGGAGCGAGCATGATGAAGCCATCCACTCCAACGGCCTCGACCCGCGGGCCGGCCGAACACAGCGTACGTGACCAGATCGTCGAAGCCGCGAATGAATGTTTTGCGCGCTACGGCTATGGCAAAACCGCGGTCTCTGACCTGGCGCGCGAGATCGGCTTCTCGAAAGCCTATATCTATCGCTTCTTTGAATCGAAACAGGCGATCGGCGAAGCCATCTGTAGCGCCCGCCTCGTGCAAATCCTCAGCGAGGCGCGTGCCGCCATCGATGAAGGCGGCAGCGCGACCGACCGGCTCCGTCGTATGTTCAAAAGCGTTACTGCGCTCAGCGTCGCCCTGTTTTTCGATGATCGAAAGATCTTTGAGATTGCGGCGCTATCGGCGAAGGAGCGCTGGTCATCGACGCAAGTCTATGCCGATGCCCTCAAAGCGATGCTGGAGGAGATCATCCGGGATGGCCGCGAAAATGGGGAGTTCGAACGCAAGACACCGATTGACGAAATCTGCCGATCGATATTCTACGCGATGACCCCCTTTATCGATCCACTGCATCTCGAGCGGAATCTGGACCTGCTTCCCGACGCACAAAGCGAGGTTATGGGCCTCATCCTGCGCAGCCTAGCACCCTAAACCCGGCCAGATCAGATTGTGTGACCTATTGACAATATCGTCACTAGACACTTATCGATCCTCCATACTTCGGAGGAATCGTGCGTGTCCCATCGCTATCTTCATTTTGCCCTTGGCCTGCCCATCCTGCTTTCGATCGCACTGGCCGGGTGCGACCGCACCCAATCCGATCCACGGACACAGCCACCACTCGTCAGGGTAACCACCTCAAGCCTGGCCAATGCTGCGACACGCGAGTTTACCGGCATCGTTGCGGCACGCGTGCAGAGCGATCTGGGCTTTCGGGTCGGCGGAAAGGTGATCGAGCGTCTGGTTGACGCCGGACAGGTCGTTCGCCGCGGACAGCCGCTGATGCGGATCGACCTTGCCGACCTCGCGCTCGCGAGCCGCGCGTCACAAGGCACCGTCGAAGCCGCCCGCGCGCGCGCATTGCAGACTGCAGCCGATGAGAGGCGTTACCGCGATCTGGTGGGCGCGGGCGCCGTATCGGCCTCGGCTTACGACCAGGCCAAGGCAGCTGCCGATTCGGCGCGCGCTCAGCTCACCGCAGCACAGGCGCAGGCCAATGTGGCGCGTAACGAAACCAACTATGGTGTCCTGTTCGCCGATGCCGACGGCACAGTCGTCGAGACGCTGGCAGAACCTGGACAGGTGGTTGCGGCCGGACAGACCGTGATACGATTAGCACGGTCAGGACCGCGCGAAGCCCTGGTGCAATTGCCCGAAACGGTGCGTCCCGCACTGAACTCTGCCGCCCGGGCCCGCACCTACGACGGTGCGACCGGCAGCGCCACCCTGCGCCAGCTCGCTGACTCCGCCAATCCAGCCTCGCGCACGTTCGAAGCCCGCTATGTCCTTGCAGGCGCGGTCGCTCGAGCGCCGCTCGGATCCACTGTAACTGTGACCCTTGCTACGCCAGGCGAAGAGGTTGCGACCCAAGTGCCGCTTGGCGCACTGCACGACACCGGGCGAGGTCCAGGCGTCTGGATTGTCAGCGGGGATACCAAGCCAACGGTCGCGTGGCGGCCGGTTCGCGTCTCGGCGCTTGGTGAAGAGACTGCAAATGTGACATCGGGACTTAAGTCTGGCGACCGCTTCGTCGCGATGGGCGCCCATATGTTGCATCAGGGTCAGCAGGTTAGAATCGCTGCGCAAGCCGCAGGTGCAGCCCGATGAGCGGGCAGCACGATCTGCCCGGAAATGAGCCCGGTAAGCCGAGCCGGTTCAATCTATCCGCGCTGGCTGTCCGCGAGCGATCAGTCACTTTGTTCTTCCTGATCGCGATCATTCTGGCGGGCACCGTCGCGTTCCTAAAGTTGGGACGGGCGGAGGATCCGGGCTTCACCATCAAGGTGATGACGGTCGTCACCGCCTGGCCCGGCGCGACAGCTCAGGAGATGCAGGATCAGGTCGCCGAGCCACTGGAAAAGCGTTTGCAGGAACTGCGCTGGTATGATCGCAGCGAAACCTTTACACGGCCCGGTCTGGCCTTCACCACATTGACCTTGCGGGACACGACGCCGCCCAAGGACGTGCCGGACCAATTTTATCAAGCGCGCAAGAAGATGTCGGACGAAGCGCCTAACCTGCCGCGCGGAGCGGTCGGGCCATTCGTGAACGACGAATATGGTGACGTCACCTTCGCCCTTTATGCCCTCAAGGCTAAGGGCGAGCCGCAGCGGTTGCTCGCACGTGAAGCCGAGACCTTGCGCCAGCGCCTACTGCATGTTCCTGGCGTCAACAAAATCAATATCGTGGGTGAGCGCCCTGAGCGCATCTATGTCGAATTCGCCCAGGAGCGGCTGGCGACGCTTGGCGTCTCGCCACGCGACATCTTCACTGCGCTGGCGGCGCAGAATATGATCACGCCCGCAGGCTCGATCGAAACCAAGGCACAGCAGGTGATCGTGCGCCTCGACGGTGCATTCGACGACCTGTCGAAGATCCGTGACCTTCCCATCGTCGCAAACGGTGCCACGCTGCGCCTGTCCGAAATCGCCAAGGTCGAGCGTGGTTACGAAGACCCCGCCGCCTTCCTGATCCGCAGCCAGGGCGAGCCTGCATTGCTGCTCGGCGTCGTCATGCGCGAGGGATGGAACGGCCTTGACCTTGGCAAATCGCTGAAGGCGGAAATTGAGAAGATCACAGACGAACTACCCCTCGGCATGAGCCTGACCCCGGTCACCGATCAGTCGGTCAATATCTCCGAGGCGGTCAACCAGTTCATGCACACTTTCCTGGAAGCGCTGGCGATCGTGATGATCGTCAGTCTTGTGAGCCTGGGCTGGCGGGTCGGCATCGTCGTGGCGGCGGCGGTGCCGCTGACGCTGGCTATCGTGCTCGTCATCATGTGGGCCACCGGCCGCGTTCTTGACCGGATCACGCTCGGCGCGCTGATCCTCGCGCTCGGCCTGCTGGTTGATGATGCCATTATCGCCATTGAGATGATGGTGGTGAAGATGGAGGAGGGCTACGACCGCATCCGCGCGTCCGCCTACGCCTGGAGCCATACCGCCTCGCCCATGCTGGCCGGAACGCTGGTGACGGTGATCGGGTTAATGCCGGTCGGGTTCGCGCAATCGACCGCCGGCGAATATGCCGGCAACATCTTCTGGGTCGTTGGCTTCGCCCTGATCGCCTCCTGGTTCGTCGCGGTGATCTTCACGCCATATATGGGCGTGAAGATGCTGCCGCATATCAAGCCGGTGGAAGGTGGACATGCCGCAATCTACCAAACGCCGCGCTATGAGAAAGTGCGCAGCGTCATCGCCTGGGCGGTGCGGCGCAAGAAACTGGTCGCACTCGCGACGCTAGGCGCGTTCCTGATTGCGGGCGCCGGCATGCCGTTCGTCAACAAGCAATTCTTCCCCGCGTCCGATCGGCCCGAAGTGTTGGTCGAGGTGCAGATGCCCAAGGGAACGGCGATCGCCCGCACCAGCGAGGCCGCAAAGCAAGTCGAGGCTTGGCTACGTAAACAGCCCGAAGCCAGAATCGTGACCGCTTATGTCGGCCAGGGCGCCCCGCGCTTCTTCATGTCGCTGTCGCCCGAACTGCCCGACCCTTCCTTTGCAAAGATCATCGTCCTCACCGCTGACGAGGAAGCGCGCGATGCCTTGAAAGTTCGGCTCCGCCAGGCTGCTGCCGACGGCCTCGCTCCCCAGGCACGGGTGCGCGCGACCCAGCTCGTTTTTGGTCCCTATTCGCCCTTCCCGGTAGCCTTCCGGGTGAGCGGACCTGATGTGGCGACGGTCCGCACCATCGCAGCCAAAGCGCAGAAGATCATGCAGGACGATCCGATGATGCGGACCGTGAATGCCGATTGGGGCGACCGTGCGCCCGCCCTGCACTTCGTTCTCGACCAAGATCGGCTGCGTGCGCTCGGCCTGACTTCCAGCGACGTTGCGCAGCAGCTTCAGTTCCTGCTGACCGGCGCTACAGTAAGCCAGGCGCGTGAGGATATCCGCACCGTCGATGTGGTGGCGCGCTCAAGCGGCGACGACCGGCTCGATCCGGCGCGGATCGGCGACTATATGCTGACAGGTGCCAATGGCCAGCGCGTGCCGGTGAGCCAGATCGGTAAACTGGAAGTGCGGATGGAGGAACCGATCCTTCAGCGTCGCGATCGGTTGCCGACGATCACCGTTCGTGGCGACATCGCGGATGGTCTCCAGCCGCCGGACGTCTCGACCGCGATGCTCGAAAAGCTTCAACCGATCATCAAGGAACTGCCGTCCGGTTACCATATCGACATGGCTGGTTCGATCGAGGAGGCTGAAAAAGCCAATTCAGCGCTCGCGCCGATCTTCCCGATCATGATCGTGCTGATGATGATCGTCATCATCCTCCAGGTCCGCAGCCTGTCGGCCATGGCGATCGTGCTGCTGACCGCGCCTCTGGGGCTGATCGGAGTCGTCCCCACGTTGCTGATCAGCGGCCAACCGTTTGGCTTCAACGCCATTTTGGGCCTGATCGCCCTTGCTGGCATCCTGATGCGCAATACGCTCATCCTGATCGGCCAAATCCACGACCATGAGAAGGAAGGGATGGATCCCTACCGCGCCGTGGTCGAGGCGACTGTGCAACGGTCCCGACCGGTAATGCTGACCGCGCTGGCGGCGGTGCTCGCATTTGTGCCCCTCATCAGTTCAGTCTTCTGGGGATCGATGGCGGTGACGCTGATCGGTGGGACGCTCGGCGGCACGATCCTGACCTTGGTGTTCCTGCCCGCGCTCTATGCCCTCTGGTTCAAGATCAATCCGCCCTCCCGTGAAGAGCATTCCAGTACGCTGCAAGGCGAAAACCCGGCGGCGGCCTAGGAGGGAGGCCGTCTGTCGTCGACCAACTCACGTCGTTCGGAGGATCTGGCGGAATGTCGGTTTAGCGCCAATGCCGGTCACTCAACGGCCTGAGTGTCTGATCCGAAATTAAGGTGAGTGGTATCAGCAGGTTAGCTTGACGGCTATGCCCGTCGTTGATTCAGGGGTTTTGCGAAACTACCAAGGATCAACGATGTGGACTGATACCACTCGCGAGCTTCATGCGCGACGCGGGCTGATTTTGCCAAGCAATTTGACGGATGCCGAGTGGTCGGTGCTCGAACCGCTGTTGCCACCGGCATCGTATGTGGGACGCCCCCGCAAGTGGCCGATGCGGCGAATTGTCGAAGCGATGTTATACCTGCTGCGCGGCGGCCTGCCATGGCGGATGTTGCCCCCATGCTTTCCGCCGGTTTCGACGGTGCGACGCTGGTTTTACCTCTGGCGCGACAACGGCCTGTGGCTGACGATGAACCACATTCTGCTTATGGCGTCGCGCGAGATGGCTGGCCGCGAGGCCTCGCCATCGGCGGGAGTGATCGACAGCCAGAGCGTCAAAACCACGGAAAGCGGCGGTCCTTGCGGCTATGACGCTGGCAAGAAGGTCAAGGGCCGTAAACGCCATATCTTGACCGACACCGAAGGAAATCTGGTGCATGCCGTGATCCACACGGCTGACATTCAGGACCGTGACGGTGCGCCGATGGTGCTGCGCGATATCATACGGCGCTTCCCGTGGCTGCGGCACGTATTCGCAGACGGCGGCTATGCTGGCGACAAGCTCAGGAAGGCTCTGCGGCGAATGGGGAAAGGGACCATCGAAATCATCAAGCGGTCAGACACCGCCAAAGGCTTCGAGGTGCTGCCACGCCGATGGGTTGTCGAACGCACGCTGGCATGGCTCAATCGAAACCGACGCATCGCCAAGGACTTCGACAAAACCATCGCATCGGCATCGGCGTGGCTCTTCATTGCCTCAATCCAACTCTTTACGCGACGCATCGCAAGGTCCGAAAATCAAACCGAATAATTACGAATCAGACACTTACAGAATGAAATATCGGTCGCGCTAGATGCGAGGCGTAAAGACGAAAACGCAGTGGATGGAATCGGTACTATGCTCAACCTTGACCGAGAACAAACGGCTGTACCGGCATGGGCCTTGTTGTTTCGCTCTCCTTTCGAACCTTCGGAAGGAGAGACATCTTGGCTTGCTGGGAAACCGACAGTGCCAACTGGCTTTGAATGGTCAAACGATACCGACGGCTTTCCTTTGTCCTTTCTCGCGCAAATCGATCTCGCATCGATCGAGCCGGAGCCTATTACCGGACTGCGACCACCGCACCTCCCAGAAAAGGGTGCGTTGCTTGTTTTCATCGGCAAGCGCTGCTCTTGCCATGTGCTTACCGAAATTGAGGTCGCGCGCAGTATCTTCCGTTCAGCGCCTCGGGCGGCGCCCTGCTGTTCCACCTGCTGAGCAAAGTCTACGAGCGCACCAGCGTCATTATCACCACCAACCTCAGCTTCAGTGAATGGGCCACCGTGTTCGGCGATGCAAAGATGACCACCGCGCTCCTCGATCGGCTCACCCACCACTGCCACATTCTGGAGACCGGCAACGACAGCTTCCGGTTCAAGAACAGCTCCGCTCAGCAGCCCAAAACCAGAAAGGAGAAAGGGTAGTGGGTCAGTTTGAAATCTGACCCTGCTTTTTATACGGGCCGCGCTTTTTTGGGGCATCCTCCGCTTCCTCTACCAGCTTCGCGATATCCGCAATCTCCCAAAGCCGGTCCGACACGCCTGCGGCCATAGCAGGCGACATGCGTAGTGTCTTATGGATGCGGACAAAGTTGTAATACATCATGTGCAGAGCAACCGCATATTCGTGGTTCTCGACCTTTTTTGAAAAGGCGTTGGTCAGGCGGGTGAACCGGCGCATGTGCATGCGGATGGTTAGGTTCTGGCGCTCAACATAGCTGGTCGAGACGTGGGCAATGTCAGGATTGCCTTCGATGCGGATTTTCTTCGCGCCAGTGCATTCCGCTGGACTGTAGCGGCCCGGCGCGCTGATCGTGGGGCCGTACAGCTTCACGAGCTGGGCAAAGTCCACGTCCGCCCCGAACGCGCCCTCTACGGCTTCCAAATAGGCCTTGTGGCCATCGGTGGTAAGTTGGACGCGATTGGCGAGGCGCTCGGCCAGATCGTCCATAAGGTCCATTGCGCTTTCGCCGGAACGGTCGCCGACCAGATAGGACACGATCATTTTGCTATCAGCATCTAGAGCGGTCCAAGTCCAAGTGTCGCCAGCGCCTTCCGGGGCATCCTTTGCTGTGGCGACGTTCTTTTGCTTGGCGTAGGTAAAAGACCAAATTTCATCGACCTGAATGCGTGATGCCTTCACGTGGCTTTGTTGCATAACTCCTGATAGGCTTGCTGCGGGATTTATTTGAGATTACTACGCGACGCGGACGGTATTTGGTGTGCCGATTTGCGAGAAGCGATTGAGGATTGCAGCACGGACTTTGAGCTCGGTTATCTGACGCTCGAAGGTGCGGGCCATGACGCGCTGACCAAGCAGCTTGAAGCAGTGCATTTTCGTTTCGACGAGGCTGCGGCGATGGTAGCCGCTCCACTTCTTCCAGATGGTGCGTCCAAGCCGTCTGATCGCACGGAGCGTTCATTGCGGGCAGCCGTCCCGGGGCCATCCTCCTTCCATGGTCGACCGTTGCGGCGGACCGGAATGATGGCTTGCGCCTCGCGTTTGGCGATAGCAGCATGGCACTTCTTGGTGTCGTATGCGCCGTCCCCACCAACGCTGCTGATCTTCTCATCCTTTGGGATCTGCGCCAACAGATCGGGGAGGACAGGCGCATCGCCAATCGCGTTGGTGGTGACCTCAATGGCCCGGATATCAAGCGTTTCTGCATCGATCCCGATATGCACCTTGCGCCACTGGCGACGATAGGAAGCGCCGTGCTTGCGTGTCTTCCATTCCCCTTCGCCCATCATCTTAATGCCAGTGCTGTCGACCAGAAGATGCAGGCCGGCAGAGCTGGGACGCCCGCCAAGCGTCACCGGCAGCGTCTTCTGACGCCGGCACAACGTCGTATAATCCGGCACCGGCCAGTCCAGATCAGCCAGCTTGAGCAGGCTCGCCACCAGCCCCGTCGCCTGCCGCAGCGGCAGGTTGAAAAGCGCTTTCAGTGTCAGGCACAGTTCGATCGCGCTTTCAGAAAAACGAGCCGGGCGACCAGGGCGCCCGCATGGCGCCGACAGCCACTGCATCTCCGGATCAAACCAAATATCCAGAGAACCACGCTCCTTCAGCGCCGCGTTATACGCGCTCCAGTTTGTCGTGCGATACTTTGGTGAGGCTGGCTTGGGCATAGCCGCCCCCTAAAGCACTCGATTCACCTGAGGAATCCCCCAGGCGCAATTTCGCAACAAAGCCCGTCCACACCAACAGCGCTTGCACCGGTGCCATCTCGAAATATCAGCCGATCACCGCAAGGCGGCCCTCACCGGAGCGATACCCCTCAAGCTTCGATCATCGGAAATCACCCCGCACAAGGGGCATGATCCCGTGCGCCTGCTCCCAGTTCAAGCGGTCAGCTTTGCGCTAAACATCCAACCCGGATGAATTTTACGGGCTAAATAGCGCGACCGTCCGTTCGGCCAGCCAGTAGGAGGCGAGCGTTCCGACGAGCGCCGCGCTGGCATGGCGCACGATGAGCGGCGCATCGGCCCGCAGGCGCAGATGCGCCCAGGCCTTGCGCAGGATCAGGTACAGCGCGATCGCGACGATCACGAAGATCAACTGGCCGATCTCGACGCCCAGATTGAAGAACAGCAGACCGGTGACAAGCTCGGTTTGCGGCAGGCCGATCTGGCCCAGCACCGCGGCAAAGCCAAAGCCATGGAGCAGGCCGAAGCTGCTCGACACCGCGATGGGATAACGCCAGCTTAGCGTATCGCGATGCCCCTTGTAGATTTCGACCGCCAGAAAGACGATGCTCAGCGCGATGGCCGCTTCCACCGGCGGCACCGCTACCTGGACCCATCCTAACGCCGACAGGGCGAGCGTCACCGAATGGGCGAGGGTAAAGCCCGTGATCGTCAGCAGGATGCGCTTGAAGCCGCCCGCAAGCCACAGCAGGCAGACCAGGAACAGCAGATGATCAAAGCCCGTCAGAATATGTTCGACACCCAGGCGCAGATATTGCCCGGCAACGCCCGCCCTGCTCTCGGGCTGCGGCAGCGCCACCCTGGTCTCGCCCGGCTTGAGCAGCAGGGATCGGGATTCGCCCGACGCCCAGCTGATCCGGACAAGCCCGGGCACCGAAGGCGCCGAGCCGGGATAGATCAGCGCCAATTCCCCGCCCAGCCCCTGGGGGCATCGGTAAAGATTGGCTCCGCCATCATCGCCCGGGCCGACGATGCGCTTGCAGTGCCTGTCGATCCGCACGCTCGGCGCGAAACGATCGGGAAAGGATGGCGGCAACCTGAGAACCACGGAATACAGCGCGTCGCCTGTCTGTCGTACATTGATCAGCAGCGGGAAAGCGTCGTGGGCACGGGCCGGCGCCACCCCGGCCAGCAAGCACACCAGGGCCAGCAACAAGCGCGCCGCGCTCATTTGGCCATGCGCTTTTGCACGTCGCTGTCGATGTCCACCTTGAACTGGGCGATCAGGCCACCGGCAAAGGCTTCGCGGCGGGCGGCCCTGGCATCCTTCGCCGCATCCTCTGCAACCATGGCCCGCGCCCGCGCGAAAGGCAGGCGGCGACCGACATCCTTGCGGGCTATCCGCACGAGATGAAAGCCGTATTTCGACCGCAACGGACCCTGCCAGCGCCCATCGAGCAGCGCCATTCCAAATATTCGCTCGGCAAAGTCCTGACCGAAATGGCTCTCGATAATCTCGGGAGTGCGCTCGGTATAATCGGAGAGATAACGGAAGCGGTCGGCGGAATGAACAAGTCCTTTTTCGCCACCCGCGTTCAGCTTAGCCAGGGCGCCCGCCGCCAGACGCTGCGCTCCGTCCCATCCATGCGTTTCGGCGCTGAAGAAGATATGGGAAAAACTGATCGACGGCGCATCGACATAGCGGTCAAGATGGGCGTCATAATAGCGCTTGAGCGTGGCTTCGTCGGGAGCAACGGCCTGCCCCTGATCGCCCTCTGCCAGATATTCCAGCGACTGAACCAGCCGCCGCCGCATGACATAGTCATTCTTGTCGAGGCCCAGCCGCAGTCCTTCACGATACATCGCCTCTTCGCGTACTATGTCGTCCACCATGGCGGTCACGTCCTGTGGCGCCATCTGATCAAGCATTCTTTGGGCGCCCGATTCATTGAAAGATCGCGCACGCAGCTGCATGAATTGCAGAAGTCCGTCGCGGTCGACCTCGATCACCCGTGAAGCGGCAACGTCCTCACCTGGACTGACCAGCGCATGCAGGCCAAAGAGCGAAAGGCCCGCGAGCAGGAACCAGACCAGCGGTTCCCGCCGCCAGCGCGCGACGATATCATTCATGCATCTGTACCTGCCCCAAGCCTGCGATATTTCCTTTCCGCCCAATGATGCACTTATGGATTGTACCAGATCGGCGAGCTGAAGGCGCGGTCCTGCACGACCATCGGGATATTAGCGGGCATCTTCACCTTGAAGAAGGCCGCATCGTAGGCCGTCCAGCGCGGCTTGGGAATTTCCAGCACCCGCACATAATAGAAGGCGCGCTGCTTGGGGTCGAAATCCGGATCGGTCCACACCGTCGCCAGTTCGGGCGCGCCGATGCTGTTCGTATAAGAAGCGTCGGCCAGGTTCACTGTGCTGCCGACAGCCGACACCTTGCCCGTCTTCGGATCGACCTTGCGGCCGCCCGATACAGCGACGTCATATATTTTCTCGTGCGTCGCACCCTTGGCGTCGACCCAGCCCTTGATCACCTGGACCCGGTCGAGATTGGCGTCGTCAGGGTCCTTGGCGGCGGCGATCATGAAGATCGGTGCTTTCGCCCCGCGGCTCCGCGTCAGGTCGCCGCCCATCGGCACGCCCTTTTGATAGCCGACATGCACATAGTCGGGCCGCATCACATCGGATTTCGAGAAGTGCCAGCCACCAAAGACGCGCAACTGAATGCGCGAACCGGTGGTCGCATAGACTTCCCGGCGTCGGATCGCGTCGAAAATCGACGCGCGTGTATTCTCCTTCGCCCACACCGCCGCAAGCCCCGAGGCACCGATCTGCCAGTTCCACTGCGTCTGCTTGACCTGAGCTAGAGGCAGAGCGTAACGGCCGGCGGAGGGTTCGGAATGGGGCATTTTGCCGAAGAAATTATCCTCGGCCGTCGTCGAAAGACCATTATGGGAATCGGTGCTGCCGATCATGCCGAACTTGAACGGATTGGCACCCAGCTTCTGTTCCAGTTGCAGCCCGTCCTTCAGCGCCTTGCGGGCATATTCCGTTTGCAGCATCGCCGGTGTCTTACGCACAGCCCCTTGCACGTTGGTCGTATCCCAAAGCTCGAAACCGGCGAATTCGTCGGTCGGCGACAAGGTCGGATGCGTTTCGCTGGTGCCCTTGGTCTGGGTGACCTCATAGACCGGCTCCCAACGCGTCCGTTCGCGCGCGTAGGAGGCCGTGAACGGCTGGCCCGAAAAAGTCTGCGGCAAGAACATGCGCCCGTTGCTGAGATTGCCATTATGGGGAATGGCGAGAACCTGACCGCCGGTTTTCAGCTCATAGCCCTTGAGATAGGCCCATAATTTTTCCGGATCAGTACTGTCCAGCGCCGAAAAGGGCACAACCTGCAAAACCTTATCCGCGCCATCGCGGAAAATGACGTTGCGGTGCAGATTGTCGCCCGATGGCGTCGAACTCCATTCATAGCCGATCAGGGCAGTGAAATGACCCGGATCGTTGAACCGGTCGGCAGTCCTGACGACACCCTGCCATATCGACTTCACCAGTTCGTGAGGCTCGGGCGAGCTTGCTCCGCCCGCCCGGAGAATATCGAAAAATTCGTACATCGCCTTATTTACATCGCCGGCTTTCAGCAAATCACTCCAGCGTTTGCCTTGTTCCCAAGCGCCTTCCGTACTGCCGCCCTTGGCCAGCCGCGGGAAAACGCCGATATATTCCGCATGATCGGCCACCACCAGGAAATCGAGCGGACGACGCAGCTTTGCGCTAAGGCCGCTCGTGGCAGTCACTTCTTCGCCCCTGGCCAGCCTATAGGCTTCGTCCGGGCTGACCGTAAGGTTGCCGAAGCCGAAAGCATCGGCGGAATAATTGGTGTGAAGGTGGGTGTCGCCCCAGTAGAGATTGGTGCTTTCGTTGGCAAAGCGCACCGGTGGCGAATAGGCCAAGGCGGCGGGGCCGGCCGGGACAGACGTTGCCGTTTCTGTAGGTTTGGCCAGCAAAGCCTTTCCACCTGCAAGCAGCAGCCCGCCCGACACGACCGCCAAAGTCGCCCTTTTGCCCCGCCTTAGAATCATGTCGAGCGTCGCCATCAGTTTTTATCCTCTCCGATCATACCATGGCTGTCACCAATTGGGCCTGCCTGTTCTGAAAAGCAGTGATCAAACGACCCGCTCCAGACGCTTTTGCCTGCTTATAGCGGAGATCATCATGACGGAGCACGGGCAGGCGACACCGAGGATGCCCGCAGTCGTCAGGAAGGGCAACCTGTACCCCCCGGTATAATCGAACAGGAAGCCGATCAGCGGCGCGAAACTGAAAATGAAGGGCAGAGTGATTGCATAGCTGATCCCCATCGCCCGGCTGATGCTCGCAGGTCCCACCAGCTTGCTGAGAGCAGCGCCATGCAGCGTCATTACCGGGACGACGCAGATTCCAATCAGCGCCGCAAGCGCGAACAATGGAAAGCCTGCCACATGCGGCAGTCCCCACCACAGCAGCGCCTGGCTTAAAGTTGTGAGTGCGAGTGCAGCAGGAGGCCCGATGCGGTCCGCTATCCATCCAAAGAGCAAGGTGCCAATAATTCCTGCACAGGCATAGACGGAAAGCAGACCCGATGCCGCCTGAAGGGTCAGATTCTGCGCCATGCCGAAGGGTACGATATGGACCATGAACGCCGTGCCCGACCCCGAAATCACGCCGATCACGATCGACAGCAACCAGAAGGGCGGGCTGGTAAGGATTTCACTCGTCGACAGGGGGCGATCCTTGACAGCCTCCGGGGCGGCTGTGTCACCTGGATCCATATTGGACCAGAGAGGGACCTCGCCAATCCGTTCAGGGCTTTCCACGATCAGCAACAAGGCGGGAATCAATAGCAGGAAGATTGCTGCGATCCCGCCGAGAACCGCAGACCGCCCATATACCGGCAGAAGTTCGCCGACGATGAAAGGCGTCAAAAACAGTGCGATCGGCAGGTTCACGATGCTCAGAATCTTGCCCTGGCCTGAGGCGAACCATCGACTGATCAGTGTCAGCGGACCCAGTACCGCCAACAGGCTTACACCCGTGCCAATCAGGGCGAACATCACCAGGGCGAGGCCAAAAGACGGAACAAGGGCAAGGCCCAGATAGCCAAGCGCGCTGAGCGCCGCGCCGCCGATCATCGCGCTGCGCACCGGGATCTTTTGCAGCAGCCCTCCCAAAAAGGGAGACAGGCCGCCGATTGCCAGCATGATCAGGCTCATGCCCGTTGCCGCTACAGCCCGCGTCACGCCGAAATGCGCCTCGGTGCTGGCGAGCAATGGCCCGAACGATCCGAAGGCGAAGCCAGCAGCGAGGGTTTGCGCGAGAAAGCATGGCAGGACCACCCTCCATCCCGAGAATGAACGAACGGTTCGCGTGCGCATCGGAGTCCTCTCTATGTCGGCAGCTACGCAAAGTTTAAAAGGCTTGCGTTGCAGCTCTCGGGATAGCTTTACCAAAAGATCAATGCTCGCCCGACGGTGAAGCGATAGAGGGGCGGCCGCCCTGAGACCGCCAACCCGGCAATTCGTGCCTCACATAGCATGGCGGCCACGACGTCTACATGAAGACCAGGCGGTTCAGAGCGACGAGAAGGTCAGTATCGGGATTGCTCTTCCCATCGCCAAAGCGGTCCTGCGCCACTGCGGCGACCAATTCGCGACGGATGGGAAGACGTGCTTTCTCGGCTGTAGGCAGGGCCTTCGCCATCTCGTCCATTTTTAGATCGGTACAATAGACTGGCGATCCGGGCTGTTGACGCCAGGAGTCTGCGATCGCCCCCGCGTCGTACGGGTCGAAACCGGTTTCATCGACCAGGCGCATCGTCACGTCCCGATCGACCGTCCGGTCGGCGGCGACGGGAATGGCGATGCGGTCGGGACTGCCGGGCACCTTGCCATAGACAGCGAAGGAGCGGGCACCAATCGCGTTCCATGCCTTGGCGATCGGTCGGCCCAGTTGCTCGACCACCCAAAGGCTTTCGACCTGCCCCGCTTCGACGGCTTCGATCGCGCTATCCCGTGAGGGATAATAGTTGGAGGTGTCGATCACCACTATGTCTTCAGGCACACCGGCGAGAACAGGCCTGACCGTCGACAGGCGCTGGAACGGGATTGAGAGGATGATGACGTCCACGTCCTTCACCGCCTCTTGCGCCGTCGTTGCGCGGGTACCGGAGGCAAGCATCTGTTTATCGATCGTTTCTGGACCACGCGAGTTCGCGACCTTGATCTCATGACCGGCTTTGGTGAGTTCGCGGACGAGCGTTTTTCCGATATTACCTGTACCCAGAATGGCTATCTTCATGATCTTGTTTCCTATCGCTTGAATATTTGCCTCTGCGATCGCGCGGTGAGCGTATCAGGCGTGGATCAATATATGGTGCCGACCCGGTTTAGATGGTTCCCATCCTCATCCCCTACGGTTCGCGAAAGCCGCAGGGGATGAGGGAGGCTCATTCTGCTATCAGAACGAATATTCCATACGCAGGCCATATGTCCGCGGCAGGCCGGCATTATAGGATGTGCCAAAATTCACGAGCGTTTGTCGGCGTGTGACATATTTCTTGTCGAACAGATTGTTCACATAAAAGCCTATACGCAGGTCCATGCCCGGAGGACTTACGTAACCCGATGCATTCGCGAGAAACAGAGAATCGCTTCGATCGTACCTCAAATTGCCGCCGGCACCGGGTTGGAAGTTGATTGAGGAGCGGTAGGTCGCGAGACTTGAGAGCGATGCAGACCAAGATCCGACAGCGAATTCATAATTGGCGCTGAACGATCCTGACCATGTCGGAGCCTGCGGAGGTGCCGTGCCGGTGAGGTTTGTCATGGTGGGATCACAAGCGATCATTGTCGGAATCACATTGGGATTATAACATGCGAGTCCTATGACGCCATCAAACGGCTTGTACCGCGGATGCTGCCAAGAGCCGGTGATCCCGAAGTTCAGCCCATCCATCGGAAGAATCTGCGCCTCAACCTCGACACCATAGTTTTCCAGCTGTGCATTCGAGGTGGCGCTACCGCCCGTAGTGATGTCACGGATCGTCTGTGCCTGCAGGCCCTTGTTCTTGAAATAGAAGGCAGCCGCGTTCAAGTTAAGCCGGTTGTCCAGCATCGATTGCTTGATGCCGATCTCATGGCTGGAGATCTTTTCAGGCTGCACAACTGCAGGCGGCGAAATCTGCGAATCTGGGAAGCCGCCCGCCTTGAAGCCGCGAGTGAAGCTGTAGTAGATGTTGGTCGGCCCATTGTCCCAGGCCAACACGAAACGCGGCGTGAACGCACGCTGGCTCGTACGCAGTTTCACACCCCAGGGGAAACCGAACGCTGCTCCCTCCATGCCGCGCTCGTCATAGGTATAGCGCCCACCAACTGTCACCTTGAGTTCGTCGGTAACTTTATAATAGCCCTCCAGGAAGGCAGCGTAAGAATTTGTGCTCCCAACGTTCAGGAAGCCATTCGATGTACTGTCGTCACGGACGTCGCCGCTCAGAAAAGCTGCCCTGAAATGACGCTTATCGTACAGATAGCTCACCCCAAACAGATATTCAAACCGACCGCCCAGCTTCGACGCCACCTGAAGGTCCTGCGAGAATGTTTTGCCGCCGACATCCGCTCCGACATATTCGAACAGGAACAGTGGCGTGTTATCAGAATCGCCGGAGTTGTGGCGTGTCTTTTGACGGCGGTATGTCGTCATGCTCGACAACTGGAAGCTGCCGAGGTCGAATTCCATCTTGAGGTTGGTGCCGTAAAATATTGTGTGGGCAGGCGGCGCAAAGGATTGATTTTCCTGCTCGTAGAAACCGAGCGAGGGGCTGATGAGGCCGGGCGGCGCGAGAACGCAGCCCAGGCAAGTATCGTCGTTGCGCCCCAAAGTGCCTGTCCGCGTCACGGTATTGGTGAGGTCATAATATTGACCTCCAAGCACGATGTCAGCAGATCCTGGAGACCAGCGCAGCTTCGCCCTTACGTTATAGTTTTTCTCCCAGCCGCTTTTGCCACCCGTGGTCAGGTTGCGGATGAAACCACCATTATGTTTATAGCCGCCAGTAGCGCGCAAGGCGAGATCCTCGCCCAGCGGCACGTTAATCATGGCGTTCAACTGCTGATGATCGATGTTGCCGACCTCGCCGCGCACACGCCCCTCGAACTTGTCCGTGGGATCGGCGCTGTTGATGATGATTACGCCGCCTGATGCATTGCGGCCATATAGCGTACCCTGCGGACCGCGAAGGACCTGGATACTGCTGATGTCGAAATTATCGAGAAGTTCGTTCGCGGTGATGGTGTTCGTCAGATACGCGCCATCTTCATAAATCGCGACCGGGCTTTCCAGGCCCGCCGCCGTGAAAGCCACGCCAAGTCCACGAATATTGGGTGAAAAGAAGCCGGCACTGACCGTAAAATTCGCGCCTGGCGTCACTGCCGCGATATCGGAGACCTTGTTCAGGCCAAGCTTCTGGACGGTGTCAGCCGTTACCGCAGTCACCGCAATCGGGGTGTCTTGCAGTCTTTCTGATTTGCGCTGAGCGGTGACGATGATATCGGCCGCGCCGTTGTTCGCCGCATTTTCGGTCGCTGATCTGGCAACCGGCGTGCCTACCTGGGCCTGCGCGTAGCTCGTCGAAGCGAGCAGCCCTCCAAGCGCCATTGCAATCGGTCCAATTTTCTTCATGACATTCCTCCCTTTATTTCTTGTCTTAATTAGTCTTCATTAATCTTAAAATTGGCATGGTGGCCTGCTGCGACCAACAATGAGATATCGCCTCAGTCAAAACCGCGCTTACTCAGCGCGCGCGTACCAGCGTTCTGGTCAACTTCATCGTCTTTATGAGCCAGTTATCACCCTTTTTCTCGTAGGTTTCGTGATAGTGGCCCATGCCATTCATATATCTCATGGGCTGCCCCTCCGAGAAATACACTTCGTCCTCGAAAGGCCATATGGCCTTGGCTGTCGACCCGGTCAGAATTTCGATCGTCGGGTTGAAGAGTTTGTGCACGAGGAGATTTTGCTCTGCCATCCCGCGAGCGACTTCCACGATATTCGTCGTCCCTATTACGGGCCAAACCACCCCATTTTCGACAGACTGGAGCAGTTCCAGGCTAAATTCACTACCTGTGCGAACCCACTCGCCAGTCTTGGGGTGAAGCGCAGTCATAGCGTTGGTTTCGTCGAACACGGCATCATCGGTGAACAGCAAGCCAAAGCCATCCCAGTCCTTGGTATCGACGCAATAGGCGTATTTGGCCTTACATTGCCTGACACCTTCGATGGCCAGCAGGCGCTCCAGCATGTCCATTCAGCTCTCTCCTCGTTAGACAGTCACACCTTGCCCTCTGCCATGACGAGGATCTGAGTTTCGGGCGAATGAGCCGCTATTTAATGAGGCGAACTTGCACATCGCCATGAGCGAGGAGATTTTCTCCACTTCTTCTGTCAGCCATGCCCTCTCCCCAGTCCTTGGCTCGCTTCAACGCTAGCTCCATTGCGCCTTACCATCCTCTTGACTGCGCATTCTGTCAATAGAACGGACGTCCTTTTTTTTACCTTAGCTCGACTTTGTACAATCAGGTAGCAAAGCATAGAGAGGTGGCCTGGCAAAACTGCACATCGGGATAAGTGGATTTTCTGCCTGACGGCGGCCAGGATGGCCGCGTGACAGGAGTAGAGATGAGCAAACGACCACGCCGGAATCACAGCCCGGCATTCAAAGCGAAGGTGGCATTGGCTGCCGTGAAGGGCGAGAAGACGCTGGCGGAGCTGGCGCAGCAGTTTGACGTGCATCCGAACCAGATCACGCAATGGCGCGGGCAGCTTCTGGAAGGGGCTGCCGGTGTATTCGGGAGCGAGACGCGGAGCGAGGCTGCCGAGCCAGTGATCGACGTAAAGACGCTGCACGCCAAGATCGGTGAACTGACGTTGGTGAACGATTTTTTGTCAGGGGCGCTCGGGAAGGCGGGACTGTTGCCGAGCGCAAAACGATGATCGACCGTTCGCACGCACTGCCGTTGGCGCGGCAAGCCCGGGAGCTGGGGATCAGCCGGGGCAGCATTTATTATCTGCCCAGACCGGTGCCGCCTGCCGATCTCGCCATCATGCGGCGGATCGACGAACTGCACCTGGAGTTTCCATTCGCCGGGAGCCGGATGCTGCGCGACCTGCTCCGGCAGGAGGGCTTCAAGATCGGCCGCCAGCATGTTGGCACGCTGATGAAGACGATAGCGATTGAGGCGATCTACCGCCGCCCGAGCACATCGAAGGCTCTCCTGAGCTTGTCGAAGGGCCCGCGCTGGGGCACAAGATCTATCCCTATTTGCTGCGCAAGCTGGCGATCGTGCGTCCCAACCAAGTCTGGGCGACCGACATCAGTTACATTCCGATGGCGAGGGGCTTTGTCTATCTCGTTGCCATCGTGGACTGGTTCAGCCGCAAGGTTCTGGCCTGGCGGGTGTCGATCACGATGGAAGCCGATTTTTGTGTCGAGGCTCTGGAAGAAGCATTGGCGCGCTTCGGCAAACCGGAGATTTTCAATACCGATCAGGGCAGCCAATTCACGAGCATGGCCTTCACAAGCGTGCTGCTCCGAGAAAAAATCGCCATAAGTGTCTTTTCTAAAGGTCTGTGGACAATAGGGATTGAACAAACCCGCTGACGCGGGAGCTTCGTAGGTATTGGCTGGAATGGCCTCCTGATGAGAAGGTTTGGTTGCTGAGACCAACCCCTGATCAGGAGACCACCCCATGGCTGATACCACAACAGCGGTTAGCCCGCTGCGCCGTCGTATGATCGACGACATGATGTTGCGCAACTTGTCGCCGGCTACCCAGCGTTCTTACCTTCACGCCGTCACAAAGTTCAGTCGTCACTTTGGACGTTCACCGGATCGGCTTGGGCTGGAGGATGTCCGGGCATTTCAGGTCTATCTCGTGTCGCAGGGGATTTCCTGGCCATCGCTGAACCAGACCGTGTGCGCATTGCGCTTTTTCTATGGGGTGACGCTGAACCGGGGCGAGATACCCGAGCGGATCGCCTATGCGCGCACGCCTCGCAAGCTGCCCGCGATCTTAAGTCCCGACGAAGTGGTACGCTTTCTTGAGGCGGTGCTGTCGTTGAAGTCCCGTGCCGCGCTGACCACTGCCTATGCTGCGGGACTGCGCGTATCGGAAGCGGTGAGCCTGAAGATTGGCGATATCGACAGCGACCGGATGCTGCTGCAGGTTCGCCACGGCAAGGGTGCCAAGGATCGCACAGTGATGCTTTCGGCTCAGTTGCTCGATATCCTGAGGACGTATTGGCGGCTGACCCGTCCGACCGACTGGTTATTCCCTGGTCGGGGCGAGAGGCCGATCGACGTGACTGTGCTCCATTCGGCGTGCCGGTCAGCCACCAAGGCGGCGGGATTGACCAAGAAGGTCAGCGTACACACGCTGCGCCACAGCTTTGCCACCCATTTGCTCGAGAGCGGTGTCGATATCCGCATTATCCAGGTGTTGTTGGGGCATAACAGTCTCTCGACGACAGCGCGCTATACCCAGGTTGCCACGACCACGATCGCTGCGGCGCAGAGCCCGCTCGACCGTTTGACGCTCGAGGTGGTGCCGCCCGCCTGAGCCGGGACCATGCGTTCCGATCTGGAGGTGGCGGATATTTTCCGCCGCCATGGTCATGCCTATCGCCACGCCAACGACGGCCATCTTGGCCGCGTGGAACGTCGCGTCATGTCGGCGATCGAGCTCTGCCGAACTGCTGCGCTTGGTGGTCACGTCGAGGCCTGCGAGGACTGCGAGCATGCCCGCGTCGCTTACAACTCTTGTCTTATGGGCAGATCCAGTAATGGAGAGCTGGCAGTGACCCGTTGGCCCCT